>DASZMK010000146.1:0-24132 GCA_035551855.1 Solirubrobacteraceae bacterium
CGCCGGACGCCTATTCGACATCTTCGAAGACGACCCAGCCGTCATCCGACTGGCCTCCTGGTACCGCCTCGAGCGCTCCAACGGCCCGGGACTCCCTGCCGTGATCTCCGCGAACCAGACCCGGCTGGAAAAGCTGCACCAAGCTCAAAGCGAAGGCACATTGACGGACCGATGGGACGCAACCGCAATCCTCGTCCTCGTCCAATCGATCGCCAGCGCCTGGGCAACACTGAACCCAGAGTTCAGCACGACCAGCGCGCCCGACCGCGCCAAACGACGACTCGCCGTGATCGACGCCGTCACGAGACTGATCGCACCAGACTGATCGCATCACACTGATCCCACGGACCGCAACCCAGCCAGCCTGCTCACCACCGAGGCTCGGAAGGGAAGCTCCCCCATTAATACGACTGCAGCGGCCGAGTCCGATCCGTGACGCTGAGAAGCGATGATCGGTCACGAGAGCCCCCGCTCTGCGTCCACGGCGATCATCCTGGGCGCGACGCCGCCTTCCCCGCAACGGATGGCAGGGTTGCGCACCGCTGCCGACCTCCGCGGGCGAACCACCGGTTGCGCTCGTGGCGACAACAACCGCTTCACTCGCGGACGACGATGCTTCGGGTTTCGGACGGACATCCTGACGCCGACGCTGACGGTCTCGGATTGCGCGGAAACCTCGCATCCGCCGAGCGCTTTCGCCCTCTCAACGTCCTCGGGGCTGACTTCCGCTTCGGCGACGCAGGAGTGGTCCGCCAGCGCCCAGGCGGACGAGTGCTTGCCACGAAAGCGGAAGCCTCCCGCGGCCCCCACTTCGCGACCGGATCGGGCTAATTCCAACACTCTGGCCGGCGCAGCATCCGGAACGCGACTGGTCCCGCTTCCCGCCGCTAGGCATCGAGAGGGATGAGAGCTGCCGCGGCAACCAGCCGGTGCGTCGCGCGCGGAGAACGGGCCTCGCGTCCCTGCTCGGCTGAGGCGCCGCGCGCGGTGACTGCCGTCTAGGTCAGCGCGCTCGAACCGGGCCGAACAACCGAGCTAGACGCGCACGGAAACCGAGGCGTGGATCGAGCGTCCATGCTCGATGGCAGTTCCGCGCGCGATGACCGCCAAGCAGTCGACCAGCCCACCCGATCGAACACCCGCTCCCTGCGCGCAGCCTCGGTTACCAACCGAAGCACGAGCGGCTCTGCCCGACCGCTTCTGCTGGCCAATCGCAACCGCGCCGCCGACCTCCAGCGCTCCCGTCGCGACCACGCCTCGCGTTCCCCCTAGCCGTCCCGACCCAACAGAAACAGACGTCCCAACCCCAACAGAAACAGACATCCCAACCCCAACAGAATCACACTCCACGCACAAGATGTGCTGAAGACGTCCCGAGACGTCCGGTGAGCACCTAGAACCGCCGTGGTTGCTGCTGATTGGGTCCCCCAGGACCACGTCCGCCGGGGGCCTCCACGTCGAGCTGGCGGACGTCTTGGGGACGTCTTCGGACATCTTCGGACAAGTGCCTGCAAATCGATGTAATTGATAACGCCATCATCGGTCGACCCGTACCTGGGCGCGACCCGGCTCGGGAAGCGCGAACGCTTCGGCCACCAGCGCCGCATCCTCGCTCCGCGGCGCGTAGTGCAGGTAACGCATCGTTGTCTGGATGTCCGCGTGCCCCATCCACTCCTGGACGCGGCGGATGTCGGCCTTCGCGATCATCCGCGTACCGAACGTGTGGCGCAGATCGTGGAAGCGTAGAGCACGCAGGCCGGCGCGTCCCAGCGCAGCTGTGTATCGGCGGCGCAGCGCCGAGCCGTCGAGGTAGCCGCCGCCTTCGCCGGGGAACACGAGGTCGTCGTCGCCGGTCCAGTCAGCGCGCTGGCCGAGTCCGGCGAGAGCGCGCGCGACGTCCGGAGCCATCGGGACCGACCGGACCTTGCCCGACTTCGGCGAGGTGAGCGCCCCGGCGGCATAGCTACCGCGGACGCGGATCACCGAGCCGGCGAAGTCCACGTCGCGCCAGCGCAGAGCGATCAGCTCGCCGCGACGCAACCCCGTGAAGGCAGCGGTGAGGAAGACCGCGGCGTCCGGCTTGGAGGCGGCAGCACGCACCAGCGCCATCACCTCCTCCGGCGAGAACACCTCGAGATCGCCCGTCGAGGGTGTCCGCTGCTTCTCGACGCCGGCGACGGGATTGGCAGTCAAGCCCCACACCTGCGCAGCCCGGCGCATGACGCCGTGCATCACCACGAGCAGCTTGTTCTTCGTCCGGGAGGAGAGGCCGGTCAGCGACGCCCGCCAGCGGTCGATCGATGCGGCAGTGATGTCCTCCAGGGATGTCTCCCGGAACGCTGGCAGGAGATGCGCCTCCAGGTTCGATCGGTAGTCGCGCAGCGTCGACGGCTTGCACGCGCGGTCGTGCGCGCAGTAGCGGAGGTACTCGGCGGCTGCGTCGGCAAAGGTGGCGCCGGTCCGGACGAGACCGGGGAGGGTGCCGCGCCGCGCCTCGTCGAGCACCGACCGGAGCCAATCCTCAGCCAGTCGCTTCGTGAAGTAGCCCGCCGGTGGCCGTCCGCGCTCGGTCCAAGCCGGCCCGATCTTCTTCTGGACCTGGCGACCGTCAGGCAGCCTGTACTTCGCGTACCAGACCGGTCCCCGAGCCCGTTGGACGCGGAAGACATGTCCCGTCGGCGGCTGGATGCCTGAGATCACAGGCTGAAGACTACGACCCGCCGGGGACATATTGGGGACACTTCTCAACTCTGATATGGATCAGAAAAGCAGAAAACCCCGTGTATGCGGGGCTTTCGTAGCGCGCCCGGAGAGATTCGAACTCCCGACCTTCGGTTCCGTAGACCGACGCTCTATCCAGCTGAGCTACGGGCGCTGTGACGGCTATTGGGTCTGCTGGTCCAGGGGCGTGAGGACCGGCCGGCCCCCGGGCCACTCTGTGAGGATAACGCCGGAGCCGGGGCGGGGTCAGCCGGGGCGGGTGAGACGGAGCAGCGCGCGGCACGGCGACGGTCGAACCCAAGACCGCAACGTTCTCCCTGAGCAGGACTTCTACCAACTTGAGCCTCGACGCGCCAAGGTGCTGGTGGCGTACAACAACTCCACCCGGCCGATCGCGTTCGCCGTCCGGTGGCACGGCAGCACCGTGACCGACACCATCCGCCCCAGGCGACGACGACCCTCGATTGGCGCTGAGCGCCGGGTCAGAGCTCAGAGCTCGGCCGGTGCCGCCCCGCCATCGTCGAGGGTGGAGGTCTCCCAACGGGCGACGGTGAACGCGATCAACGTCGGGACCTGGATCGCGTACACCAGCAGGGAGAGCGTCAGGATCACCAGCGGGCCGCCCTTGAGGTGATTGCGCAGGAACGCGTACTCGATCATCGCGGCCGTGAAGAGATAGGCGACGAGCGCCCACTTCGCGACCTGAAAGAAGCGGGGCCAGGCGAAGTCATCGACGCTCCTGAGCAGCGTGAGGTTGACGGTCATCACGAGCGCGGACGCGATGAGCAGAACGATCGCCGGGCCGAGTGCCACGTGCTGGGGAATGTGCGAGGACAGATAGATCCCGCCGGCGACGATCAGCGCCAGGGAGAACATGCCCAACTCGGTGAACGGGGGATAGGTGCGCCGGGTCATGACGAGGCAAGCTTGGTCATGATGAGCAGCGTTGCGACCTGCATCACCCCAAGGACACCGGCGCAGTAGATGAAGCGCTTCATCAGCCGTTCGATGACGGCGCCGTTCGGCCGCGGCTTCTTCAGCTCGAACAGCACGGCGATGTTGGCGGGCTCCAGCAGGCCGAGGGCGAGGATCGCCATGACGCCCACGACGATGAAGCTGGCGACCACCCATCCATGCTCGGGATAGCTGCTGAGGTTGGTGCCGAGCTTGGTGGCGAGCTGCCAGCCGGATGCCAGGGTCGCGGTCACCACGGTCGGCATGATCAGCACCATCTTCGGCATCAGCTTCGTCGTGAACTCGACCCGCGCCGGAATCGACATCCGGCCGATGATGGGACCGAGGACGAGACCGAGGAACAGGTCGATGATCGTCCACGCGGCGCCGCCGGCGACGTGGAAGAACTCGAGCGGCCACCGGCTGTTGGTGGCGATGGCGACGATCAGGCCCACCATCACGACGGCCACGATGATCAATCCCTTGCGGGGGACGATCTCGAAGTCCGGTCTCGCCACCGCCGGCGGATGGGCCGCAGGCGCCGTGGCGGTTTCTGGAAGGGCGGCGATTTCGGCCATGGTGCGGAATCCTACGGACAGCCGGAGCAATAAGCTAGGGGCCGGTTGCGTGGCGGTGCTCCCATGCGGTTTCGCCGCCTGCGGCCCGTCAGGGGCCGATTCCGCCGGGTTTTGCCGCCTTTTTGGCTGGTAAGCAACGTCGGCCGGTTGACGCGGGTGGCGTCGCGGCAGAGAATGCGCGCGTCGACCGCGAAGGACCGCCCCTCCGCGGTCAGGCAGAACAAGTTGCCGGAGCCTATGTGGTCGCACACGACCTACACGCCGGCACGAGCCCAGGCGGGGAGGCGGCTGTAACAAGCCCCACGGGCGTGCAGCTCGCCTCCCCCCGGGTCCGGGTCCGAGGAGCCGACGGGGACGGAGCCGGTGCAGCGGAGGGGGCGGGATTCGAACCCGCGGTCCGGGGTTGCCGGACTCTGGTTTTCAAGACCAGCGCATTCGACCGCTCTGCCACCCCTCCTGTCTGCTGCGACGGTACCGAATCGCCCGTAAACACGCCGAATCGCCTGCAACCGCCGCTCTTCGGCTGTCGGCAGAGACTTGAATCGAATGGGCTCAGGAGATAACTGACGTTCCGGCTAACGGGGCGCCGGCTCTCCGGCACGACTCCGCCGGTGGCCCACAGTTCAGGCTGTGGCTGGCGCCCCTGACGCCCATCGAGCGGGGGAGTGGTTGACTGGCAATGTGTCGCCGACGGATCAATCGCTTCGGGCCGTGCTGGCCCAACTGGAGGATGCCGGCGAGCTGATCCGGATCCCCGAGCCGGTCTCGCTGCACTATGAGCTGTCGGCGCTGCTGGCCGCGGCCGACGACGGGCCCGCGCTCCTGTTCGAGCGCGTGGTGGGGGGCGACATGCCCGTGGTCGGCGGGGTGCTGGCAAGCCGGGCACGGATCGCAAACGGCCTGGGCGTCGGCGTCGACGGGATCCAGGAGCGGATGTTGCGGGGGCTGGCCGAGCCGCTGGCGCCGCGGCCGGCGGCCGAGGCGCCCTGCCAGGAGATCCAGGTTGAGACGCCGGATCTCGGCGCGCTGCCAATCCCGTGGTTCTTTGAGCACGAGACCGGCCCGTATGTGACCGCGGGCGCGATCGTCGCTCGCGACGGCGCCGAGGGGCCGGCCAACCTGTCGATCGCGCGCCTGAAGCCGCTGGGCGCCAACCGGGCGCTAGTCGGGATCGCCCCCAACCACCATCTTGCTCAGCTGGGGCGCCGGGCAGCCGTTCGGGGGGAGTCGCTGCCGATCGCGGTGACGATCGGCAACCATCCGGCGGTGCTGCTTGCGGCGTGCCTGTATCTGGACCTGGGCACCGACGAGTTGGAGCACGCCGGCGGCCTGCTGGGGGCGCCGGTGGAGGTGGCGCTCACCGCCGACGGGCTGGCGGTCCCGGCGCACTGCGAGCTGGTGCTGGAGGGCCGGCTGGACTACGGAGAGCTGGTGGAGGAGGGCCCGGTGTCTGAGTTTCACGGCATGTATGAGGACTACGGGCCGGGCGCGGTGGCCAGCTTCAGCCGCCTGACGATGCGCCGGGATGCGATCTACCAGGCGATCGAGCCCGGGCGCCACGCCGAGCACCTGCTGCTCGGCGGCACCGCGATCGCCGCCGGGCTCGAGGCGCAGCTGCGGCGTGTCGTTCCCGCGGTCCGAGCGGTGGCGGTGCCGGAGGGAGGCGCGGGTCGGTTGACGGCGGTCGTGGCCCTGGATCCGGACGCTCGGCCCGGCTCAGCACAGCGGGTGATGTTCGCCGTCTGGGCCGCCGTCAGCCTGATCCGGACGGTCACCGTCGTCGACGCCGACGTGGCTCCGTGGGACCACGTCGAGGTGGAGTGGGCGCGGACCGCGTTCGCCCGCCCTGACCGGGATCTACTCGTCGTCCCCGGGGGCGCCGCGGATCGCGCCGAGCCGCTGGAGCTCCGGGGCCGGGTGGCCAAGCTGGGCATCGATGCCACCCGCAAGGAAGCCGACCGCTCCGACCATCGCGTCGCCGCCCCGCCGGCCGAGGCGGTCGCTGCGGCGCGCCGGCGACTGGCGGACCCGCGATGAGCCCCGCTCCCTCGCGCCCGCGGCTGATCGTGGGAATCTCCGGCGCCAGCGCGCCTCAGCTTGGTCATGCGCTGCTACGCGCCCTGCACCAGCTTCAGACCGTCGAGACCCATCTGGTGGTGTCCGCCGGCGCCCTGCGGACGATCGAGCTGGAGCTGGGCGTGGGCCTGGAGGAGGTGCAGGCGCTGGCCAACGTCGTGCATGATCCCGGCGACCTTGCCGCTCCGATCTCCTCCGGCTCATTTCAGGCGTTGGGGATGGCGGTCGCACCCTGCTCCATGGGCCGCCTGGCGGCGATCGCCAACGGAACCTCGGATGACCTGCTGGCCCGGGCGGCGGACGTGTGCCTGAAGGAGCGCCGGCGGCTGGTGCTGGCTCCGCGCGAGGCGCCGCTGAACCTGATCCACATCCGCAACATGGAAGCGGCCACGCTCGCCGGGGCGACCATCTTCCCGCCCGTGCCGGCCTTCTACCACCGCCCCCGCAGCATCGACGACCTGCTGGCCCAGATCACGGGGCGGATCCTTGATCAGTTCGGGATCGAGCACGACCTGTTTGCTCGCTGGCGCGGCCGCTCATGACCCGAACCTGACGCCGGCCCGCTCGGCCACGAACCGTGCGCCCAGCAGCTCGCCGTCGATCTTGCCGTAGTGCGCCAGCGCCCGGCGATGGACCTCATCGACGACGCCGGCCAGCTCCAGCGGCACGGCCAGCTGCTCGCCCAGCGCCAGCACCGTGCCCAGCTGCTCACAGCACCCCGCCAGGGCAAACGAGGTCAGGTCGTCCCCGGCCAGCAGCGCCGGCGCATCGCGCTCCAGAAAGCGGCCGCCCGCCGCGCTCTGGCCCAGGGCGGCGCGAGCGGTCTCAGGGTCGATCCCCGCCCGCTCAGCGAGCGTCAGCGCCTCGGCGGCCGCCACCGCCTGGCCGAACCACAAGGCGTTGGCCAGTAGCTTGAGCGTGTAGCCGCTCCCGGGCGGACCGACATGGATGATCCGGTCGGCGACCACCTCCAGCACCGGCCGCGCTGCCTCAAGGTCCTCGGCGCGGGCGCCGACGAAGCTGAGCAGCCGTCCCTCCCGCGCCGCCTCCGGGCCCCCGCCCACCGGGGCGTCCAGAGCCCGGACGTGGCCCGGAGCCGTCAGTCGCGGTGATGCGGTGCTCATGTCGATCCACAGGGCGCCCGGTGCCATGCCGCCGGCCAGGTCAGCGGTCACCGACTCGACTTCGGCTGCGCTCGGCAGGACGGTGATCACCGGGTCGGCCGCCGCCGCCACCGCCCGCGCCCCGGGCAGCCAGTCGGCGCCGGCGCTGACCGCGACTGCCCGCCGGCTGTCGTCGATGTCGGTGGCCACGACGGTCAGGCCGCTAGACGCCAGCCGCGCGCAGATCGGCAGGCCCATCCGGCCCAGCCCGATCACGCCGACGCGCTTCCCTCCGATCTCGGTCATCGGCGCCCATCATGTCATCGGACCGGCGGACGCCACCAGCTCCGCCGACGGGATCCGGGCCGTCAGCGCAACCTGATCGAGGTGCCATGCGGAAGCCTCGTTTACACTGCGCCAAGCCCGTGGGAGAGGTGGCCGAGTGGCTGAAGGCACTCGCCTGCTAAGCGAGTATGGGGGTCAAACTCCATCGCGGGTTCGAATCCCGCCCTCTCCGCTGCTCCCGGTTGCGCGTGGATGCGCGCAACGCCGTCCGCCGCGCGACCCTCGCGGTCGCGGGGCGGGCGGTCGCAAGCCGCTCCAGTCCGCGGGCGCGCCTCGCGGGGCGGCGCCGGCCGGGATGGCGGCGACCTGCCGGGCTACCCGGTCCGGACGGCAACGACCTGCCGCATCTCCCGGTCGGGGTGGCCGCGATACGCCGGGCCTCCCGGCCGGATCAGCGCTTCGTGCCGGGCGCGGTGCCGAAGACGTGATCCCAGAACGGAGCGCTGACGCCGTAGCCGCGCTCGTGGTTCTGGAAGTGGTGGCGCATGTGCAGCTCGCGCAGCCGACGGCCGAGCGCGGTCTTTGGCCGGTGATGGTGCACGTGGTAGTGCAGCATGTCGTAGGCGAGATAGCCGCCGAGGAAACCGGCGCCGAAAGGCAGGAACGTCGGGCTGCCGAGCACCAGCGAGAACACCCAGACGAACACGGCCGCCAGCGGGATGCTCACCGACGGGGGCATGACCAGCCGCATCGGATCGTTGGGATGGTCGTGGTGGACACCGTGGATGATCCAGTGCAGGCGAGCGCCGATCCCCTTCTCCGGCTCGAAGTGGAACACGATCCGGTGCAGCCAGTACTCGGTCAGCGTCCAGAACAGGTAGCCGCACAGGATCCAGAGGACCGTGAGGGCGCCGGCGCCGTGGACGAACCCCTCCACCAGCAGGATCGTGATCACGGGCACGAACAGGAGCGGCGGGACCGCCGGGTGAACCCGCGAGAGCTTGTCCAGCAGGTCGTTGTCGAACATGCGCGGCGACGCGCGCAGCTTGTCGCTGCGGCTGAGGCCGCTCACATCGTCAGCGCGGTGACTGGTCACGAACCGAATTCTAGCTCGGGGACGGCCTACTCCTGCTCGTCCTCGGCCGGCATCGCCAGGACGATGTGGCGTAGCGACAGCGCGATGAAGTCTCGCCGCTCCACCCGGGGCGTCCCCTGCAGACTGGTGAGCTCGACGTCGGTCAGCGCCAGGAAATCGCGCTCGGAGCTGTTCAGGTAATCGGTGAGGCGGGAGCGATAGCCGTCGGTGGGCAACCGTAGGCTGCCGCTGATGCGGTGGCGGTCCGTCTCGACGATGATTCGCTCATCCCGTTGCTCCACGCGCGGGGCACGATAGCGGGCCGCCTGCCGATGGGCTGCCCAGATCGACGGTTATCCGGTGACATGCTGTCTGGCTATGGCACAGGCGCCTGATCCGCGCTGGTGGGAGGTGCGCCGGGCGCAGAACCGCAAGCCCGCGACGTACAGATGCCCGCTGTGCGGCGGCCTCCTCCCGGCCCTGAGCGAGCACATGCTGCTATTTCCGGAGGGCGATCGCGCGCGCCGCCGCCACGCCCACAGCGCGTGCGTGCTCCGGGCGCGACGGGCCGGCCGGCTCCCCACGCGCGAGGAGTGGAGCCGCGCGCAACGGAGGGCCGGTGAGAGCGGCTCTCCGGCGACGACATGGAGCCGGCTGCGCGGCCGTCTGCGCCGCCGCCCGCGGTAGGGTTGGTGCGTGGCCCGCGACCTCCGGCTAGGCCTCAACCTCGGATACTGGGCGGGCGGCCCACCCCCCGGCGCCGCCGAGGCCATCAGGACGGCTGACGAGCTGGGGTTTGACTCGATGTGGACGGCGGAGGCGTACGGCTCTGACGCGCTCATGCCGCTGGCGTGGTGGGGAGCGGCGACGCAGCGGATCAAGCTCGGCACCGCGATCGTGCAGATCTCAGCGCGGACGCCCGCGGCGACGGCGATGGCGGCGATGACGCTTGACCACCTCAGCGCCGGCCGCGTCATCCTGGGGCTCGGCGTCTCCGGTCCGCAGGTGGTGGAGGGTTGGTACGGGCAGTCGTTCGCCAAGCCGCTGGCGCGGATGCGTGAGTACATCGGCATCCTGCGGGACATCTGGGCCCGTGAGGGAGCGGTCACCAGCGACGGGCTGCATTACCCATTGCCCCTTCCCGGCGGAACCGGACTGGGCAAGCCGCTGAAATCCAGCCTGCGTCCGCTCCGCTCGGACATCCCCATCTACCTCGCGGCCGAGGGTCCGAAGAACATCGCTATGGCCGGCGAGTTGTGCGACGGCTGGCTCGCCCTGTTCTATTCACCCCACCATGACGAGTTCTACCGCGACGCGCTCGAGGAGGGCCTGACTCGTCCCGGCGCCCATCGCGCCAAGGACGAGTTCGAGGTGGCCGCCACCGTGCCGCTCATCATCACCGATGACGTCGAGGCCGCCGCCGATGCGCTGCGGCCGATGTATGCCCTCTACTTCGGCGGCATGGGGGCGCGGGGGACGAACTTCCACGCCAACGTGGCGATCCGGATGGGCTACGAGGCGGCGGTGGAGAAGATCCAGGAGCTCTACCTGTCCGGTCACAAGGACGAGGCCGCGGCGGCGGTGCCGACCCGGTTGATCGAGCAGCTGACGCTGATCGGCCCGCCGGGCAAGATCCGCCACGATCTCGCGGTCTGGCGCGAGTCGATCGTCACGACGCTGCTGGTCGGCGGCGATCCGGCGACCCTGCGCACGGCGGCCGAGCTCGTCCTCGGCTGAGACGCACCGGCGGCGACCCGCAGCTACGGACGCCGGGAGGTGGCATCCTGGAGGCGCCGGGCCGCCTCGAGGATCTGATGGGCCTTGAGCCCCAGGCTGAGTCGCTCGCGGCCATCGGACTCGTACGGCGAGAGCCCGGAGACCTCGTGCACCCGCGCCAGGCGGTAGCCGACGGTGTGGCGGTGGAGCTTCATCGCCTCGGCCGTCTCGGTCGTTGAGCCGTCGTGGGCGAGGAAGGCGCGCAGGGTCGCGATCAGGTCGGTGTCGTGGCTCGCGTCGTAGGTGGCCAGCCGGGTGATGGTGCTCTGGTGCAGCTGCTCGAGCTCGTCGCGGTCGTGTAGCAGGACGCCGATCAGCAGCCGGTAGGTGCCGTCGTGTCTCGCGGGCGCCGGGTCGGCTGCGACGCTCAGCTCCGCCAGGAGCTCGGCCTCACGCACGGCGTCGTGCAGGAGTGCGGGATCGCGCCGTTGCGCCGAGACGACCACCGACAGCCCGGCAGCCCGGAGCTGTGCGGCGAGCTGGGCGTCCGGGGCCGCGGCCGCTCCGTTGGCCGGCGGCGTGACGGCCAGGAGGGCGCCGGGCCGCAGCTCGGCGATCAACGCGCTCGCGCCGTGCTCGGCGTTGCGGATGATGCGGCCGACCGCGGACTCCAGCTCGCCGGCGGCCGCCGGGGCGCGGGCGGCGAGCACGACCGCGCCGGCGGTCAGGTCGAGCCCCAGCCGCCGGGCCCGGATCAGGAACGCCGACAGGTCCGCCGGCGGCCCGGCGGCCAGTTCTGCCAGCAGGATCGCGTCGGATGCCGCCGCCTCGCCGTCGTGGTTCTCCCGGATGACGGCCGCGACCGACGCAGCGGCGGCCGCGGCGTCGAGCCACGCCCGCCGCTCCGGCACCGACACGATGTCCGTGGGTTTGGCGACGGCGGCGACGATGCCGACGGTCAGTTCGCCGATCTGGATGGGCACCGCTGCGCCCTGGGCAGGGTGCGGCCCCAGATCTCCACCCTCGGCTCCGGCCGGCTCCTCGCCGGCGACGACGGCCGCGGCCCGGCCGGCGATCGCGGCGATCGCCGCATCCGCGAGCGAGCCGGCCGGCGCGACCACCGGTCGGCCCAGTCCGGGGATCGCGATCGCCACCGGACAGCCGAGCGCGTGCGCGGCCGTAACCGCGACGCTGTGCAGATCGCCACCGGCGACCGCGCCCGCGACCAGCGTCAGCGGTGTGGGACGGGGAGGGGCAGAGCCCGCTCCCCGTCCCGGCACCGGCTGAGATTCGTCCTCAAGCCCTCGGGCGCGATGCATGCTGACGGCGCACGCGGGCCTGAGCGACCGAGAACTGCTGCGTCATACGGGCGTCCGCTCCGCCTGACCGGCACCGCTGGCCAGCCCCGGGATCCCGTCGGGGTATCCCAGCGAGGGGATATCCGAGGGGTAGACCTCGTGGCCGTGCTCGGCGGTATCGCCGATCTCCATGTTCTCCTCGGACATCCGCAGGGGGATGAACAGGCCGACGAACTTGAGCAGGAGGAACGTTGCCGTCGCCGACCACACGATCACGAAGGCGGCCGCGAAGAACTGCCATTTCAGCAGCGTGGCGTTGCCGTGGATGAGGCCCGTGGCGGAGATGCTGGGGGTCTTCCCGAGGCCCTTGTACACGATCATGTTGGGGTCGGCGAAGATGCCGACCAACAGACCGCCGGCCAGACCGGCGAAGCCGTGGGTGTAGATGACGCCCAGGGTGTCGTCGACGTTTCGAAACGGCCGCACCCGGCTCAGGTAGTTGAGCGCGAAGTAGACGATCGTCGACGCGATGACCCCCAGCGCGATCGCGCCCCAGCCGTTCACGTAACCGGCCGCCGGCGTGATCGCCACCAGGCCGACGATCATGCCGTTGACGCCGGAGATCAAGCCCGGCTTGCGGCCGGTCATGTAGTCCCAGGCGACCCAGACGAGGAACGCAACCGCGGTCGCCAGATTGGTGTTCATGACCGCGGCCGACGCCGACGCGCCCGCGAAGTACGGGTCGCCGCCGTTGAAGCCGTTCCAGCCCAGCCACAGCAGACCGGCGCCGACCGCGACCATCGCCACGTTGTTCGGCGCGTCGATCTCCCGGTCGCGCTGCAGCCGCGGTCCGATGACCGCCGCGGCGACGAAGCCGGAGACGCCGGCGGACAGATGGATCACGTACCCGCCGGAGTAGTCGACCGCGCCGTGCTGAGCGAAGAAGCCACCGCCCCAGATGCAGAACGCATCAACCGTGTAGACGATCGACGACCAGAGCGCGACGAACGGGATCCACGCCTTGAAGTTGATGCGCCCCAGCACGGACCCCAACATCAGGATCGGCGTGATCCCGGCGAACACGAACTGGAAGTAGGCCAGCGTCGCCTGCGGGAATCTGAAGCTCGGCCCCGTGGTCGCCAACGGGATGCTCGCCTGGCCCTGCTCGGCGTTGTGTCCCAGGATCTCACCCGGGATGCCGATGAAGTTGCCGAGGAACCCGTGGCCTGAGATGCCGTGCCAGGGGGTCCCGAAGCCCATCTTGAAGGCCCACAACACCCATACGACGAGCACGACGGCAAACGCGGCGAACGTCAGCATCATGCTGTTGATCGACCACCGCTTCTGCATCACCCCGCCGTAGAGCACGACGAGGCCAGGCACGCTCATCAGGCCGACCAGCGTCGCCGCGGTCATCTGCCAGGCGTTGTCACCGGGGCTAAGCCAAGTTGGATAGGCCTGCCACATGAATTTGGATCTCCTTGCCGTCGGGGACTGGGAACTGGAACGTGGAAGCCGCCACTGCGCCCGCAGCGACGGGGCCTGTCGGCCCACAGCAACCACCAGCAGTTTCCAGCCAGCCAGCCACCCGACCCATGGCCTCGCGTCCAGCAAACCCACCGGCCTACTGGACATAGGGATAAACGGACATCCACTCAGCGGCAAAACGGCCGGCTGAGGCTGCTGGCCGGCCTGAATCCGCAGCGCCGGTGCCCCCGCTCACGGCACCTTCATCGCTCGTTCCCGGCCGGTGACGAGCCGCCGCCCTGAATCAGAACGCGAGCGTGGTGCCGCGCGGAAGCACGATCACCGAGCCGCGCGCCGAATCAAGACGGGCCCGGGTGGGGCCGCCGAGGGCGATCCGGCCGTCTGCCGCGTTCGCCTGCGAGTCGACGAGGATCAGGTCGGCGTTCCCGCCGCCGGGAATGATCTTGGCCCCCAGCACTGCCGCCAGCGATTCGGCCGTCTGCTCGGCAACGCCGCCGGAGTCGCCGGCGACCGAGATGGTCCGGATCGGCTCGACGCCGTGCGTGCGCAGGCCGGCCTGGGCGACGCCGATCGCGACCGCGCCACCCTCCAGCATCCCCTGCGCAGAGCCCCCGGGCTCCACACCGCCCGGCGAGGTGCGGTAGTCGGAGCCGAACAGCACGAGCTGCGCGCCCTCGGCGGCGGCCAGCTTGGCCAGCCCGGCGCTCGTGGAGGGGTCGATGACGATGTGGCGGGTGATCTCCGGGTCCTCGAGCCAGACGGCCCCCTGCTCGAGCCGCCGGACCGCGTCGTACTGGCTGATCTCCTCGCGCCGCGGGTCGTACTCGCGGCTGTGGCGAACGTATGCCAGCGACAGCGTCGCTCCGGCGGCCGCGAGCTGACGGCCGAGCGCCAGGGCGTCGTCGTCATGCGTGGTTCCGTCGTAGGAGACGATGATCGACGTCGGCATTGCCGCGCAATCCTCGCGGGACGGCCCGTTCGCCGGCATTGGCCACGTGGACAACGTTTGTCGTACTCCGCCTATCCGGGCGGCGGGCGCCGAGCGTTGTGCCAGCATCGCGCCGTGCGTCGAACCGGCACAACGTTGATCGTCCTGCTCGGTCCGGCGCTGCTGCGCCTCCACGTGCACCTCCACCCCCGCTTTCACGGGCCGCCGTTCGACTATGCCGGGCTGGCCCTGGGGGCGTTCGCCAGCTGGGTTGGCCTCCCCGGTCCCGGTGAGCCCCTTCTGCTCGCCGCCGCCGTCCTGGCGGCCAAGCACCAGCTTGATCTGGCGACGGTGCTGGGGGTGGCCTTCCTGGCCGCGGTGGCCGGCGGAATCGTGGGGTGGGCGGTCGGACTCAAGGCGGGCCGGGCGCTGGCCACGGCTCCCGGGCCGCTGCGATCGACGCGCATCAGGATCGTTGAGCGGGGTGAGGAGATCTTCGAGCGCCATCCGGTGATCGCGATTCTGATGACGCCGGCGTTCGTCGCCGGGATTCACCGTGTGCGCCCCTGGGTCTATCAGGCGGTCAACGTCGTGTCGGCCGCCGCCTGGACGCTCGTCCTCGGTGTGGGGGGGTATTACATCGGGCCGCCGGTGCTCGACGGGCTGGCCGATCTGGGGACGGGCGTATTGATCGTCGTCGGCATCGTGTTCGCCGGGATCGTCGGCGGGGAGATCGTCCGCCGCTTCCGGCGGTCCCGCCGCCTGAGTTAGAGCTGCGTCTGTGACCAGTCGATCGTCATGATCGGCGGCGTCGGCTGGCCGATGTCGAACTGGATGTCCGCGTGGGGGAGGAGGGGAATGTCTCGGGGGCTCTTCTTCCACAGCTTGCCGTTGACGAAGGCGGTGATGGCGCCGTGCAGGTTGCCCGCGTGGTTTGCGTCGAGCGGCTGGTGCCACTCGTCGAAGAAATTGCCGAGGGTGTAGATCCGCTTCGTCGGCGACTCGACGTGGATGACACCGTCCGTCGTGTGGGTGTGCAGCCAGTAGATGCACGTGCCGCCGGCCGCCACCGGCCCCTGGTTGGTCGGCTGCGCGACCGAGCCGGGAATGCCGACGCCCGCAGGAAGCTGATACAGGGTCCCGTTGTCGAAGACCGCCAGGTGGGCATGGATGTGGTACGCGAGCTGCTCGGTGGGCCCGCACGAGATGCCGTCGACGGTTCCGGTCTGAGTCGTGCCGGCACGGGCCAGCGGCGGCCCGTGCTCGAGCGGCACCGCCTCGAAGCCGATCTGCGGCGACGAGCCGGAGCTCGAGGTCGCCGAGCCGGTTGCGGCGGAGCTCGACGACGCCGACGCGGAGCCCGAGGAGCTCGTGGAGCTGCTGCCGCACGCCGCCAGCAAGACGGCGCACAGGAATGCCAGCGAGGTCAGGGAGAGCCGCGTCCGCATCTGGTTTGGGCAACGGTAGCTGGCGCGGACCCTGAAGGCATTGCCCGTACCCCGGCGGCATTGGTAGGTTTGCCGGCAATGGCTGCGGACACCGCCACCGAGGGACTGCCGATGACGACGGCGCTCGAGCTGCCGGGCATGCGGGTGTCCGAGAATCTGGGAGTCGTCTACGGACTCGTCGTGCGCAGCATGGGCTTCGCCGGAAGCGTCACGTCGTCGTTCAAGGCGTTGCGCCGTGGCGAGATCACGGAGTACACCCAGCTGCTGGAGGACTCCCGCCGCCACGCGATCGATCGGATGGTCGACAACGCGAGGCTGATGGGCGCCGACGCGGTCATCGCGGTGCGGTTCGACTCGTCGGAGATCGGCCAGCAGTTCACCGAGATCGTCGCCTACGGAACGGCGGTCAAGGTGCACCGCGGCTGAGCGTGATGGTCCGCCGGTGAGGCTCGGCGACTCGGAGCGCGAGGAGCTGTTCGAGCGACTCAGCCGTCACGCCGCCGCCGGACGGCTGGACCTCGAGGAGCTGGAGCGGCGCGTGGCCGCGGTCGCGGCCGCGGGGACGCGCGAGGAGGCGGCCGCGGTGCTCGCCGACCTGCCGCCGCTGGTAACCGAGGCTGCGGCGCGCGCCCGGGGCCGGCCCCGCCGAGGGCGGGGCCACGGCGACGCGGACGCTCCGGGTTCGGACTGGCGACCGACCGCCGAGCGGTTCCGCGACCCGCGAACGGGACGCGTCATGCGGGTGTGGGAGGACGCCGCCGGCGGACGGCATTACGTCGTCGACGACGGCGGAGCGTGACGCGTTAGCGCCGCGAGCCGCCTCCGCCGAACAGCGCCAGCATGAACAGGAAGATGTTGAACACGTCCAGGAAGATCGACGCGGCGATCAGGACCGAGCCGCCCATCGGCGTCTGCCGGAGGCGGTTGAAGTCGATGATCGTGAACCCGCCGAAGATCACCAGGCCGGCGATCGACCAGATGAGGTTCGCGCCAGGGATGGCGACGAACAGCGCGATGAGCCCGAATGCCAGCAGCCCGAGCAGCGCCCAGAACAGCGTCCGGTACCACCGCGAGAGGTCCCGCCGCGTGGCGTATCCATAGGCGCCGAGCCCACCGACGAACACGGCGGTCGAGCCGGCGGCCTGATACAGCGCTCCGGGATCCGCCTTGGCATAGAACGCCAGGAGAGGCGCGACGGCGATGCCCAGGATCAGTCCCAGGCCGAACAGCAGCGCGATCGCGAGCTGCTCGTGGCCGCGCACGGAGGCGGCGCGGAGGCCGAAGACACACCCCAACATGGCGATCAGGAAGAAGATCCCGGCGCCGCCCGTGAAGTCGCGACCGACGTAGGCGCCGAGCGCGGTGCATCCGAGGGTGAGAGCAACAAGGCCCATGACCTGGCCGAAGACGCCGCGCGTCTGGTCACGCGTGTACGTCCGGTCGTCAAGGGCGTATTGGCGAGTGAAGGACATGCGCGTAACGATAGAGGGTCAGGCCGGGATTGCCACGAGATTCATAGGTGATTCTTGCCTTGGCCGAGGCGCGCGGAAGCGGCCGGGGATCCCGGCGCCGCGTGGTCAGAGCGGCGACCGGCGCAAGATCACGAGTAGGCGATACTGGATGTCGTGTCCAGAGCCGCAGTCGCGTCGCCCGCCGGCGCCCAGACACGATCCAGGCCCCCGGTTCCGCGATCGGCGTGGACCCGGTTGGCTGCCTGCACCGCCGCCGCCGCCCTGCTGCAGCTCGACGGGACTCTGATCACCGTCGCGCTGCCGTCGGTGGCGCATGGCCTGCACGTGAGCGGCAGCACGACCTCGATCGTGCTCAGCGCCTACTTCGGCGCGTATGCCCTGCTGCTCATTCCGGGCGGCGAGCTCGTCGACCGGTTCGGCGCGCGGCGGCTCGCGCTGACCGGGCTCACGCTGTTCGCCCTCGGTGCCGTGCTCGGCGCCGTCGCCGGCAGCTTCGGCCAGTTGCTGGCGGCCCGGATCGTCCAGGGCGCCGGGGCCGGCCTCGTCAGCCCGGCTGCCCTCGCGGGCGCCGTCTCCGGATTTCCGCCGGAGCGTCGCGGGAGCGCCCTGGGCATCTGGGGGGCCAGCGCCGGCATGTCGAACCTGATCGGCCCGCTGCTCGGTGGCCTGCTCACCGTCGCGTTCGGCTGGCGCGCTGACTGGTGGGCGCTCGTGCCGCTGACGCTGGCGTCGATGCTGGCGGTCGAGCGGCTGCTGCCCGTCATCCAGCACGGCGACGAGCAGGAGGGCCATCCCGCCCTCAACCGGATCGTGCTCGCCGCCACGCTGATCGCCGCCCTGACGTTCGCGGTCATGATCGGCGCCTTCTATATCGCCGAGCAGTACCTCCAGCGGGTCGCCGGGTTCTCGGCGCTGGGTGCGTCCGGTGCGCTCGTGCTCGTGGCGCTCCTCGTCGGGGCCGCGGCACCCCTCGCCGGACGCCTCGTCGATCGCCACGGCGAGAAGCTCCCGGCGCTCGTCGGCTTCGCCTGTTCCGCGCTGGGGTTGGCGCTGCTCGGCATCCCCGGGTTCACCCTCGACGGGCTGGTCACCATCCTGCCGCTCATCCCGGTGGGGTTGGGGCTGGGGATGCTGTTCGTGCCGACCTCGCGAGCCGCGCTGAACGCCACGCCTCTCGCGTCCCATGGCCGCACCTCGGCGCTGCTGTCGGTGGGCCGGCTGCTCGGTGCCGCCGTCGGCGCCGGCCTCGCCGGCATGGCGCTGTCCGGCACGCTGACCGCGTCGACGGTGCATCGCACGCTCCTGCTGGCAGCCATCCTGTGCGTCGTCATCGGGATTCCGGCGTCGCTGTTGCTCACCGGCCGCCCTGAGGCGGCGCTCAGCTGACGCGCTTGGAGCGGTAGGTCCGCCGCTTGTTGCGGTTGCGGTTGCGGATGCGCGGGGCGCACGGGGTCAGCAGCCCCGGCGTTCTTTCGCAGGATGCCGCGGCGCGAGTCGAGCCGCGACAGCCGCGATCAGCTGCTCCAGCTCGCCCCGGATAGCCTCGCCCGATGACGCACACCGACGGGGCGGGGATCGCCGACGGCGGCTACGGCGGGACGGGCGAGAGCCGTCCTGACGGCGACGGCGTGCGAGCCGGGGCGCGGGCGGGGATCCCGTACGGCATCGCGTCGCTGTTGTTGGGGGTTTCGTTCGGCGTGCTCGCCCGGCCGGTGATGGGGCCGGCCGCGGCGATCGTCATGTCGGTCATCGTGTTCGCCGGCGCGGCCCAGTTCGCCGCGCTCGCCGTGCTGTCGGCGGGCGGAGGCGCGGTGGCGGCGATCGTCGCCGGCATCCTGCTCAACCTGCGATTCGTGCCGATGGGCATCGCCATCGCTCCGTCGTTGCGTCATGGCGCTCTCGGCCGCGCGCTGCGCGGCCAGGCGCTCATCGACGCGTCCTGGGCGCTGGCCAACCGCGGCGAGGGCCGTTTCGACACCGGCTTTCTTGTGGGATCGACGCTCGCGCAGTACCCGGCATGGGTCCTGGGGACCGGGCTGGGGGCGCTCGCCGGAGGCGCCATCGGCGACCCCACCTCCCTCGGGCTCGACGCGATCTTCCCAGCCTTCTTCCTCGGTCTGCTCGCCGCCGAGCTGCGACGCCCGGGCGGACGGGCGGCGGGAGCCCTCGGTGCGGTGATCGCCGTGGCGCTGATCCCGTTTGCGCCGGCGGGAGTGCCGATCATCGCGGCGGCGCTCGCCGCCGCTCTGGGGTTGCGGCGATGACGTCGACGGTGTGGATCACCGTCGGCGGGTTGTGCGTGGCAACGGCCGTCATCAAGGCATTCGGACCCCTGGTGTTCGGCGGCCGGTCGCTGCCTCCCGCCCTGGGGCGCATCATCCCCCTCCTGGCGCCGGCGCTGCTGGCGGCGCTCGTGATCACCGAGACGTTCGGCGGCGATCGCGGCTCGCTGGTCGTCGATGCCCGCGCCGGCGGGGTCGCCGCCGCCGGGGTCGCCATCGCGCGGCGGGCGCCTCTGGCCGTCGTCGTCCTGGTGGCCGCGGGTGTGACCGCGGTGCTGCGCGCGCTGTAGCCGGCGGCGATTGGCGCCCCCCGGCACCGGCGCCCGGGCCGCTCAACGGCCCAGCGCTCGCAGCCAGCCGGGTCGCGCCATCTCGTGACGGGCCAGCGAGTCGCCGATCAGCCAGAACATCGGCGGCCACAGCCCCACGAACAGGGCCCGCCGTTCGGCGTTTCCGCGAGCCTCCTGGTCGACCGTTTTCGCCCGGATCCACAGGCCGACGCACAGAGCAATCGAGCCGAGGGATGATGCCTGCATCTGCCAGGAGCGCAGCCCGCGCTCGAACAGCCAGTTGGTCAGCATGTGTAGCTCATCCTAGCGTGAGGGTGCAGGTTTTCCCGGGTACGGGGTAACTGTCGCCAACATGTCACGTAGACCGCCCTTCACGCGCCGTTGGCTGACCGCGGCAACCTGGCCGGTGGGGATCGCCCTCACCTCCTGGGACTACATGTGGCGCATCACGCCGTTGCACCGGCGTGAGATCGTCGAACAGGCGCTGTCCGAGCACCTGCCGCCGCCGCTGCCCGAGGCAATCTCCGGCGAGGAGGTCCTCGGACCGGACCGGGGGCGGGGGCCGCTGTTTCATCGCCGCTACCGCACGCAGATCGCGGACACCGAGCTCGGGCCGGAGGAGCTGATGGCGACGCTCAAGGGGAATCTCAACCGCGCGGCGCCGACGAAGTTCGCACGGTTTCAGCGGGTGCTCGGCGACGGGGGGCCGCTCGCCGCCGGCGATGAGTTCGTGGTCCGCATGCCGGGTCCGTGGGACGGCCCGGTGCGCGTGGTGGCCACCGACGAGCGCTCGTTTCGCCTGGCCACCCTCGAGGGCCACCTCGAGGCCGGGCAGATCGAGTTCCGGGTGCTGTCCGGGGATCCCGTCGCGTTTGAGATCGAGTCCTGGGCCCGCAGCGCCGATCGCTTCGCCGATCTTCTCTATCACCATGCCCGTATGGCCAAGGAGGTGCAACTGCACATGTGGATCTCCTTCCTGGAGGGCGTGGTGTCCATCTCCGGGGGGCGCATGACCGGCGGCGTCGACATCGACACGCGCCGGGTCGAGAGCCGCACCCCGTGAGCGCGCCCCAGATCCGCCGGCGGCTGGCGGAGCTCGCCACCGCGCCCGTCAACTACGACGCCGACGCACTCGACCTCGAGCATCCACCGCCGGGCTGGAACGTCGATGCCCGCTGCCAGCCGCTGCCGGCGGAGCCTGCGGGCGACCCGGTGGCCGACGGCAGCTGGGAGATCGGGCGGCGCTTGATCCGGGGCTATGAGTTCGCCGACCCGTCCCTCGTGCGGGCCCACTACGACCCGGGTCGGCCCCTGGAGGGGCGGGAGATGCTGCTCGAGCTGCGGGCCCTCGGCCTGGTCCGCGTGTACGTCGGCGTTCGCGTCGTCCATGTCTACGACGAGGTGCGCCACGTCGATGGCGGCGCGGCGCGCATCTTCGGCTGGGCGTATCGCACGCTGCAGGGACACGTCGAGAAGGGCCAGATGGACTGGCAGGTGTGGAAGTGGCTGGACACCGGCGAGGTGCAGTTCCGCGTCCATGCCGTGTCCCGGACGGCGCCGATCGCCAATCCGTTTGTGCGCGTCGGCTTCTGGATCCTGCGCAATCACGAGCGCGGGGTGTTCCTGGACAGCACCGACCGCCGGATGCGGACGTTCACCGAGCTCGCGCTCGAGCGTGGGCAGCGAGGCGATCGCCTCCGTGAGGCCGGACCGGGCCTGACCGCGCGGCGGCTGCCGGCGGACGACCGCTCGCACGAGGAGCTGGCGCGCAACGTGGACCGGTCGATGTGACCGCATTGTCAAGATCTGTGTCTCTTGACACGTTTGCGCGCAGCATGCCGCCGCAGCTCCCTGAGCTTGAAGCGCCGGCCGCGGCGTTGATGGGTGGCGCCGAACTGTCCCCAACTTCTGGTGTCAGGCCAGCGCCGACCACGCGGTGCTGATTTTCGACCGGAATCGCTGGGCGAGAGGGCGGAGAGGGGGTAGGATTAGGTAGGTTTTGTGAAGTTCAAGCCGGAGGGGGACTGGGATGTTCCGGCAACTAGACGAGCTAGATTGGGGCCTGGTCATGCCGCCGTCGCCCCGCAGCGTCCACGTCCGTGGGCGGTCACTTCTGTCCACCCTGCGCATGTACGCGTACCGCCCGGAGAGGCTGGCGCAGGCGACCGACGTCTATGCCCACCGCGTCACGCTCCTGGGGGGCGGCGAGTTGGACCTCCAGACGCTGCGCGGTCACCCCACGCTCATCGTCAACACCGCCAGCAGGTGCGGCTTCACCCCGCAGTACGCCGGCCTGCAGAACCTGCACGAGCGCTATGGCGAGCGCGGGCTGCGCGTTCTCGGAACCCCGTCGGCGGACTTCGCCGACCAGGAGTACGACGACGCGCAGGAGATCGGCGCGTTCTGCCGGCGCAACTTCGGAGTCAGCTTTCCCCTGACCGAGCGCATGTCCGTGCGCGCGCACCCGTCGCCGCTGTGGAGCGACCTCGCCCGCCAGCCCAAGTCCGGGCCGCCCGCCTGGAACTTCACCAAGTACCTGATCGGCCCCGACGGCCGGCTGATCGCCCGCTGGCCGACGAAGACCCGGCCGGAGGCCCCGCGGCTCATCGCCGCGATCGAGGCTGTCCTCCCGGACTGAGGCTCGGCGGGCCCGGCGGGGCATCCGCGCCCGGCGGCCGCCCGCCGGGCGCGGTGGTCCGTCAGCACGCGCCGGTCAGTCCGGCGGTCACCCCTGCGGTGGGGGTGGCGGGGCGGCGCGATAGCTCGGCGGCGTGCGCGACAGCCCAATCGGATTGCGGGTCAGCACCACCGCCGAGCCGTCCCCGCGCGGAACCTCGACCGTCGGCGCCAACCCGAGCGACTGTGCGAGCTCGAACGCCCCGCTCAGGTCGTTGACCTCGCCGGCGGGGACGCGGGCCGCGGTCAGCCGCGTCGCCCAGTCGGCGGCCGGGGCCGCGGCCAGGCGCATGACCAGCTCGGCTCGGAGCTCTTCGCGGTGGGCAACCCGCTCGGTGTTGCTCGCGAACCGGGGATCGGTGGCCAGTTCCGGCGCGCCGACGACCTCGCACAGTGCCGTGAACTGCCGGTCGTTGCCGACGGCGAGCACGAGGTCGCCCGCACCCGTCTCGTAGAGCTCGTACGGCGAGATGCTGGGGTGGGCGTTGCCCATCCGGACGGGGACGACGCCGGCGATCGTGTACCCGGAGGCCTGATTGACGAGCGCTGCCAGCAGCGATGACAGCAGGTTGACCTCCACCCGCTGTCCTTCGCCGGTGCGATCACGGTGGCGCAATGCCGCCAAGATCCCGACCGAGGCAAATAGCCCCGCCAGCACGTCGACGAGCGCGACGCCGACCTTCTGCGGCTCCCCGTCCGGGGCTCCGGTGATGCTCATCAGCCCGCCGAGCGCCTGGACGAGCAGGTCATAGCCCGGCAGCTCCGCGCCGGCGCCGGTGCCGAAGCCGGTGATGGAGCAGTAGACGAGCTCCGGGTGGTCTTTGCTCAGCTGCTCGTAGCCGAGACCGAGCCGGTCCATGACCCCCGGGCGGAAGTTCTCGACGATCACGTCGGCGCCTGCGGCCAGCGACCGCGCCCGCTCCAGTCCCGGCTCGCTGGTCAGGTCGATCGCAACGCTGCGCTTGTTGCGGTTGACGGCCTGGAAGTACGTCGCCTGACCGCGATCATCGTGCGGCGGCCCCCAGCTCCGGGTCTCGTCGCCGATTCCCGGCCGCTCCACCTTGAGCACCTCGGCGCCGAGGTCGGCGAGCATCATCGTCGCGAACGGCCCGGCCAGGACGCGGGAGAAGTCGAGGATTGTGAGGTCGCCCAGCGGTGGCGGCCCCGGAGCACGGTCGGAGTCCACGACCGCATTCTTAGCGACAACGCCGTCGCGGCGCCCCATGACGCCCGGTATGGGCCTGACGGACGCGGCCCGCCGGGTTATGCTCGTCGCCATGAGCGCCAGATACGTCCACACCTGCATCCGCGTCCGCGACATCGACAGCTCGACCGAGTTCTACCGCCGACTTGGCTTCGAGCACCGCGGCCGGCTGAACTTCGAGTCGGCGTACAACGTCTACATGGGCCTTCCGAACGGCGGCGACGTGCTGGAGCTGACCGTGAACGTCGGCCGCGACGAGCCGTACGACCTCGGCGACGGCTACAACCACATGGCTCTGGTCGTCGACGACCTCGACGACCTGCTCGCCGAGCTGGCCGAGGCCGGGATCGAGCCGGAGAAGCCGCCGTATGGGGTGGGCGGGACCGATACCCGGAGGGAGTACCGCATCTGCTTCGTCGCCGACCCGGACGGCTACCGGATCGAGCTCATCGACGGCGACTTCCCCACGCCGCAGGATCCGCCGCACCCGTCGACGATCTGACGGAGCGGATCCGTCGGCGGCCGGGAAGAGGGCGCG
>DASZMK010000147.1:0-6645 GCA_035551855.1 Solirubrobacteraceae bacterium
GAACGTCCTTCGTGCGCCGCTGACGCGGGCCGGACGACGATGCGCGGATCGCCGAGCGCGGCACCACGGAACACCGCGTCGAGGCCGTCGAGCAAGGCGGGATCGCTGCGCCAGTTCTGCCCGAGCGTGGCGCGCTGCTCGGCCAGCTCGGCAGCCTGCAGGTAGGCCTGCACGTCGGCGCCGCGGAAGGCGTAGATCGCCTGCTTGGGGTCGGCGATCAGCACGAGCGCTCGCACTTGGCTGGGATCGGGCTCGGAGCCGAACGCTTCGCGCATGATCTCCCACTGCGCCGGATCGGTGTCCTGGAACTCGTCGACGAGCACGACGTGGAAGCGCTCGCGCAGCTGGGCGGCGGTCGCCGCGCCGCCCGGCCCCTCGAGCGTGGTCTTCAGCCGGGAGACGAGGTCGTCGTAGGTCATCACGGCCATCGCCCGCTTGCGGCGCTCCAGCTCCTCGCGGGCCTTGACCGCGAGCCGTCCGCGCATCTCGGCCACCGGGCCGCCGGCGCTGACGATCGTCGCCTCCGGGTTCTCGATCGCCGCCCGCACGATCGCCGCCGCCTCGGCGCGAGCGAAGGGCGGCGGGTCGCCGCGGCTGAACCGGCGCACGTAGAGGTCGTCGACGACGTCGGAGACGAGGTCGGAGAGGTCCTCGACGAAGGCGACGTCCGGCTCCAGGTCTCCGGCGATGCCCAGACCGCCCAGCACCTCCTGGCAGAAGCCGTGCGTCGTGGCGATGGTCGCGGCGTCGAAACCGGCGACCGCCCGGGCCAGCCGCTCGCGGGCGAGTGCGGCGTCGCCGGCGGCGAGAAGCGCGACGACCGGATCCTCCTCCCCGTCGGCGGCGGCTCCCGCCAGCCGGCGGCCGAGCCCCCGCTCGACGGCGACCAGGCGCTCGCGCACCCGCTCACGCAGCTCGCCGGTGGCGATGCGGGTGAACGTGACCAGCAGCAGGCGCTCGAGCGGCGTCCCCTCGGCCACGTAGCGGGCCGTCAGGGCGGCGATCGTGTACGTCTTCCCGGTCCCGGCGCTGGCCTCGAGCACGGTGACCCCGCGGGGCAGCGGCCCGCAGACGTCGAACTCCAGCGGCTGGAGCATCATCGTGCCGCTCATCGCGAGCTCAGCTCCTCGCGCTCCAGCAGGCCGGACCACAGTCGCCGCGCGTAGCGGCCGAAGCGGGAGCTCTCGGCCGGCGGCCAGCCGTCGCCGTCCTCGCCTGCGGCCGGGGCCAGCTCGAGGATCTCCGCGAACCGGAGCACCCCGCCGAGGACCATCTGGTGCTCGAGGTCGCGGTCCTCACGGTCGTAGTTCCAGGTGCTCTCCCATTCCGCGGCGGCCGCGGGGGCGCCGTCCTGTCCCCGGTGGACGCCGCTCGCGTAGGCCCCGGAGCTCCGGCAGAACACCGGAACCGGCTCGCGCATTCCACGGTCGTACAGGTCGACGAGCACGTCGAGCTGCTCGACGGCGATCCGCCGGCGCTCCTGCGCGGTGTCGGCCAGCGGCGGGATGTAGGCGACCCGCACGTCGTCGCCGCCGGCTCGCCCGACGGTGGCGGCGGCGAACGCGCGCTCAGGACGTGTCGCGGTCAGCGCCAGGAGCCGCGCCCAGGCGGCCAGGCGGTGCTTGGCGGCGACGCGGGAGAACGTGGTGGTGAGCAGCACGTCGCCGGCCACCCCCGCCGCGGTCCCGGTCAGCAACCGCCCGTCGGCCAGCGCGACGCGCACGTCCACGGGATCGCCGCTCCGACCGGGGGTCGCCGCCACAGTCAGCCTGGCCGCTTCGGCGACGATCGCGTCGACGGTGGGATACAGCTCGTCGATCACCGGCTTGCCGAGCACCCCCGGGGGCAGCGTCCCCCGGGCGATCTCGGCCAGCGCCGCCGTGCGTCCATCGACTCCCTCCAGGCGGGCGTCGAGCAGGCGCTGCCCCACCGCCCAGCGCTGGAGGGGGTCGAGCTCGACCGCCAGTCCATCCGCCACCTCGTCGCTGCGGGTGCGCAGGCTGATTCCGAGTCGCTGGCGCAGGAAGGCGCGGACCGGGTGCTCCAGGAAGCGGACGAGGTCGGCCAGCTCGACGATGCGGCCGGTTCGCGGTGGGAGCGGCGCGCTGAGAAACGGCGCCGGAGCGACCCGCGGCCCGGTCAGCGCGCGGGCGCCGGCCAGCGCCACCGGATCAAAGCTCCAGGGTGACGGTCCGGCGATCCGGCCGGCGGTGAAGTTGCGCGGGTCGAACGGCTGGAGCGGGTGGCGGACGACGATCCGATCCCTCCCCCCCCGCCCGGGCCGGAACGGATCGCTCTCGTCGCGCACCGTGGCATCGATCGTGTCCAGGAGCTCGCCGACGGGCACGGCCGGCGGACGGGGGGCGTTGGTGCGCTCGTCGTTGCCGGTGTAGGTGATGATGAGCCGCTCGGTCGCCGCCATCAGCGCGTCGAGGAGCAGCTGGCGGTCCTCGCTGCGCGGGTCGCGCTCGCCGACCCGCGGGTCGGCGAGCATCAGGTCGTCGCCGTCCCGCGGCGCCTTGCGCGGGAAAGCGCTGTCGTCCAGGCCGAGCAGGCAGACGATCCGGTGCGGCACCGAGCGCATCGGCAGCAACGTGCAGACGGTCAGATGGCCGGTGCGGAAGTTGGCGCGGGTCGGCCGGCCCTCGAGGCGCTCGGCGATGAACGCGCGGATCTCCCCGGGCGCGAGCTCCGTCGGCGACGTGCTCCCGGCCTCGGCGACCATCTCGTCGAGCACCCGCTGAAGCTCGGCCCGCTGCCAGCGGTCTCGCGGCGGCGTGGCGGCGAGCGCGTCGGCGGCGTCGGCGATCGACTCGGCCCAGGACGCGAGCGGCTGGGGACTGCTCAGCGACTCCACGGCCTGGGCGATGCGAGCCACCAGCTCGGCGAAGCGCCCGGCGAGACCGATCGAGCGGCTGTCCACGTCGTCGAGCGGGAGCACGTTGGCGAACAGCGGCTGGCCGTCCTCGGTCATCGTGACGCCGAGCAGCAGCCGGTCGAGTCCCGCCCGCCACGTGCCGTTGTCGATCATCTGGAGCTCATAGCGAGCGCGATGGGCGGCATCCAGGCCCCAGCGCACGCCGGCCTCGGAGATCCACTCCTGCAGCCGGGTGACGTCGTCGTCGTCAAGGCGAAAGCGGCGGCGGACGGGCCCCCGGTCGATGAGGTCGAGCACCTGAGAGGCCGTGACCCGCTGCTCGGCGAGCTCGAGCAGCTGGGAGACGACGCCGAGCACCGGGTTGGTCTGGCGCAACGACCGGTCGGCCAGCCTCACCCGCAGGTCGATCGGCTGCTCGGCAGCGGTGGAGCCGAGATCGCCGTCGGCGGCGGATGTCTCGCCCGCGCCGAACGTGGCCTGGATGTGCGGCGCAAACGTCTCGATGTCCGGGCACATGACGATCACGTCGCGAGGCTCGAGCGTCGGATCCTCGGCCAGCGCGTGCAGGATGGCGTCCCGCACGACCTCCACCTGGCGCGCGCGGCCGTGGCAGGAATGGACCTCGATGCTCCGGTCTCCGGTCGCCAGCGGTGGCCGGCGCTCGTCCCCGGCCGGCGGCGCGGGGCCCGGGGCGGCGCGGTCGGCGCGGATGTCGGCCTGCATCCGGCCGAGGAGCGTCTCCGGCGGTGGCTCTGCGCGATGGACGTGGTCGGCGGGCGCCGGGCCGCCGGCGGTCAGCACGAGCTCCATCTCGCGGACGTCACGGCCCCACGAGGCGAGCAGGCGGTTGGCGGGCAGCATCGCGGTGGGGTCCGCGGCGCGGGGGACGAGCGCCGGGCCCGGCTGTGGTGCGGTCCGGGCGCGCACCTCGCCCCAGAGGGCGGGCGAGGGATGCAGGAGGAAGAGGTGAAGGTCCCGTCCCACCGCCAGCGCCCGCAGGATCTCCAGGTGCCCGGCGGGCAGCCGGGTCAGTCCGAACAGCGACAGGCGGGCGGGAAGGTCCACGATCTCCGGCTCGCGCACGAGGCGCTCACGCGCCGTCGCGGAGCGCTCGGCGAGATCGGCCACGCCGACGCGCGCCCGCAGCCGCCGCCACACCTCGGCCTGCCACTCACACCCCGGGGGGAGGGCGGCCCCCCCGGCGTCGACGTCTCGGCCGGCGCGCCAGGCGGCGAGCATCTGCGGACGATGCAGTGCATATCGGTGAAAGAGCCCGGCGAGATGGCGCAACGTCGTCAGCCGGCGGCCCCGCTTGACCGGGTCCGGGGACTTTCCGGTGGCGCCGAGGTAGGAGGCCAGCGCCGCCAGCCACGGCTCGCCGAGCGACCCCTCCACGAGCTCCAGCAGCGGCCAGACCGACCGCTCAGGCAGCCAGGGATCCTCCTCCGGGTCCACGCCGGAGGCCGCGGCGATGGCGTCGGTGATCAGCCGGTGCGGCGGCGGGAACAGCACGTTGGCGCAGATGCCGTCGACCTGGCCGGTGCGGGCGCCCAGCACCGCCGACATGCGTTGCGTCAGCCACCGCTCCATGCCCCGTGTCGGCACGCCGACGACCTCGGCGGTGAACGGATCGCCGAGAGGCTCCGACAGCAGCTCGGCGAGCGCGTCGGCGAGGGCATCCGCCCGGACGGCACGGTGGATGTGCAGCATGCCCGGGAGGTTATCCGCGCGACAGGCAGCTTCCCCGCAGCCGGTGATTCGCAACTGTGCCGATGTTGCAAACTAATTGTGTCTTCCTGCTTGCAATCGATAACTGTCTCAGTTACTCTGGCGGCATCCGTATCGGAGTCACCTCTATGTCCCGGATCTTCACCACCCTCACCCACACACAGCAGAGTTCGCCGTCGGGCGTCGCCTTCGACATGCCGAAGTCCGGCACGGTCGATGCTGCGCGTGCCGAGTCCGTCCTTGCTGCGAGAGGCGCAGGCTGATCGAGCCACGTCAAGACTTCTCGAAGCAAGGGCGACCCAACGGGTCGCCTTTTTTGTGCCCGTAGTCGCCGCAAGCTCGTCAACCGATACCGACGGTCAGCGCGCGGAGTCTGACTGACACCTGATCACGGCTGAGTGACACTCCGGCCGAGCAGTGACACCTGTCCATTTTCCCGGAAGGATCACCCATGTATTACAACCGAGTGGAGTTCATGCTGCTCAGCCGCGGAGGCAGGGTGCCGCCGGCCACGCGGGACGGGCCGCCGGGACGCCTGTATGACTACGGCGACGGCCGGTACCGCCGCCTGCCACCGCGCGAGCCGTGGCTTTTGCAGATGCTGAGCGCCGCGATGCGGGGGATGCTGCGCCACGGGCAGGCCGGAGGGTACGCCGACCGCGACTCCTACCGCGAGATGGAGTTTGCGGTGGGGTTCGGCGCCGACGACGAGCCGTGGCTGTGACCGAGGCCCCGCGCTCAGGCGAGCCGAGGACCACCCGCCGGCAGCGCCGACCTCGCCGCGACGGGGTACGCCCTCCCACCGCCGACTCCGACTCGAGTGTGGCGGGGGTGGTCTGGCCGTGGGCGAGCGCAGGTGACCTGCGGCGGCGAAACGGCATGGGCAGCGGACCTGCTTCCCGACGGACGCAGGAGGTAAGGGAAGCAAGCGTGGTCGGCTGTCTCTGAGGCAGGACGCCCGTGCATGACGCGACAAATCTCAAACGCTCCGGGTGATTTGGCACCGGACGCAGGCTCAGCCCCACTTCTGCGCCAGACAATCGCCGCGGTTTCTGATTTGACGCACCCTGCACGCTGAACACCAGAGCAAGGAAACGGATTGGCGCGACCGGCGCAGCGGTGGCGCCACCGGCGCAGCGTCTCGACGTAGCCGGCGGTGATGTCATCGAGGCCGACGGCCTGCAGGTCTGACGGCGCGGGGCCGGGTGGCCCCGGTGCTATGTCTACATGCGGTCATGACCCAGCTGCAGACACCCCCGCGGGACTTCGCCGCCGACGAGGCGCTGCTGACCGATGTCCTGCGCGTGGTGGTCACGATCGGCGGCGGGGCGAGCGCTCTGGACCTGCTCGACCGAACGGTGGCCCTGGGGCGCCAGGCGAGGCTCGGTGACGAGCGGGCGGCCGACCAGCTCGCCGAGCTGGTGCGGGGGCTCGAGCTGGAGGAGATGGAGATGCTGGTGCGGTCGCTGACGCGCTGGTTTCAGCTCGTGAACCTGGCCGAGGACAACGAGCGGATCCGGCGCCTGCGGGCGCGGGACGCGGCGGACCCAGGGACCCCCCGGGCGGGATCTCTGCGGCAGGTGATCGGCGACCTTCACGCGGCCGGCACAAGCGCGGCCGAACTCCAGCAGGTGCTCGGCCAGTCCGAGCTGCGGCTCGTGATGACGGCCCATCCGACCGAGGCGCGCCGGCGGACGACGATCGACAAGCTCACGCGGGTGTTCGGCGTCCTGCGCGAACTGGACGAGCGCCCCCACGTCCCCATGCGCGAAGCACGGCGCCGGCTACTGGCAACCGTCCAGGAACTGTGGAGCTCGGATGATCTCCGCGCCGCCGAACTGACGGTCGCCGATGAGGTCCGGGGCGGCCTCATCCACTTCGCGTCGACGCTCGCGGAAACGATCCCGCGAATCTATCGCGACCTGGAGGACGCGATTGACGAGTTCTATCCGGCCTTCAACGGCCGAGCGCCGGCGAGAGTCCCACCGATGCTGGACTTCGGCTCCTGGATCGGCGGAGACCGGGACGGCAACCCGTTC
>DASZMK010000148.1:0-4228 GCA_035551855.1 Solirubrobacteraceae bacterium
GCGGCCGAGTACCGCAGGTACGCGGCCAGCGCGGCCTTGCGCGAATGCGTGACGCTGCGCGTGATGCGGACCACCCGCAGGATCACCTTCTTCTGAGAGCCGTCGCTGAGCGGGACGGTCAGGTGCTCGGTCTGCCCGGCCTGGAGCAGGATCGCCGAACACCGCGCGTGGTCCGGGCGGCATAGCCCAGGTCCCGTATGACCCACACCGGATCGAAGCGCGAATACCGCCTGCTTGCCGCCGGTCATCACCCCCAGGAACATCACCTGGGGTTGGCTGGCGGACGGAAGCGCTGTGAGCCGCGCGATGTTGGAGCGCAGCCGGACGCTGATGTTCTTGCCGTAGCGAACCGCGACCGAGTACGTCGTCCACGACTGGACCTTGGCCGGTGGCACAGGCGTGACGGATGCCGTCGTCGAAACGGGCGTCGACGTCGCCGGATTGGCCGTGGACGTGGGGGTGGTGCTCGAGGTCGCCGTGGAAGCCGGCGTGGCGGGCGCCGCCGAGCCCGAGGCTGCTGACTGACCGCTGGACGTATTGGGCGAGGGTGACACCATGGCGACCCGGGTGGCGTTCGATGGGGATCCGGTAGTCGGGGACGAAGCGGAGGGCGACGATGTCGTGGCGGCGGTGGTCGTCGTCGACGCCGTTGCGGCGGCGAAGGGGTCGCGCGAGGCACGAGCCAGTGCCACTTTCGTCGCGCCCTGGCTGGCCGGCGCAGACGGAGCCCCGGCCGACGCCGATTTTGCAACGGCCGGCGCGGAGGTGGCCGCTGGGGGCGGCGGTGGAGCGGCCGCGGCTCCGCCGGCCGAGCCGCCGTTCAGCAGCAACATCGGGACCGCCGCGAGTGCCACGATCAGCAGCGCCACGACTATCCACATCCTGCGCTCAATCAGGTCTCGGCGTAGTGCACTCATGGGTGGCCTCCGGTGGCGGCGCCGGCCGCACCCGACGCGGCCGACAACTGGTAGATCGTTGCGGACAGCTGAACCGCCAGGTTCGGCGACCCGCTGAGCGATACGTTGCTGATGCTCATCAGCGGCCCACTGGCGTGCACATTGCCAGCTGACACAACGACCAGCCCGTCGAGCCGGTGAACGAGCGCGTCGAGCGCCCGGTATCCACCGGCAAACGTCAGCTGGACCGGTACTCCGGTCGCGCCGTTGGCACTCGACGCAGGCGAGCCGCTTGACGTCGACGCCCCGCCCGTGCTGGTCGGCGTGGAACCGCCGGCCGACGGCCCTGACGCTCCAGACAGCTGAATCGACTGCATCTTGACATGCACTGCGTTGGCGTTGCGCTCCAGGATGCGCAGCAGCGCGGGGATGTCGGATTGAGCCGGCACGGCCAAGCGGAGCGCCGCCCACTGAGCTGCACGCGATGAGAGCGAAGCCTGAGCGGCTCGGCCGGCCTGGTAGCTCTGCTGCTCCTCGGCAATCGTCTGCCTCTGGGTGGCGATGGCCGCATCGAGCGAGGAGGCCTTCTGCTGCTCAGGCTTCAGCGCCAGCACGTAGAAGGCGCCCACGAGAGCGGCGATCACTATCACGCCGAGAACGATGCGATCGCGCGGACGAAGAGTCATCTGGCGTTGGCCCCGGTTGAGTTGGTGGCGACGGCCGCGGTCGGCGTCGCGCCAGATCCGGTCGTCGCGGGCGTGCTCGGTGCACCGGTTGAGCCTGTTCCCGGCGCCACGCTCCCGGACGACGCTGTTCCGGCTGCGGCGGGAGCCGCGAACGTGAGTGAGACCTGGAACTGGACCGGGAATGGACAGCCGCCGCCGGTGCCGCTCGACGCCCCGGAGGACGCGGCGCCACTCGACCCTGACTCGGTGGCTGAACTGAGGGTCACCGCGGCGACGCCGTGAACCCGGTGCAACTGCACCATCGTCTGGGCGACGCTGTCCTGAGAGGCAGCACAGCCTGACAACTGAACGGCCGGAAGCGGTAGTGCCGCGGAACTGGTGGCCGCCGATGTCGAGGCGCTGGATCCGGGCGTAGTCGAGGCGCTGGATCCGGGCGTAGCCGAAGAGCCCGCTGCGGGCGCAGTCGTTGCCTGGAGTGAGGTCAACGCTGCGGTGGCTGGCAGCAGACCGGCGACCTGGCTCAGCAGCTGCTCCCACGGGTAGCGATCCGCCGCGAGCTGCCGGACGTCGGCGAGCTCCTGGGTGCGCTGCTGCGCGGCCTGAACGAACCGCTGATAGCTGCCGGCCACGGCCCGCCAGCTCGCGGCCGTAGCAGTCACGTGGGTGAGCTCACCCTGGCGCGTCTTCACGTTATTCGAGGCGGTCACGTACAGCACAGTGGCGATCAGGACGCCGACGAGGCCAGCAATCAGCGCCAGGGTGGGCCGGCTCGTCGTCAGTGGCGCGCGACGCTTGCGGCTGCCGGCAGGAATGAGGTTGACGGCGTTCATCAGTTGAGCTCCCCGACGGCCAGCCCGCCGGCCAGAGGCGCTAGGCGAGCGTCGACGCCGTCCAGCGCCCGTGCGTTGGCAGTCGTGACCTCACCGCAGATCAGCTCCAACCCCGACGCCTGAGACAGCGCTTGCACAAACCCCGGAAGCGGAGCGAGTGGGCCGGCAACGACTCCGGCGGTCACGATGTCACTGGCGAACTGCGTCGAGTAGAACTCAGCGGCGGCGCGCAGCTCGGAGCCGAGCTCGGCGGCGGTGCGGGCCAGCAGGTCGGCGACAGCCTGCTCGCCCTCGTCGCGTACCTCGACGTGATGGACGCCCCGCGCACTCTGCAGCAGCGCCTGCGCCTCCTCGAGAGGGATCTCCTGGCTCTCCGCGAGCCGCGCGAGCACCATGGCCAGACCCTGCGGCGCCTGCCGGGTGAACCGACACACACCGGCCTCGGCGATGGCGATGTTGACAAGATCCCCGAGTTGGGCGTAGAGGATTGGGCCCGGCGCCGGCACGCTGTGGCCAAGCGCCCGGATGACCGCGAAGATCGACAGATCGATGCCCTCCGGCCTGAGCCCCGCCTGACGCAGCACGTTGAGCAGCCGGTCAACGCCCTCCCGCTCGGTGACGACCACGATGACGCGAAGTCGCTGCCCGTCCGGGGTGTCGACAAGCCCGACGGACTGGAAGTCCATCACGGCGCGATCAAGCGGCATGGGGATGCGCTCCTGTGCCTGCATCAGCAGCGCAGCCCGAATGTCCCGCTCATCCAACGGTGGCAGGTCGATCACGCGCAGGATGGTGCGGGGCGTGGCGAGCCCCACGCGGACACGCTTGGAGAGCCGGTGCTCGGCGAAGAGACTCTTGAGCTCCCCGGCGAGCCGGTCCGGTTCGATCACGACGCCGTCGCGCATCAGCCCGGGTGGGAACGGTCGGGCGGCGACGCGCTCGACGACGATCCGGCCGTCCTGCAGGCTCGCCTGCGCTGCGATCGCCTGCGTCGCCGACACCTCGAGCCCGGTCACGGTCGCGGAGCGACGGGCGGTCGGTTTCCTCAGCCGCACCGAGGGCAGCCGAGGAGCGGAAATCTGCCTGGTCAGGACACTCACAGTCCCACCCCCTGGACGTAGGCGTGGACCATGGCCTGCCCCGCGAACAGAGCGACGATGCTGCCCAGCGCGAGGAATGGGCCGAAGGGGACGGCGATGCGCCGGCCGTCCCTCACGCCGCGGCGCGCCATGACGGCGATTCCCACGAGACTACCGGCGAGCAGCGCCACGAGCAGTGCCGGTGCGACGGCGCGGCCGAGCACGAGGCCCATGACGGCAACAAGCTTGGCATCGCCCATCCCCATGCCGGCGGGGTAGAGGAGCGCCACAGCAAAAAAGACGCCCCCCGCCGCAGCCGCGGCGATCAGCCGCTCAGGCAGTTGATGCGGCTCGAACAGCGCCGTCAGGACGACCGCCGCTACCGCCATAAATGCGGTGATGCGGTTCGGGATGATGCGGTGGTCGAGGTCGATGCGCGTGATCGCGACGAGCGTCGCAACGAAGATCAGGTCGAGCCAGACCGCCCGGGTCGCGCCCCGGGCGATGACCACGGCGGCGAACAACGCGCCGGTGAAGGCTTCGGTCAGCGGATAGCGGGGCGAGATGACGCCCTCGCAGGAACGGCAGTGGCCCCGCAGGATCAGCCATGACAGCACCGGGAGGTTGTCGTACGACCGGATCACGGTGCCGCACCCCGGGCACGCCGATCGCGGCGCGACGAGAGAGATTCCCGCCGGCAGGCGGTAGGCCACGACGTTGAGAAACGATCCGAGGCA
>DASZMK010000149.1:0-6921 GCA_035551855.1 Solirubrobacteraceae bacterium
CTCAGCGGCCTGAGATCGAAGCGCTTCTCGATGAACGCCAAGATCGATGTCGTGTCGTAGGTCGTGTGATCGACGTAGTGGCGCTTCGCAAACGGAGAGATCACGATCGCAGGCACACGGGTCCCGTCGCCCCAGCGATCGAGCTTGGGCGGCGGCACCTGGTCCCAGAAACCACCGTTCTCGTCGTAGGTGACGATGATCGCCGTGCTCTTCCACAGGGCGCTGTGCATGATCTTCTCGATCAGCGCCGCCGCGTGGACTTCGCCGTCGTAGAGGTTGGCGTAGCCGGGATGCTCGTTATCGGCACCGTCGGGTTTGACGAAGCTGACCGCGGGGAGAGTGGCGTTCGCGATCGCCGCGCCAAGCGCGGTTTCGTCTCGCAGGTGTGTGGCTCCGGGTTGTCCGGGCGCGTAATTGGCGAAGTACGCGAACGGCTGGTGGTTGAACTGGAACAAGGGGTCGGGGTGGCCCGAGCGGGCGGCGTTCCAGCCGCCGGAGTACCAGGCCCACGAGATCCCCTTGGCGCTCAGCCGGTCCCCGATGGTGGGATTGGTGAGCGGCGGGACGCGCTCGCTTGGCTTCGTCTGCCGTGGGTGTGGCCCGATCGCGCTGTATGCGGTGTTGACCAGATAGCCGCCGGGAGTAACGGCGCCGTCGCGCAGCAGCCTGCCGGTCGGGGAGACTTTCGCGCGGACAGCGTCAGGCGCATCCGGCCAGCGTGGCGTCGCGGCACCGATCAGCCAGAAGTGGTTCAGCAGCGACACGCCGTAGGCGGCGTGGAAGAAACGATCCGCGAGCGTGTACTGCGCCGCCAGCCGGCCCAGGGGAAGCGATGTCGCGTCGTAGTAGCCGAGCGGCAGCGCTCCCGAGTTACCGGAGGACACGAAGCGATCCATCTTGCCGCCGTCGATCTCGGCTCGCTCCTGGTAGAAACGCGCACCCGGATCGGCCGTCTTGCCCAGCGGCGAGACGTAGTTGAAGATCGGAAACGGGGCGTTGGGAAGCGTTGCCGGGAAACGTCGATCGGGCGGACGCACGGCGGCGGGCTTCGCCACGGCGGAGTTCTCGGCAGCCGCCGGATTCGTAGGCTTCGCGCCCGGCGCACTCGCCAACGGCTGCGGAAGCGTCGAGTACAGTCGCCCGTTCTTGTCGACCTGGCGCGGGCCCGCTGCCGCTTGAGCAAGCCCGTCAGCCCCCGGGAAGCGGCCATACAGGCTGTCGAAGCTCCAGTTCTCGAGATACAGGACGACGATGTGCTTGACCCTCGTCAGCCCCGATGGCGCGGGCGCGGCGGTTCTTCCACCTCCCGTCAGCGCCAAGATGAGCAGGCTGATCGCTCCGGCCAAGATGGCCGCCGAGACGGTCACACTCAGGACCAGTCGCCGCGACCGTGCAGTTCGCTTCGCTCTCATATGTGCTACGACGGCTAAGTAGGAGGGCATCACGATGCTAGATAGTACTATGCCGGATAGTAATACGGTCTACGAAATTTGCAGTCGAAGTTCAGTAGTCCCGCCAACGGTCAGCCGGTCGAGGGTGTCAGGGGGTGTTGGATGCGACCGATGTGCGGGCGCGTCAGGCCCTGATCGCCGGGCATCTGAACGTTGATCTGGGGGGTTTGCACGCGGGTCCTTCCTGGGCGTGCGGGTGATCTATGACGCCGCCTAGTACTCACCGGACATCGGCCGCTGTGCTGGCTACTATGAGGCATAGGAGACCCCAAAAGGGGATTTACCATGCGGTCGCCCTGCACATCGGCCGTAGCCGGCTGTCCGGGCGCATGGCCGACAAGGCCGTCAAGCCCTGAGTTCCGACGGCCGGGAAGGTTGGCCGCGGTTGGGCGTCTAGCAATGTGACTGGCTACTACGATGCGTCGCAGAAGCGACTCATCGGCCGACCCCCACCAGGAGTGGCGAGCATGAACCTAAAGAGACCACCTCGCAATCCGCAGCATCGCCCCGTACCGGCGAACGACGAAACACGCCTCGCGCTTCTCGACACGGTCATGGACAGCTACCTGCGCTGGCGCGAGGAAAGCCGAACCGTGCAGGAGTCCTATCTACTGTGGCAGGGCGCTGGGCGCGAGGAGCGCGGCGAGGCGTTCGACCGCTATGTCAGGGCGCTCGATCGTGAGGAACATGCCGCCCACGGCTACCGGTATGTCGTCGAGCAGACGCATGTGTAGCCAGACCCACCCCGCCCAGCGTGCGACCGACAGCTACGATGCGTAGTAGGCTAATGGGCGTGAACACACACCGAACCCGTGAACTGCACGGGGTGGACGCCGACAGGCTGCCTCCCCTCACTCAGAGAATCACCGCCCACGGGCCGCCGGCTCGGACCAACGTTGACGGTCCCGGCCGCAGATCGGGAGTTCGCCAGCGAGTGGCCGGTGCCCTGGCCGCGCTGGTCGCCGTCTTGGCGAAGCTCAAGGCGGTGATCTTCGTGGTGCTGAAGCTGAAGTTCTTCGCCGCGGCCAGCACTGCGTTGGTGTCAGTGGGCGCCTACAGCCTGCTGTTCGGTTGGCCGTTCGCCGCCGGCTTCGTCGTGCTCCTGTTCGTTCATGAGATGGGCCACGTGGTGCAGCTGCGCCGCGAAGGGATCAAGGCCAGCCCACCGATGTTCGTCCCGTTCCTGGGCGCGGTCATTTCGGCGCGGTCGCTGGGCGCCAACGCCCTCGCCGAGGCGCGGGTCGGCCTGGCCGGTCCGGTGCTCGGCACGGTCGGCGCGGGGATGGTCGCCTTGGCGGCCGTCGTCACTCACGGTCACCTGCTGTACGCCCTCGCCTATACGGGCTTCTTCCTCAACCTCTTCAACCTGATTCCGGTGACGCCACTCGATGGGGGCCGGGCGATGACTGCGATGGCCCCGGCCATGTGGGTGGTCGGCCTCGTCATCCTCGTCGCGGTCGCCGTCCTGTTTGGGAATCCGCTGATCTTCATCTTCATCGTGATCGGGTATCTTGACGTCCGTCGACGTCTACGGGCGCGGCGTGAGGGCGGATCGCAGCAGGAGGCGTACTACAAGGTTGTCCCCCGGCAGCGGCTCTACGTCGGACTTGTGTATCTGACCCTACTTGTGCTCCTGGTGGCGGGCATGCAGGCCACGCTGGTGGCCACGTCATGACCCAGCCCGCTACATCAATCCTCACCGGACGCCTCGGGCGCACGGCCAAGGTCGGTGGCTTGCTCGGTGGCGAGGTAGCCAGGACGTACGCCGCCAAGGCGGCCAACCTCGGGCGATCGCCGGAAGACCGGCGCGATGCTGACGGACGCCGACGCCTCCAGGCCGCCAGCCACGGCGAGCTGACCTGTCGCGGCTTCCCACGCTCATCTCATGAGCACACGCGCAGTCATGCGGCCACCAACCGCTTCATGCGTTCACGAACGCGTACGAAAGCGTAGACGCCGCGTGGACGTCGGAGACCACCAAACGAGAGCACGACTCTCGCAAAGTCCCTCGAAATCAGCTAAAAGAGGACTTCACGTTTGGGGTTTTGCAGGGGGTTCTGCTAATCGCGGCGGTGCGGTCCACGGGTTAAGCGTTGGGTGACCACGCGTTGGTCTGGTTTTAGGTGTGGTGTTGGTCGGCTTCGAGGCGGTCGATGCCGATCTGTTCGAGTCGGGCGAGGAGTTCGCGGATGCGGCGGTCGTTGTCGATCCAGCGCTGCGTTTCGGTGGCTTGGGCTTTGGTGAGGTAGCGGCCGATCGTCTTGTTGGCGATCTTGCGGGTCCAGTGCCGGTAGGGGCCGTGCAGGCGTGGGGGGTCGTGGTGGCAGGCGCAGCCTGGTTTGCCGCAGCGGGTGTGGCGCTCGGTGATCGTGCCGGGCAGGACGTCGGCTGAGCGCGCGAGTCGGGCGAGCTCGGTCGCGATCTGGCGCGCTTCGGCGCGTTGTGCGGGGTCTGGCTTCATCGGTTCGAGTGTGGCAGCCGGGGCGGTTGGTTTCCGTCCGTGTCCTACGGTAGATCTACCGGAGGATAGGTGTGATGGCTACTGCTGCTCGTGGTGAACATGCGGTCAGCGAGGCCGCCCGATGGGCGGCTGTGACGGTCGAGCGCTACGCGCCCGTTGCGTTGTCGGCCGCGGCGGCCGATTTCACGCGTGAGGTGGTCGCGCGCGCGGGTCCGGCGACGCCCGCGCGGTGCAAGGCGTTGTTGTTCGCCGCGGGCCGGCTGGCGGCGTTCGCGGAGTCGCTGGGGCTGGAGCTGTCCGCGGGAGTGCTGCTGTCCGAGCCGGTGATCGAGCGGTTCATCGTGCAGGGCTGCGGTGGGGTCTCGCCGGCGACCGCCCGGACGCTGCGCACGAACCTCCGCGCGCTGGCGCGTGCGATCGAGCGCTACCCGCCGCCGGCGCCGATGTCACTGCCGCGCGAGCGAGCGAAGGCTCCGTATACGGAGGGTCAGATCGACGGGTATCTACGGCTGGGGGCGTGCCTGAGCACCGAGGCCCGGCGGATGCGCTCAAGCGCGCTGATCTGCCTGGGGGCCGGCGCGGGGATCATCGCCTCGGAGCTGCGTCTGCTGCGCGGCAGCGACGTGATCGCGCGGGCGGGCGGGGTGGTCGTCGTGATCGGCGGTCCGCGGGCGCGGTCGGTGCCGGTGCTCGAGCGCTACCACGAGCCGCTGCTTCAGGCCGCACGGTTCGCGGGCGATCGGCTGATCTGCGGCGGCCGGGAGCCCGGCCGGCGCAACATCTCAGACGCGCTCTGCCGCGCGCTCTCCCAAGACGCGGGACTGCCGCGCCTTCAGCCCGGGCGGCTCAGATCCACCTGGCTGGTCGCGTGCGCCCAGCAGATCGGGCTTCACGCGTTCATGCACGCCGCCGGGATCAGCTGCTCACAGCGGCTCGGGGACCTCGCCGCGCAGCTCCCCGACCCCGGCGAGAGCGAGCTCGTCGCGCTGTTGGGAGGATCGCGGTGAACACGACCGCCGGGCTTCAGCGGATCGAGCAGATCATCGACACCTCCGCCGTCGCCGTGCAGATCGAGCTGCTGCTGCCGGTCGGCGTCCGTCCCCGCCAGCTGCGCGTCCGGACCCTCCTGGCAGGGATGCTGCTCGTCGCCGTGCAGGGACGCCCCGCGCACGTGCGCCGCGTGCACCACGCACTCCTCGACCTCCCCGACGCCGACCAGCACCGGCTCGGGGTGATCGCCGAGTGGCGCACCGGCCCGCACCCGCTCACCTACCGCCAGATCGAGCGGACCTTCGGCCTCGTGATCGCGGCGCTGTCCAAGCCCACACCCGACGGCGCCCCGTCCCAGACGCTCTCCGACGTACTCGACCGGCTGCTCGAAGCGAGCGTGACCGTGCTCGGCGAGCCCGCCACCGGCAGCTACGCCGTGGACTGGACCGATCTGGAGAGCTGGTCACGCCCACCCCCCAAGCCCCGCTCAGAGCGCCCCGACCCGGCCCCGAGCGCAGCAGACCCCGAGCAACCACCACCAGACAACCACGACAACACCACCAGCGACGGCGACGGCGACGGCGACCGCGACCGCGACGGCGACGGCGACGGCGACGGCGACGGCGACGATGGTGGGCGTCGGCCCGCGGACCCCGAAGCGTCCTGGGGGCACCGCAACACCAACCACCCCGCCCGCAACGAGCTGTTCTTCGGCTCCTACCTCCAAGCCCTCACCAGCGTCCCAGACGAGCACAGTGCCCAGGTTGCGGGGACGCAGTAGGCGTAGCCGGAGTCGGCGAGCACGTCGCCGATCGCGATCCCGCTCGCGTTCATGCGTTGCAGGACGGGCACGATCTGGGCGGGCGGGTCGTGCTTGCAGGACGCGAGGTGCATCCGGCGGGCGAGCTCGGGGACGGGCGGGCCGTCCCCGTCCGCCAGCTCGGCGCACAGCTGATCCAAGACCTGCACCCCAACGACCGCGGCACCAACGGCACCCACATGGGCGCCACCTGCGCGAACGGGAACCTCTACTGCCCCGCCACCCCGAACGCGCTGCTCACACTCGGACCACTCGCCCCCGCCGCCACCACCAAGCAGACCGAGGCGCATGACCAACAAACCGCAGAGCTCGCCAAATATAAGCTCTCCCCGATCACCGCATATTGACCGCGACGGCTACCGGCGCGTGATCTGCCCCGCCGCCCAAGGCAAGCTCCGCTGCCCCCACAAACCCGGCTCGCTCACGCTCCCGCACGACCGCCCCACCGTGCTCACGGCGCCCGAGCACCCACCCGCCTGCTGCACCCAACACACGATCACCGTGCCGCCCACCGTGAACGCGAAGACCGCCCAAAAGCACGACTACCCCTCAGCCGCGCACCGCCACTCCTACAACCGCCGCACCGCCGCCGAACGGACGTTCGCCACGATCACCGACCCCGCGAGCAACACCATCGCCCGCGGCTGGTGCCGCATCATGGGACTCACCCCGAACGCGCTGTTCGCCGCGAGCGTCCTGATCGCCCGCAATATCCGCGTGGCTGACGCGTTCACCGCCCGCCAGGCCGAGAACGAGCGACGCGAAGCCCTAGGGCTCCCGCCCAAGCAACGCCGACGCCGCCGCCGCACCACCAACGACCTGATCACCGCCACCGCGCACGCACCCTGACCACCCGCGCGTCGACCGAGCGAGAACGAACCCCCAAGCAGCACCCGCCATCACGGCGGCGATCCCTCCCGCCGTCAACCCGGCCCGAACCGGCCCCCGACACCACCAAACACCCGCCTCACGCACGCCCAGCACAGCCAGCCACCCCACCGGCCTTCCGTCCGCCCCAAACGTGAACATACCCGCGGGGCAAACGTGAAGACCTCTAAAAGCCGACGCCCGGAATCGAACCGGGGACCCCTTCATTACGAGGCATGTGCAGGCGCTGGTCGACGCGGGTCGGATGTCGGGATCTGCAGGCACCACGGGCGATTCCGCGCCACCCAATGGTTGGCCCAGCCCCGATCGAG
>DASZMK010000150.1:0-7923 GCA_035551855.1 Solirubrobacteraceae bacterium
GGCGGCCGCCTACGCGCTGACCGGGTATCTGATCGAAGAGCGGGCCCCGATCCAGGGGGCGATCAACTTCGCCATCACCAACAGCATTGCCGGCTACGCGATGCTCATCGGCGTCGCCCTCCTGTACGCGCGCACCGGGGCTCTCAACATGACCCAGATCGGCCTCGCGCTCGACCGGCACGGTGCCGACCCGCTCGTCGTGGTGGCCATGGTGCTCCTGTTCGTCGGCTTCCTCACCAAGGCCGCCGCGGTCCCACTGCACTTCTGGCTGGCCGACGCCTATGCGGTGGCGCCGATTCCGGTCTGCGTGCTGTTGGCCGGGGTGATGACCGAGCTTGGCGTCTACGCCGTCGCCCGGCTGTACTGGGTCATGTTCGCCGGCCCCATGGATCCGCACATGGCGGCGCTGCGTGCGATCCTGGTCGCCGTCGGAGTGGTCACCGCGCTGCTCGGCGCGCTCATGTGCTTCCAGCAGCGCCACATCAAGCGCATGCTCGCGTTCTCCAGCGTCGCCCACATCGGCGTCTTCATCTGCGGCATCGGGCTGCTCAGCGCCCGGGCGCTGGCCGGCGTCGCGGTGTACATCGTCGGCCAGGGCCTGACCAAGGGAGCGCTGTTCATGGGCACCGGGGTCCTCCTCCACCGCTTCAAGACGATCGACGAGTACGACCTGTACGGCCGCGGGCGCGAGATCCCTGTCGTCGGCGTGCTGCTGGCCATCGGTGGCCTGATGCTCGCCGCGCTCCCGCCGTTCACGCTGTTCGCCGGCAAGTCGCTGCTCGAGGAATCCGCGAGCAGTGCCGGCTACGGCTGGCTGATCGCGGTGTTCGTCATCGCCTCGGCCGCGACCGGGGCCGCGGTCCTGCGCGTCACCGGCCGCGTCTTCCTCGGCTGGGGTCCCGCCGACGCGCCCGACGCCGGTCAGGCGCGGGCGGCGCGCGTCACCGAGGAGGAGATGCAGGACCGCCCGGATCACACCCCGCCGATGATGGTCCTCGTGCCGGCGCTGCTGCTCGTCCTGACGGTGGCGGTGGCGCTGATCCCGGGGGCGGTGCCCGCCATCGAGGCGGCCGCCGCGCGCTTCACCGACCACGCCGCCTACGCCCGCTGGGTACTGGCCGGCCAGGCCGTGCACTGGCCGGCGGTGGCGCCGAGCCACGTGTCCGCCGCGGACGTTCTGTACAGCGCCGGCTCCGTGCTAGGCGCCGTCGCGCTGGCCGCCTTCGGCCTGTTCGGACGACCGCTGCGGCGACGCGTGCCCGCGGCGGTGGCTACTCCCTGGTTGCGGGCCCTCCACACGCTCCGCGACCTGCACTCCGGCCACATCGGCGACTACATTGCCTGGTGGACGGCGGGAACCAGTCTCCTGGGAGCGATATGCCTGCTCACCCTGGCATGACTCAGGCGCGCACCGCGGTCGCAGTGGCGTGTGCGTCGCTCATCGCCGCCGCGTGCGGAGCCCCGCCGCCGCAAGCGCCGGTCGCCCAGGCGAGCATCATCTCCGGTGCCCTGACGACGATCGCCGCGTCCTGCGGCGAGGCCTATCGCCTGGAGGCATTCACGCCGCATCCGGACCTGACCGGCCTGGAGTCGACGGCCGGCGCCAGCGCCGGCAAGCTGGCCAGGATCTCCTCCCGGCACCCGGGCTGGATCTATCAGGGCGACACGCTGGCCAAGATCGACACGCTGTCCGTTCAGTCCCTGCGGGCCTGCTCCCTCACCCGGGCCGCGCGGCCGCTGGAGCGGCTCGCCACCGGCTAGCGACCACGCACGAGAATCGCTTGCGATCCTCGTCAGCGGATCGCGTCAGCGATCCACCCGCGTCAGCGATCGGCCCGCGTCAGCGATCCGCCCAGGACGTCGACGCGCATCGGCTGAATGAAGCAGCGCTCCCCGGGCGCGTCTCCCGCAGTCCCCATCTCGCCGAACGTCGCCGTGATCTCCGCCTCTCGCGCCGCGAAGGTCGCGGCCCGGTCAGGATCGACGCTCACGAGCCGCTTGAGGAAGGCGCCCACGTCGGCGAGGCAGAAGCTCACCTCGTAGTCGAGCGTCGTCACGCCGCGCAGGCCGGCCTGACCGGCGTCGGCAACCGCCCGCTGGGCCGCCGCCCGGACCTCGAGCTCATCTTCGACGAGGCTCGTGAGAGCGAAGAAGTCCCCCTCGGGCAGCGGCTCGGCGACGTACACGAGCCCGTCGTCGCGCAGCACGCGGCGCGCCTCGCTCAGGGCCGGGAGCATGCCGGGGATGGGGACGTGATGCAGCGACCGCATGAACACCGCGACGTCCACGGACCGCTCGGGGAGCGGGAGCTGCTCGGCGCGACCGACCAGGTAACGGCCGCCGGCCTCGCTGCCGGCGGCCAGCGCCGGAGCCAGCTGCTCCGGCGAGATCTCGACACCGATGGGACGGGCGCCGAGCCGGGCGAGCTCGCGCACGAGCGCGCCGCCTCCACAGCCGATGTCGACGACGTCCTTACCCGCCGGCTGCGCGAGCCGCTGCAGGATCTCCAGATCTGTACTCGGCTCGCGGGCCATAATCGGCCGATCCTAGTGGTCGGCGCCGGCGCAGCAGGATGACGACGATCAGCGTCACGGCGATCGGCACCGTCGCCGGCAGGAGGACGCCGGGCGACAGCAGGGAGTCGTACGCCATCACCAGCCCGGCGAGCAGCAGCGCCCCGAGCCGCTGCGAACCCGAGCCGGCGAGATAGGTCCCAAGCAGCGCCGCCAGGAACAGGTCCGGGTAGCCGATCGTCGTCCCTCCCACTCGCGCACCGGTGAAGCTGGGGCCGTGAAAGGTGCTCGCCGCCGCAGCGAGCACGACCGTTTGGTGATAGCCGGGACCGACCGCCAACAGGACGATATCGGCCACCGACATCGCCACCACCCCGGCCAGCAGCCACCGTGCCGGGATCAGGCGCTGGAGCGCGGCGCCGATCGTGAGGCACGCGAGCGCGGTCACGACCGCGGCGCCCGTCTGCCCCGCGCGACCTGTCGCCAGCAGCGCCAGCGCGCCTGCGGCCGCGGCCACGGGAAGGAGCAGTCGGCGGGCGCGCACGACCGAGACGACCGCCACCAGCGCGAGCAGCGGCGTCGTGACCGCCGAGGCAAGCAGCGCCGCCGAGGCCGACCGCGGAAGCGCGATGAGCCCAAACGTCCCGACGATGATGGAGCCCGGCAGGAGCATGGTCCACAGCGGCGAGCGCAGCCGGCCAAGGCGCCGGAACGGCTCAGCCTGCGGCACGATCACGAGGCTGGCTTCAAGGATCGCCGCCGGGACCCCGGTGAGGGCATTTTGGAGGCTCAACGCGAGTGACAAGCTGATCCTGACGTCGAAGGGCGCGCTGCAACGACCCGGCCGGCGGCAACGAGTCCGTGCGGCGGCGCGAGAGCGATTCAGCGTTCCGTTGCCGATGAAGCGAGCGCCAAATCCCGGTGGATCGGCACGACTCGCCGTCCCCCAACTGCTTCCCTACCGCGCCGCTCATAAACCCCGCAGCCGGCGCGTTCACCGCTCTGACACCACCTACATCCCCGCCGGCGGGACCCGGCGGGTGCGGCGTGCCGGCCGCCGTGCCGGATAATGCCGGCGTGCTGATCCGGGACGCGCATCCGGAGGACTGGGGCTCGATCTGGCCCTTCTTCCACGAGATCGTTGCCGCCGGTGAGACCTATGCCTACGACCCGGATCTGTCGCCGGCGGAGGCCGAGCGCCTCTGGTTGGTCGCGCCGCCGGGACGGACGGTCGTGGCCGTCGACGCGGAGGGCGCGGTCCTGGGGAGCGCCGCCATGTACGCCAACCGGCCCGGGCCGGGATCCCACGTGGCCTCGGCGAGCTTCATGGTCGACTCTCGCCACCCCCGTCGCGGAACCGGCCGCGCTCTCGGCGAGCACGTGCTGGAGTGGGCGCGGGGGGCCGGCTTCCGGGCGATCCAGTTCAACGCCGTGGTCGAGACGAACGTCGCGGCCGTGTCACTGTGGCGCTCCCTCGGCTTCTGCGTGATCGGGACCGTTCCCGAGGCGTTCCGGCACCCCACTCACGGCTACGTGGGTCTGCACGTCATGCACCGGTTCCTGTAGGCGGGTGTTCCCGGGGGCGGCGCGGCGGGGGAGCGGCAGCGCGGCGGCGCCGGTGGCCCGGTGGTCCGGTGGCCCGGGGGAGCGGCGGCGCGGCGGCGCGGCAGCGGGCACCGCCGCGACGTGCGCCACGCGCCAAATCAGCAGCGCGCTCCGCGAAATGGCGCAAAGCCGGGGCTCTGCCTGCGTCTGGTGACAAATCATCCGTGCCCGGCGGGATTTGGCGCCTGGTGCACGCTGAAAACCGGTGCAACGTCTTCGAGGCGCCCCTGCGGCCCGGCCGGCCCCTGCAGCCCCCGCGCCCCGGCCGCCCCGGCCGCCCCTGAGGCCCCGGTCGCCCTGGCCGCCCCGGGCCGCTCCGACCTCCAGGAGCCGCCGGCCCCACCTAGACCCTAATGCTCCCTCCCATTTGTGTCGATAACGAAATATTCGTCTGCTAATGTTTAGGGACCAAATGACTTTTTCCACCATGACATCTCCCCCTCCCGCTCCCGCCCCCGCTCCTCGGATCGAGCCGCACGTCCTGCGCGTCGCGACCGTCGTCATCCTCGGGGCCATCATGTCCGTTCTGGACACGACGATCGTGAACGTCGCGCTGCACGATCTGTCGCTTGACCTGCACGCCACGCTCGGCGGCATCCAGTGGGTCATCACGGGCTATCTGCTCTCCCTCGCCGCCGTGATCCCGGTCACCGGCTGGGCGGTCCGCCGGTACAGCGCCCGGCGTCTCTACCTGATTGCGCTTGTCGTCTTCACCCTGGGCTCCGGACTGTGCGCACTGGCCTCCACCAGCGGCGAGCTCATCGCCTTCCGCGTGCTCCAGGGCATCGGCGGCGGGATGCTCACCCCCATCGGCCAGATGATCCTCGTCAAGGCGGCGGGCCCGCGCAACCTGCCCAAGGTCATGAGCCTGATCGGCGTGCCGATCGTCCTGGCGCCGGTCTTCGGGCCCACACTCGGGGGCCTGCTGCTGCAGAGCGTCGGCTGGGAGTGGATCTTCCTGATCAACGTGCCGATCGGCGCCATCGCGCTGGTCGCGGCGCTCCGGCTGCTCCCCCACGACGAGGCCGGGACGACGCAGGCCGGCCGGCTGGACGTGCTCGGCCTCGTACTGGCCGCCGCCGGCGTGGTGGGACTGACCTACGGCCTCTCCGAAAGCCAGTCCGCAGGGAGCCTGACCGCGCCGTCTGTCATGTTCCCGGTGCTCGGTGGCCTCGTGCTGCTCGTCCTCTTCGTGGCTCGCTCGCGGCGCATCGAGCGTCCCCTCCTCGATCTCAAGCTGTTCGCCAACCCGGCATTCCGGGCCGCATCCGTCGTCACGTTCTGCCTCGGCGCGGCTCTGTTCGGCGCCATGATCCTGATGCCGCTGTACTTCCAGACCATCCGCGGACAGGACGCCATCAGCACGGGCCTGCTGCTGATCCCCCAGGGCATCGGCGGCGGCATCGGAATGGTCCTCTCCGGACGCCTCACCGGCCGCCTCGGCGCCGGACGCACCTCGCTGCTGGGAGGGCTGATCCTCGTCGTCGGAACCATCCCGTTCGTCATGGTCACCGCCAGCACGTCCTTCGTGCTGATCGGCGCGGCCATGGTCGTCCGCGGCATCGGCGTCGGCCTGGCGATCATGCCGGCCATGACCGCGGCCTTCTCGGTCCTGTCCAAGGACCAGATCAACGACGCCAGCCCGCAGCTGACGGTCCTTCAACGCGTCGGTGGCTCGCTGGGGACAGCGATCATCGCGGTCGTCCTCCAGGGCCAGACCGCCCACGCCAGGACGGCCACAGCGGCGGCGTCCGGCTTCAGCCACACCTACTGGTGGGTGATGGGCGTCACGCTGATCGCCCTGCTCCCCACCCTGCTGCTGGCGCGGATCGAGCACCGGACCAGGGCACGGGGCGAGGCCTCGATGTCCCCGGCCGAGGAACCGCTGCTGGAGGCGGCATGACCAATCTCGTTCAGCCCGACCCTGGCCAGGCTCCCGCCGCCCCGGAGCCACGGGCGGCCATCGAGGACCTGCGCCAGACGCTGTCGGCGATGTCTGCAGCCGAACGGCGTCTGCGCAGCCGGGATCACAGCCGCCCCGGCGAGCTCACCCATGCTCAGATTCGATCGATCGCGGCGCTGGGGCGAGAGCGTGAGATGACGGTGGGGCAGCTGGCCAGGAGCGCGGAGCTCAAGCCGGCGACGGTGACGGTCACGCTCGATCATCTTGAGGCGGCCGGCATCGTGCAGCGCCACCGGAGCACGGAGGATCGCCGCGTCTGCAACGTGTCGCTGACGCCGAAGGGGTGGCAGGTGCTGGAGCGCAAGCTCGCGACGTGGCGGGCGCTGTGGGAGCAGCGGCTCGCCGGCGTCCCGGACGAGGACCTGGAGACGGCGATGCGCGTCATCCGCCAGGTGACCGAGATCTACGACTCGGTCACCCCACCGGACGACGGCCGTCAGAGCGAGCCCCGCACCTAGGGCTACCAGCTCGTCCCCACGGTCAGCCGCCCATGACGCCGATCGCGACAGGCGCGCGCAGCGGCAGCCGCTCAGGTGAGCGGCACCGGCGCCGGGCTGGCCTGATCCGCTGTGAGCTCCGGCTTGCGCTTCGGCAGGGCGAGCGAGCCGACGAACGCGACCGCGATCAGCCCCAGCGCCCACCAGAACGTCTGGCCAAAGGCGGCCGCCATCGGCGGCGCCAGATGCGCGCGGACGCTCGGCGGCACCGCGGCCACCGCGCCGAGCGTTCCGTGGCCGCCCAGCTTGCTCGTCAGCGCCGACGCCAGCAGCACTGAGAGGACAGCGGTTCCGATCGACGCCCCGGTCTGCTGCAGGATGTTCAGCGCCGTGCTCGCCCGAGCTACGGCCGCGCCTCGGATGGTCTGCATTGCGCCGGTGAACACCGGCATCATGGTGAAGCCGAGCCCTAGCCCGAAGACGAACAGGTCGACGCTGAGCAGCCAATACGACGTGCCGGCGCCGATCTGGGTGAGGCCGAGGACGGCAACGCCGACCGCGGCCAGGCCGACCGGCACGATCCTTCCGGAGCCGGTGCGATCCGACAGCTGGCCCGCCAGCGGCATCGCCAGCATCGATCCGAACCCCTGCGGCGCGAGCAGCAGCCCACTCTGCAGCGCCGATTCACCGCGGACGACCTGGAAGTACAGCGGAAGCAACAGGAAGGAACCAAACACCGAGATCGCCACCAGGACCAGCGTCAGCGATGATGTCGCGAACACCCGGTCCTTGAACAGGCGCAGGTCGATGAGCGGATCCGAAGCGCGCAGCGCGTGCCACACGAAGCCGACGAGCAGGACGAGACCGGCGAGGAGCGGAATGAGCACCTTGGCGGCACCGAAACCGCCGGCCGAGTTCGTCTCGGCCAGACCGTAGATGACGAGGGCCAGCCCCGGCGACAGCAACAGGAGGTCGACCAAGTCCAACCGCTGTCCGCGCTCAGGGACATCCCGGGGCAGCACCCGTGCCGACAGGAGAAGCGCCACGATGCCGATCGGCAGGTTGATGAAGAAGATCCACCGCCACGAGACGTCGGCGACCAGCCAGCCGCCGAGGATCGGACCGAGGATCGGCCCAATCAGCATGGGGACGCCGATGATGCTCATCACCCGCCCGATGCGGTGCGGCCCGGCGGCCCGGGTCAGGATCGTCATGCCGGCGGGCATGATCATCCCGCCGCCGAGGCCCTGGAGCACGCGGAAGAAGATGATCGACGCCGACGACCAGGCCAGGCCCGACAGCGACGAGCCGACGATGAACATGGCGATCGAGCCCATGTACAGCCGCTTGGTGCCGAAGCGATCGGCAATCCACCCGCTGAGCGGGATGACGGTGGCCAGCGCCA
>DASZMK010000151.1:0-8313 GCA_035551855.1 Solirubrobacteraceae bacterium
TCCATGTTGTCGAGCTTGACGCGGAACATCGCGTTGGGCAAAGCCTCAACGACCTCTCCCTCGAGCTCGACCTTTTCTTCCTTTGGCATGCGGTGACGATTCTCTCTTCAGGGCACGCTCAGGAGTGCGCGCCGTCCAGACAACGCTACCAGCAGCCGAGCGTTCGCCGGCGCCTCAGTGGCCACCGCCACCGCCACCGCCGTTGGGACCGGTGACGTTGGCCGTCCCGGGGGGAGGCGCCTGCGGCGGCTGGGCATACAGCGTGGGGTTGTTGTACGGGTTGGTCGCCGTGGGGCTGACGCCCGCGCCGCCGTTGCCGCCGTTGCCGCCGTTGCCGGTGTTGCCGGTGTTGCCGGTCGTGCCCTGGCCCTGGGTCGCGGTCTGGCCGCCCGAGTTGTTGTTGAAGGAGCCGGTGCCCGGGATGGTGCTGGCGCTTGCGCTCGCCGAGTGCGGGCCGAAGAAGGCCGTCCCCTGGAACGCCGTCGCGGGCGTGTTCCAGTTGCCGCAGTAGCTGCCGCTGGCCGACTGCATGTACTCGTGCCAGATCGGCGCCGCCAGGACGCCGCCGAAGCCGTTGTACATCGCGACGTTGCCCTTTGGATTGCCGACCCACACCGCGGTGGTCATGCGCGGGGTGTAGCCGACGAACCAGGCGTTGGCCAGGTTCTCGGCGGTGCCGGTCTTGCCGGCCGCCGGGCAGCCGTAGTTGGCCGCGGTGCCGGTGCCGCTGGGGTTGGAGATCACCTGCTTGAGCACGCTCGTGCCCGCGTAGGCCTCGTTGTACGGGAACACCGTCGTCCGCCGGGGATTGCCGAAGTTCCGGGAGCTGCCGTCCGGGAAGACGACCTTGCCGACGGCCGTCGCCGCCATGTGGGTGCCTCCGTTGGCGATCGTCGAATACGCGTCGGCCATCTGCAGCGGCGTGACGCCGATCGTCAGACCGCCCAGGACCTCGGCCGGGTTGTTGTCCAGCCGCGAGGTGATCCCCATGGCGTGGGCCATCGCGTTGAACTTGTCCATGCCCTCGTCGGCGACGAGCTGGGCGTAGACGGTGTTGTCGGAGATGATCGTCGCCTTGGTCAGGCTGATCGAGCCCGCGTACGAGTTCGTGTCGGTGTGCACCGTCCATGACGGCGCAGCGGCGAGCCAGCCGGCGGCCAGGGGCTTGGACGTGTAGTACGTGGAGTCCGGGCTGGCGTGGAAGTCGTGGATCAGCGTCATGAGCGCGAAGACCTTGAACGCCGAGCCGGTCTGGCGGTCGGCCTGGGTGGCGTAGTCAAAGCTCGTCTGGCTGTAGCTGGAGGAGTTGGCGATGGCCAGGATGTGCCCGTTGCTGGGGTCGACGGAGGCGAGCGCGGCCGCCACCCCGGGCCCCCCTTCGCCGGCGAGCAGCGACGCGTGGTCGGCGATCGATTGCTGGGCGATGGCCTCCTTGCGCAGGTCGATCGTGCTGTAGATCTTCAGCCCGCCCTGCTGGAGCGCCGGGCAGTGGTTGGGTGTCCTGGGGCACAGGTCGTGGGTGGCCTGCTGGGAGACGAGGTCGAAGACGTATGGATCCCGGCGAGCCTGGTAGCTGGCGGCGCCGTTCTTGACCTGCAGTGGCCGGCGGGCGGCGGCATTGGCCTGGCGCTGGGTGATGTAGCCGGCGGCCACCATCGCCTGGAGGACCTCCGAGCGCCGGCGCCGCGCCTGCCCGCGGTCGATGAACGGGTTGTAGTCCGAGGGTGCCTGCGGCAGGCCGGCGAGCAGCGCCACCTGGTCAAGCGTCAGATCCTGCACCGGCTTGTCGAAGAACATCTGCGACGCGGCGCCGACGCCGTACGCGGTCTGGCCGCCGACGGTGCCGTACGGGACGTCGTTGAGATAGTTCGTCAGGATCCAGTTCTTGGAATGCTGGCTCTCCAGCTGCTCGGCGAGCTTGGCCTGGACGATCTTGTACTTCAGGTTGTGGTTGTCCTTGTACGTGTTGGGCAGGTACGTGTTGTCGACGAGCTGCATCGTCAGCGTCGAGGCGCCCTGCAGACCCGCGCTGCCTCCCTTGAGCGCATCCTTGACGGCGGCGCGCAGGATCCCCTGGTAGTCGAGGGCTCCGTGCTGATAGAAGCGCCGGTCCTCGATCGCGATCGTCGCCTCCTGGAGGCGCTGCGGGATGGCGCTCGCCGCCACGGGGGTGCGGATGCTCGTCGACGTGATGTAGCCCAGCAGCGTGCCGTTGGCGGCGAAGACCTCCGACGGCGAGCCCGGGAGGTGTGGCTGCAGCGAGCTCAGGTTCGGCGCGGACTGGGCGACGTTGACGACCCATCCGGCGATCGCCAGCGCCCCCACCGTGAGCGCCGAGACGATCAACACGGCCGTCAGGGCGACGAACCGTTTGAGAGGCGACCCACGGTTGCGCCGCCGGCGGCGCTGTCTGTCACGTCGGCTCATGGAAAGGGGGGCCAGTCTAGCCATCGAGCCTTTTCGGCTCGCCGCATCCCGGTTCCTGCATTCTCCGGGCGCCGCTGCCAAGATCGCATGAACGCATGCGTCGTCGCAGGACTCGACCCGGCCGGCATTCGCGCCACGTGCTGCTCATCGATGGGCTCGGCACGCTCGTCTCCCTGCAGGCTCCGGCTCCGGCCCTGCGCCGGGAGCTCGCGCTGCGCTACGGGGTGGAGGTGTCCGAGGCGGAGGCGGCGCGCGCCCTGGCGGCGGAGATCGCCTTCTACCGGACCCACATGGGCGAGGGGCGGGACGCCGACAGCCTGGGCGCGCTGCGCCGGCGCTGCGCGGAGATCCTGCTGGCGGCGCTGCCTCATCGTGACCGGCTTGCCGTCCACGGGATCGAATCGATCACCGACACGCTGCTCAGCTCGCTGCGCTTCGCCGCCTACGCCGACGCGCGCGACGCGCTGGTGCGGGCGCGGACGCGGGGCGCGCACGTCGTGGTCGTCTCCAACTGGGATGTCTCGCTGCTCGAGGTGCTGGAGCTGGTCGGCCTGACGCCGTTGCTCGACGGCGTCGTCACGTCGGCGGCGGTGGGGGCGGCCAAGCCGGCACCCGCCGTCTTTCACCACGCGCTCGCGCTCGCCGGGGTGGCCGCCGGCCGGGCGCTCCACGTCGGCGACAGCCTGGCCGAGGACGTCCGCGGTGCCCAGGCCTGCGGGATCCCGGCCGTCCTGCTCGCTCGCTCCGGAGATGCCGCACCCGCGGGCGTGACGGTGATCTCCGGCCTGCGGCAGCTTGACTGGCCGTAATCTCTCACTCGATGGTCCTGCCGTCCGCGTCGCCCCCGGCTCACCCCGGCGAGCAGCCCGCCGCGCCCCCGCCGAACGACGACCGGCCGCCGTGGCCGGTGTGGATCGCCCCGGCCGGGTTGGTCCTGGGGTTCATGCTGGCGTCCATCGGGACGATCGTCGTCGACGCCATCGCCCACGCCGGCGGCTCCAGCCTGAGCAATCCGAGTCCGGCGGCGAACATCATCTCGGACATCGTCTTCGATCTCTGCTTCGTCGGTGCGGCCCTGTGGCTGACGAGCCGGCGGGGGCGCCCCCGCGTGGCGGACTTCGGCTACCGCTGGGTGACGCCGGTGACCGGCATCGCGGCGGTCGTGCTGGGGGCGATCGGCTACTACGGGGTGACGGCGATCTACGCCGTGGTCGTCAAGACCAACCAGACCGACAAGCTGCCCAGCGACCTCGGCGTCACCCACAGCACGGCCGCGCTGGTGGCAGCGTCGCTGTTCGTGTGCGCGATCGCGCCGATGGCCGAGGAGTTCTTCTTCCGCGGCTTTCTGTTCGGCACGCTGCGCAACCTGCCGCTCCGGATCGGCCGGTACGACGTGGCCTCGTGGGTGGCCGCGGTGGTGACCGGGCTGCTCTTCGGCCTCGCCCACCTCGGATCGGCGCCCGCCGTCTACCTGGTGCCGCTGGCGTTCCTCGGCTTCGTGCTCTGCCTGATCCGGTGGAGGACCCGCTCGCTGTACCCGTGCATGGCGCTGCACAGCGCCAACAACGCGCTGGCCCTGGGGGTCAACCAGCTGGGGTGGAGCGTCCCGGAGATCGGAGGGCTCATCCTCGCCTCGTGGCTGGTCATCGGCGTGATCACCGGCCCCTTGGGCGCGCGCGTTCAGCAGCGTGCCTGATCGACTGGTTTACTTCTGCGCTCATGCGTCGCCATCTCGCGTCCTGCGCCGTCGGCCTCGCCGTCACGAGCGCGTCGCTCTGGCTCGTAGCCGGTTCCGCGGCCGCCGCCGGCCCCCCCTCAACGACTCCCCCGGCCGCGCCGGCCGCCCAGGCTCACCTGTACCTGTCCGGAGCCTTCTACGTGCATCGGGACGCGGTGACCGTGCCGGGCCGCCCGGTCGATGTCCAGGGGCTCGTCCGGCCGTACATCCCCGGTCAGACGGTTGAGGTCAAGGCGTACATCGGTCGCCGGCTGTTCAAGACCGACCGGCTGCGGGTCAAGCCGGACGGCACGAACGCCGGCGCGTTCACCGAGCGGATTCACAGCCCGGCGGCGGGGATCGTCAGGGTGAAGGTCAGCCACGCGCGCACGTCGCAGATGCGCGGCTTCCTCGCCCAGCGCGCGTTCGCCGCGCTGGGCACGAGCATGGGATTCGGCTCCCGCGGGCTCTTCGTCGATCTCATCCAGGAGCGCCTCGCGGGGCTTCATCTGTATCTCCCGCAGTCCGGCGTCTTCGACCAGCAGACCGGGCTCGCACTCAACGCCTACCACCGGCTGCTGGGCTGGGGCGAGGGCAACGAGACCGCCGGCGGGCGGACGATCGCCGCGCTGCTCGACGGACGGGGCGCGTTCCACGTCCGGTATCCCGGGGACGGCCAGCACGTCGAGGGGAACCTCGGCAACCAGGTGCTGGCGCTGATCTACGGCTCCCGCGTGTACCGCATCTATCCCATCAGCTCCGGTAAGCCGTCGACTCCGACGGTGCTCGGCCGCTATCGCGTCTACTACCGGGTTCCGGGCTACCTTCCGGACGGTATGTACTTCTCGAGCTTCTTCACCGGGGGCTACGCCATCCACGGTTTCAACCCGGCGCCGGACTATCCCGCCAGCCACGGCTGCATGCGGCTGCCGATCAACGACGCCGTCTCGGTGTACGACTGGCTGGCCACCGGCGACCGGGTCGACGTCTACCGGTAGGAGCGGTGGCGGTCCCGGCTCGCGAGCGGCTCGTGGCCGAGCTGCAGAGGCACGCGCTGGTCATCGGCGAGGTCGTGCTCACCAGCGGCGCCAGGGCTCAGTACCTGGTCGACGCCAAGCGGGCACTCCTGCTGCCGGCGGGATTCGCCGCGCTGTCGGAGCTCGTCGCCGAGCAGGCGCGCGCCTGGTCGGCGACCGCGGTGGGCGGGATGACGATGGGCGCAGATCCGATTGCCTGCGCCGCGCTCGCCGGCGGAGCCGAGGTGAAGGCGTTCTTCGTGCGCAAGGAGACGAAGGCGCACGGTCTGTCGCGCCGGATCGAGGGCCCGGTGCTCGAGCCCACCGATCGCTGCATGCTCGTCGAGGACGTCGTCACCACCGGTGGCTCGACGATGCGCGCGCTCGAGGCCATCCGCGACGAGGGCCACGAGGTCTGTGGCGTGCTCGCCGTGTGTGACCGTTTGGCCGGCGGCGCCGAGGCGATCCAGGCTGCCGCCGGGGTGCCGTACGTCGCCCTGACGACGATCGACGACGTCTATCCGGATCGGCCGCATCGGGCCCGCTGAGAGCCGGCGGTTGAACATTCCGCGCATGGACGCGCGGACATGTGCAACGAATCGCCAATATCTTCGTCCGTCGAGTGTCTGAGCGCCGACATGCACGCAACGTTTCACCCGACGTCACGCGGCATGCAGACGTACAATCCGCTCGCCGCAGTGCCCCTGCTCCCCCCGCAGTGCCCCCGGCAGGAATCGAACCTGCATCCCGCGCTTAGGAGGCGCGTGCTCTATCCGTTGAGCTACGAGGGCGGAGCGGTCAGCCTATCGGCCGACAAATCTTGAGCCCCCGTTAATGTCGAGTGACACTGAAACCTCCATCTGCTTCGATGCCCGGCCATGGAGGATGTGCGAACGCGTCGTGAAGGCGGCGGCTAGCCGATGAGCGTCGGCGCCTCAGAGCTGCTGGCCGGGCCCGAGCCCACGGCCGATCTGACCGAGCTCGTACCGGGCGAGATCACCGCGCGGTCGCCCCGCCAGCTCTTCTGGCGGCGCTTTCGCTCCGACCGCGTCGCGATGGTCTCCGCCGGGTTCATCATCCTCCTGATCGTGGTGGCGATCGCGGCGCCGCTGGTCATAAAGCTGTTCGGCCTGCCCGGGCCCAACGTCCAAGATCCGAACGCCACCGATGCGTTCGGCAGTCCCCTGGGGCCGAGCAGCGGTCATCCGCTCGGCGTCGACGGGCTCGGTCGTGACGTCTTCTCGCGCATCATCTACGGCGCCCGCGTGTCGCTGGAGGTGGGGATCATCGGCACCGGGCTGGCCACGATCGTCGGCACCGTCATCGGCCTGCTCGCCGGCTTCTACCGGGGCTGGGTCGACACGCTGATCTCGCGGATCGTCGAGGTGTTCCTCGCCTTCCCGGTGCTGGTGCTGGGGCTCGGCATCGGAGCGGCATGTGGAGTTCGCGGCTGCGTCGGCGGTCTCATCCAGCCCGGTATCGGCACCGTCCTGTTCATCATCACGATCTCGAGCTTCACCTACATCGCGCGTATCGCCCGCGGCCAGGTGCTGTCACTGCGGGAGAAGGAGTTCGTCGAGGCCTCGCGTTCGCTCGGCGCCTCCAACCGGCGGATCCTGTTCCGGGAGATCCTTCCCAACCTGATGGCGCCGCTCATCGTGTACTCCAGCCTGCTCATCCCCACCAACATCCTGCTCGAGGCCGGTCTCTCCTTCCTCGGCGTCGGGGTCCGGCCGCCGACGGCCAGCTGGGGGCAGATGATCTCCGACGCGTCGAACTACCTGGCTCCGCCCGCCGCGTGGTGGTACATGGTCTTTCCCGGGGCGGCGCTGGTGCTGACAGTCTTGGCGTTCAATCTGGTCGGCGACGGCCTGCTGGACGCTCTGAACCCGCGCGGGGAGTCGAGATGAGCTTCGTGGCTCATGCTGGGCGCGGCTCCCGGCGCACAACCCATATGAGGAGGCAACCCTATGAGGGGTAGTCGTGGACTGATCGCTGCGGCGGTCACGGGGCTGCTCGCGGTCGGCGTGTCCGCCTGCGGCAGCAGCGGTAACTCGAGCAGCTCGTCCGGGGGAGGATCGAGCTCGTCGAGTTCCGCCACGCCGAAGGCACTGCCGTTGAAGGCCGGAGAGAACCCGGCCTCGCAGCAGCTGTACGGCAAGAAGAAGGGCGGGACGCTCACCGTCCTCTCCAACGGGGACTTCGAGCATCTCGATCCGGGCCAGGCCTACTACGCGCTCGACTACGCGGTGGTCCAGGCCACCGACCGCCCGCTGTTCGCCTACCCGCCGAACTCGGCGATGACGCTGCGGCCTGATCTGGCCACCGCGATCCCGACGGTCGCCAACGGCGGCATCACCAACGGCGGCAAGACGATCACCATCCACATCCGCTCCGGCGTGCACTACAGCCCGCCCGTCAACCGTGAGGTCACCGCACAGGACGTGGCCTTCGCACTGGAGCGCGGTGGCAACCCGAACGTCGGCAACGCCTACTGGCCCGCCTACTTCGGCGCGGGCTCACCGGCGCCGATCGTCGGGTCCACCAACCCCAAGTACAAGGGTGGCCCGCTGCCGGGCATCCAGACGCCCAACACCACGACGCTCGTCATCCACCTGACGAAGCCCGGTGCCACCGCGGTGATCGACGCGCTCAGCCTGCCGCTGACCTCACCCCTGCCGTCGTCCTTCGTCGCGCCGCTGGACAAGCATGCCCCCACGACATACGGCACCCAGTCCCTGGTGTCCGTCGGTCCGTACATGGTGGAGGCCGACAAGTCAGGGAAGATCGCCGGCCTGGGCTACCAGCCCGGGAAGTCCGAGACGCTCATCCGCAACCCCAACTGGAACGCCAAGCTCGATTGGCGGCCGGCGTACCTGGATCGGATCAACGTCAACGTCGGCGGCGACGCGACTGTCATCGGCCAGCAGGTCCTCAAGGGCTCGGGCTCCATCCAGCTCGACACCGTGTCCCAGGCGGTGGTCAAGCAGGCCTATCAGCAGTATCCGTCGGAGGTCACGTTCACCCCGGGCTCCGGAGATCACTATCTGACACTTGACACACAGGCCGGCGTGTTCAAGAACGTCAACATCCGCCGCGCCATGTACGCCGCGCTCGACCGCATGGCGATCGTCAAGGCGCGGGGCGGTCTGC
>DASZMK010000152.1:0-34415 GCA_035551855.1 Solirubrobacteraceae bacterium
GAGATGGTGGAGGAGGAGCTCACGGGCGAGTGGGTGGATGAGCGCGACTTCTCCCTTGACGAGATCCTGTTCGACGTCGACGAGGAAGCCCACGCTCCGGCACCCGCCGCCGGCTGCGCCAGCGCCAACGGCGATCGCCGCGAGTTCGACCACTTCGCGCAGTCCAACGTCTCGCGTCAGCGCCAGGCCGGATTCGTGACCGTCGAGGTCAAGGTCCGCCGCGGCGACCTGACCCCGGAGCAGCTGCGGGGGTTGGGCGAGATCATGCGCACGTACTCCGGCGGCTCGGCCCGGACGACCGTCCACCAGAACCTCGTCCTGCGCTGGGTCCGCGAGGAGTCGGTCTACGAGGTCTGGCAGGCGCTGGGCGAGCTCGAGCTCGGAGATGCCGGCGCCGACGAGATCTCCGATGTCGTCTCCTGCCCCGGCACCGACTCCTGCAAGCTCGGCATCACGTCCTCGATGGGACTCAATCAGGCGGTGCAGGACCGGATCGTGCAGATGGAGCTCGACGATCCCCTGACCCGTCGCATCCACATCAAGATGAGCGGCTGCCCCAACGGCTGCAGCCAGCACCACATCGCCGACATCGGCTTCTACGGCGCCTCGATCAAGGTGGGCGAACACACCATCCCGGCCTACATTCCCCACATCGGCGGCGTGTACGAGGGGGGCGAGGTCCGCTACGGTCAGCGCCTGAAGGCGCGCCTCCCCGCCAAGCGCGTGCCGGAGGCGGTGGAGCGGTGGGTACGCTTCTACGAATCAGATCGGCAGGAGGGCGAGCCGTTCCGCGCCTTCGTCGACCGCGTCGGCGCGCCGGAATTCGAGCAGCGCGTGAAGGATCTGACGATGCCGATCGAATTCAACCTCGAGAACATGAACTACTTCACCGACTTCAATCGACAGGGCCCGTTCGAGGTTCAGCGCGGCGAGGGGGAGTGCGCGGTTTGAGCGCCATCGCCCTCGAGACGGCCACCGCCGAGGAGGTGCTCGCCCATGGCATCGAGCACTTCCAGCCGCGGCTGACGGTCGCCTGCTCCTTCCAGAAGGAGGAGTCGGTGCTGTTTCACATGCTCTCCGGGCTGACCGCCGGGCGTGAGCCGGTTCACGCCTTCACCATCGACACCGGCGTCCTGTTCCCGGAGACACTCCAGACGTGGAAGCGCTTCGAGGAGCGCTTCCCGGTGCCGATCAGGGTGCTCGACGCGGGCAGCCCGGACGAGCCGTGGACGGCCGAGCGCTGCTGCGGCGTCGCCAAGGTGGCGGCGCTCGAGAGCGCCCTGGCCGACGTCGACGCCTGGATCACCGGCATCCGCCGTGAGCAGGCGCCGACACGCGCCGCCGTGCCAAAGGTCGAGCGGGACGAGCGCCGCGGCATCTGGAAGCTCAACCCGCTCGCCGACTGGTCTGAGAAGGACGTCTGGCGCTACATCTTCGAGCACGACCTGCCCTACCACCCCCTGCACGACGAGGGCTACGCATCGATCGGATGCGCGCCCTGCACCATGCCCGGCTCCGGCCGCGAGGGCCGGTGGGCCGGGACCGACAAGACCGAGTGCGGGATCCATACATGACGCTCACCTCCCACCCCACCGCCCCACCTCTTCCCCATTCATGAACCCGGTCCATTACGAGCTGTCCCACCTGCAGAGCCTCGAGGCCGAGTCGATCCACATCTTCCGTGAGGTCGCCGCCGAGTTCGAGCGTCCCGTGCTGCTGTTCAGCGGCGGCAAGGATTCGATCGTGCTGCTGCGGCTGGCTGAGAAGGCATTCCGTCCCGGCAAGTTCCCGTTCCCCATCATGCACGTCGACACCGGCCACAACTTCTCGGAGGTGACCGAGTTCCGGGACCGGATCATCTCCCAGCTGGGTGAGCGGCTGATCGTCGCCAACGTGCAGGACTCCATCGACCAGGGGCGGGTCGTGGAGGAATTCGTTCCCCCCCACCCGCGGGCGTCGCGCAACCGCCTGCAGACGACGACCCTGCTCGATGCGATCGAGGAGCACGGGTTCGACGCCGCATTCGGCGGCGCCCGCCGTGACGAGGAGCGCGCGCGCGCCAAGGAGCGGGTGTTCTCCTTCCGCGATGACTTCGGCCAATGGGACCCCAAGCGTCAGCGCCCGGAGCTGTGGTCGCTGTATAACGGGCGCATCCGCAAGGGCGAGCACGTCCGCGTGTTCCCCATCTCCAACTGGACCGAGCTCGACGTCTGGCAGTACATCGCCGACGAGGAGCTGGAGGTCCCGTCCATCTACTTCTCGCACGAGCGCGAGGTCTTCCAGCGCGACGGGATGCTCTACGCCACCAACCCCTTCATCGAGTTGATGGACGGAGAGGAGCCCTTCCAGGAGTCCGTGCGCTACCGGACCGTCGGCGACATGACGTGCACCGGGGCCGTGCGCTCGCGCGCCGTCACCCTCGAGGAGGTGGTGACCGAGATCGCCGCCACCCGGATCACCGAACGCGGGGAGACCCGCGCCGACGACCGCGTCACCGAAGCGGCGATGGAGGATCGCAAGCGTGAAGGCTATTTCTGAGATGACGATCAATGGGCACTCGCCCACCCCCCCCGTCGCCCAGCCGGGCGCCTCATCGCCCGCCACCAACGCCTACACCATTCGCCGTCGCAACTCCGAGCTGCTGCGGATCGCCACCGCCGGCTCGGTCGACGACGGCAAGAGCACGTTGATCGGCCGCCTGCTGCATGACTCCAAGGCGATCTTCGAAGACCAGATGGACCACGTCGTCCAGACGTCGGAGCGCCGCGGCGACGGTTACGTCAACCTGGCGCTGCTGACCGACGGCCTGCGCGCCGAGCGCGAGCAGGGGATTACGATCGACGTCGCCTATCGCTACTTCGCGACTCCGCGGCGCAAGTTCATCATCGCCGACACCCCGGGTCACGAGCAGTACACGCGCAACATGGTCACCGGCGCCTCGACGGCCGACGTGTCGATCGTGCTGGTCGACGCCCGCAAGGGCGTCTCCGAGCAGACCCGCCGCCACGCCTACATCGCCTCGCTGCTGCGCATTCCCCACCTCGTCGTCTGCGTCAACAAGATGGACCTCGTCGGCTATGAGGAGGATGTCTTCTACAACATCCTCGAGGAGATGACCGACTGGGCGGCGCGCCTGCAGATCCCGGACATCACCTTCATCCCCATCTCCGCTCTCCACGGCGACAATGTCGTCGACCGCTCCGACGCCATGCAGTGGTACGGCGCTGCGCCCCTGCTCTACCACCTGGAGCACGTCTGCATCGCTCCGGACCGCAACCTGACCGACGTCCGCTTCCCCGTGCAATGGGTGGTCCGCCCCATGAGCGACTCCCACCATGACTACCGCGGCTACGCCGGCCAAGTGGCCGGTGGGGTGCTCACGCCCGGCTCGGAGATCATCGTCCTGCCCGGCGGTCAGCGCACGACGGTGGCGGGAATCGACACCTACGACGGCGAGGTGGAAGCCGCCTTCCCCACCATGTCGGTCGCCCTGCGCCTGAGTGATGAGCTCGACATCTCCCGGGGCGACATGGTCGTCGCTCCGGAGGACCAGCCGGTGGCCGCGCGCGAGTTCGACGCGCACATCTGCTGGATGAGCGACAAGCCCCTCCAGCCCCGTGGCCGGTACGCGATCAAGCACACCACCCGCACGGCGCGGGCCGTGATCGAGGCGATCGAGCACCGCATCGACATCAACACGCTGGAGCATGTGCCCGCCGCCGAACTGGCGCTCAACGAGATCGGCCGCGTCCACCTGCGCTGCAGCGCGCCGCTGGTCGTCGACCCCTACGCCCGCAACCGCACGACCGGCAGCTTCATCCTGATCGATGAGTCGACCAATGACACGGTTGCCGCCGGGATGGTCATCAGCGCGCGCTGAGAGTCGCCTGAGCTCGCGGTCTGCATTCGCCCAGGCGAGCAGTGCCTCGACGGAGGGAACGGCATCGGCACGGACGTCCGGTGAGTGCAGGCCTTGGCTGCCGGATCGGGCCGCCCACCCGTTTGACCTGCATGATGCGCCGCATCAGGGTGCTGTCGGGACGTTTGGCGCAAAAGTGGGGTTGTGCGTGCGCGTGGTGACAAATCATCTGGCGGGCCGTGATTTGGCACGAATTGCGCGCGAAAACAAGAGCAACGGGCTCCGGCCGTCGGTCTCCCTCCCTTCGTTGTGTCGTCGTCGCTCTCGCGGCGCGGGCGCCGCGACGGCAGCCAGGCGATCCTCCCTCGCGCACGGGGCGCCGCCCCAGGTTACGGGCCGGTAAAGTGCCCGCCGCATGTTCGCGAAGGTTTTGATCGCCAACCGCGGCGAGATCGCGGTCAGGATCGCACGGGCGTGCGAGGAGCTGGGCATCGCCACGGTGGCGGTGTATTCCGAGCTCGACCGCGACGCGCTGCACGTCAGGCGGGCCGACGAGGCATACCTGCTCGGTCCCGGGCCGGCCTCGGAGAGCTATCTCAACATCGAGAAGCTGCTGGAGGTGATCGAGAAGTCCGGCGCCGAGGCGGTCCATCCCGGCTACGGCTTCCTGGCCGAGAACGCCGCGTTTGCCAAGGCACTGGAGGAGCACGGCACGGTGTTCATCGGCCCGCCGGCATCGGCGATCGAGGCGATGGGGTCCAAGACCCGGGCCCGGGAGCTGATGAAGAGGGCCGGCGTCCCGATCGTGCCCGGCACGACCGAGCCGGTGGAGACGATCGAGGATGCCCACCGCGTGATCGCCGAGACCATCGGCTACCCGGTGGCGGTCAAGGCCGCCGGTGGCGGAGGCGGCAAGGGCTTCCGCGTCGCGCTGACCGAGGACAAGCTGCAGGACGCCTTCGAGGGCGCGGCGCGCGAGGGGGAGAAGTTCTTCGGCGACGCGACCGTCTACCTGGAGCGCTACCTGCCGGATCCCCGTCACGTCGAAGTGCAGGTGCTCGCCGACTCGCACGGCAACGTCATCCACCTCGGCGAGCGCGACTGCTCGCTGCAGCGCCGCCACCAGAAGCTGATCGAGGAGGCGCCGGCCCCCGCCGTCGACGAGGACCTCCGCCAGAAGATCGGCAGGATCGCCACGGAGGCGGCCGCCGCGGTCAACTACACGGGCGCGGGCACGATCGAGGGCCTGCTCCAGGGTGGCGAGTACTTCTTCCTGGAGATGAACACGCGGGTCCAGGTGGAGCACTGTGTGACCGAGATGGTCACCGGGATCGACATCGTCAAGGAGGGCATCAAGGTGGCCGCCGGCGCGCCCCTGTCGATCACCCAGGAGGACGTGGTCCTCCGCGGTCACGCCATCGAGTGCCGGATCAACGCCGAGAACGCCGCCAGGAACTTCGCCCCGGCCCCGGGTGTGATCGGCGCCTACCGCGAGCCGACCGGACCGGGCGTCCGCGTCGACTCCGGCGTGGGGCCGGGATCGGAGATCACGCCGATGTATGACCCCATGGTGGCCAAGCTCATCGTCTGGGACGCCGACCGCGAGCAGGCGACCGCCCGCATGCTCCGAGCCCTCGGCGAGTACGAGATCGGCACGCTCACGACGCTGATCCCGTTCCACCAGGCGATCCTGGCCACCGAGCAGTGGGCCAACGCCGAGACGTGCCGGGACCTGATCGAGGACCGCCGGTGGCTCAAGAGCCTGGCCGCGCCTCCCGCCGACGGCGCCGTCGCCGACGCCGCGGGCGAGGAGGCGGTGGAGCAGACGTACACCGTCGAGGTCTCCGGCAAGCGCTTCGACGTCAAGGTGATCGGCCCGCCGCCCGTCGTCGGCGCCGCCATCAACGGCTCGGGTCCCGCAGCCGCCGCCGGTCGCCGACCACCCCGGCGCAGCCAGCGCGGTGCCGGGGGCGGGGGAGGCGGTGACACGCTGTCCTCGCCGCTTCAGGGCACCGTGCTCAAGGTCGCCGTCGAGGCCGGGGCCGAGGTGCAGGAGGGCGCGCTCATCGCCGTCATCGAGGCGATGAAGATGGAGAACGAGATCACCGCCCACAAAGCCGGCACCGTCACCGAGCTGCCCATCGCCGTTGGTGCCGCGGTGGCAACGGGCGACACGCTCGCCGTCATCAGCGCCGGCGTCTAACCCTCGGCCGTCAGCTGCGCGAGGTTGGCCTGGTGCAGGCGCCGCTGCGGCGCCGTCGACCTGCCCGGAGGGAGGTTCGCATGAGCCGGATCGCGTTCCAGCTGCTCGAGGTAGGCATCGTCGGTGCGCCGGATGTCCTCGGCCCGCCCGCCGGCGACCGGCGCGCCGTGGCCCGGGATCACCCATTCGGCCTGCGCCACCAGCGGTTGCAGCCGCGCCAGCGTCGCCCGGTAGGCGCTCGGCGACCCCCCGGGGGAGAGGGCGGGGATCTCGACGGGCGAGAGATAGTCCCCGCATACGAGCGCGCGGGCCCACGGCAGCCAGTAGGCCACGCCGTCGGCGGTGTGACCATCAGCCGGATGCAGCTCGAGCTCGTGCGCGGTGGGCGGCGCGCCGATCTCCAGCCGCCCCGGGACCGGGAGCGGCTGCAGCGACCCGAGCGCGAGGGGCGTCCGGCCCTCGACGTAGTGCTCGACGTCGAATTCACGCAGCTCCCGCTGGGCCTGCCCCAGCTCCGCCGCCAGGCGCTCCGCCGTCGATTCGGCGCAGCCGAGCGCCGCTCCCGGAAACGCCGAGCGGCCCAGCACGTGATCCCAGTCGCCGTGGGTGGTGAGCAGCCCGGAGACCGGGAACCCGGCGTGCTCGAGCACCTCCGGCAGGGCCCGCAGCTCCTCCGGGTAGACCGGAGAATCGATCACGAACCCCTCGTCGCCGCCGCGGACGGCCGTGCACGTCGTCTGCCACACGTCCGAGACGAACACGATGACGTCGGCGTGCAGGGCGACGGCGCGCATGCTCTTGTTCGCGGCGGCCCTCGGGAACGGCCCGCTCGAACCCCCGGCGGCTAGCCGACGCCGAGCAGCTTGGCCGCTTCGCGCAGGTTCGACACCTCCGCGTCCGGCTTCTTCTGTCCCGGTTCGAGCTGCTGCTTTTCGCGGTTGACCCAGATCACCGGGATCTTCTTCTTCAGGCAGGGCTCGACATCGGTGTAGTAGTCCGCGGCGACGTGGATCCAGCCCTTCTTTGAGCCGATGCGCCGCTCGCACTCGGTGAAGTGCGCCGGATCCGGCTTGTAGGAGCGGACCTGCTGCGCCGTGACGACCAGGTCGAAGTCCAGCGGGATGTGCCGGCGGGTCTGGCCCAGGAGCTTGTCGTCGATGTTCGAGATCAGGCCGACCTTGTACTGCTTGGCGATCTTCTGCAGGACGGGGTTGGTCTCCTTGAAGGGCTTCCACCGGTGCACCGAGTCCGGCAGAAATCCGGAGCGCGACGGCTCCAGCGGCCAGCCCAGCTGCTTGGCGATCTGCACCGCCGTCCGCCGCAGCACCTCGGCGTACAGCTCATACGAGCCGGCCTCGATCTGGTGCTGGATCTCGTGGAAGAGCGGCAGCAGCTCCTCGCGCTCGATGGTGAAGCCGTCGCGTTCGGCCTCGGCGCGGAAGGCCTCGTAGACCCCGGTGTCCCAATCGATGAGCGTCCCGTAGACGTCGAAGGTGACGAACGAGACGTTTTTCGGAATTGCCATGGCGCGCTGATGATGCCATGGCACCGAGCTATGGCGCGTCGTCGTCCTCTCCACACGGCCCGGAATTCCGACTATTTCCGCCCTCGCGCCGTCTTCTGGCGCGAATCATTAGAGTGAAAACGGTCATGGATCTCCTCGAGTACCAGGGGAAGCAGCTGTTCGGCCGCCACGGGGTTCCGGTGCCCTCCGGGCAGCCGGCGCGGACGGTCGAGGACGCCGTCGCCGCGGCGGAGGCGATCGGCTACCCGTGCGTGATCAAGGCCCAGGTGCAGATCGGCGGCCGCGGCAAGCTCGGCGGGATCAAGGTCGCCCAGGACCGCGCCGAGGCCGAGGAGCACGCGCGGGCCATCCTCGGCATGGACATCCGCGGGCTGACCGTCCACGAGCTGTGGATCGAGCAGGCGTCGCAGATCGCGTCCGAGTACTACGCGTCCGTCGTGTTCGATCGCTCGGCCAAGGCGCCGCTCGTCATGCTGTCGACCAAGGGCGGAATGGACATCGAGCAGGTCGCCGATGAGGACCCGGATGCGATCGCCCACCTCCACGTCGACCCGCTGCTCGGCTTCCAGGACTTCCACGGGCGCCGGCTGGCGTTCGAGGCGGGCGTCGACGCGGACGTGGTGCGGCCGGTCGGCGCCATGCTCGCCAAGCTCTACGACGTGTTCGTCGGCGAGGAGGCGACGCTGGTGGAGGTCAACCCGCTGATCGTGACGCCGGAGCGCGAGGTGCGGGCGCTGGACGCGAAGGTCACGCTTGACGGTAACGCCCTGTATCGCCACGGTGAGAACGCCGAGCTGCGCGACCTGTCGGCCGAGGATCCGCAGGAGCGGATGGCCAAGGAGCGGGGCCTGACCTACGTCAAGCTCGACGGTGACATCGGCATCCTGGCCAACGGCGCGGGCCTGTCGATGTCGACCCTGGACGTCGTCGCCGAGGCCGGCGGCCGGCCGGCCAACTTCCTCGATGCCGGCGGCGGCTCCCGGGCCGATGCCATCACGAGCGCCGTCGAGGTGATCCTCTCCGATGACAAGGTCCAGGCGGTGCTGTTCAACATCTTCGGCGGGATCACCCGCTGTGACGAGGTGGCCAAGGGGCTGATCGAGGCGTTCAAGCAGATCAGCCCGGGGGTGCCGTTCGTGGTCCGGCTGGACGGGACCAACGGCGAGGAGGGGCGCGCGCTGCTCGCCGAAGCCCAGCTGCCGAACGTCTACATCGAGTCGACGATGGACGGCGCTGCCGACAAGGTCGTCGAGCTCGCCGCCGGAGCAGGTGCATGAGCATCCTGGTCGACGAGACCACGCGTCTGTGCACGTCCGGCATCACCGGCCGAGAGGGCACCTTCCACTCGCTGCGCAACCGGGAATACGGCACCCGGGTGGTCGCGGGCGTCACCCCCGGCAAGGGCGGCCAGGACGTCGAGGGCATCCCCGTCTTCAATACGTTTCACGAGGCGGTTGACCGCGAGGGCGCGAACACGGCGATGATCTTCGTGCCGCCGCGGTTCGCCGCCGACTCGATTTTCGAGGCCGAGGACGCCGGCATCGAGTTGATCATCTGCATCACGGAGGGCATCCCCGCCCACGACGAGCTGCGGGTCTACAACACGCTCAAGAAGAACGGGCGCTCGCGCCTGATCGGCCCCAACTGTCCGGGCGTCCTGTCGCCGGGCAAGGCCAGCGTGGGGATCATCCCGGCCTCGTTCTTCAGCGAGGGCAACGTCGGCGTCGTGTCCCGCTCCGGAACGCTGACCTACCAGATCGGCAACGTCCTGGCCCAGAGCGGCTTCGGCAACTCCTCGATCGTCGGAATCGGCGGCGATCCCGTGCCGGGCACCGACTTCATCGACGTGCTCGGCATGTTCCAGGAGGACGACGAGACCGAGCTGATCGTGATGTGCGGCGAGATCGGCGGCGACGCCGAGGAGCGGGCGGCGGACTTCATCGCCGAGAACGTGACGAAGCCGGTCATCGGCTACATCGCGGGCTTCACCGCGCCTCCCGGGAAGACGATGGGGCACGCCGGTGCGATCGTCTCCGGCTCCCACGGCACGGCCGCGGCCAAGGCCGCGGCGCTGGAGAGCAAGGGCGTGCGCGTCGGACGCACACCCACCCAGGTGGCCGAGACCGCCGTCTCGCTGCTGGGTACCCGGTAGTCGTCCGTCACCCGCTCGAGGTCCATCTTGCGTGGCCGCCGGGCTGCGCGGTAGCCTCGAACGGATGCCAGAGCAGTCGATCCTGGATGCCCGGCTGGCCGAGATCGACCGTCGCCTGCGCACGATCCAGTCCGGCCTTCTGATGACCGGGGATTCCGGGCCGCCGGCCGGAGGGGTCCCCGCGGCCGGCCCGGCACCGGCCGCGCCGGGATCGGTCACGCCGATTCGTGATCCCGCCCCGCCGGTCTCACCCGGCCCGTCCGCCGGCGGTGACGAGCTGGCCGAGACCGAGCGCCTGGTTGGGCAGCTGCACGAGCTCGCCGCCGCCCACGAGCGCCTTCTGTCCTCCTCCCGGGAGCTGCTCGCCGGATTTGCCGACACGCTCGCCGCCACGCGGACCCAGGTCGACATCCCGCATCCGGCGCCGCCCCCGCCCGCCGGCCCCATCGAGACGGCGCCGACCGCCGGGCCCATCGAGACGGCGCCGATCGCCGGGCCGCCGCCGGTCAGCGTTACGGCCGGTCCGTTCGCGGACACCGCCGCCCTCAGGCAGTTCGAGCGCTCGCTGTCGGCGCTGCCGGAGGTGCGCCACGTCACGGTTCGCGAGTTCTCCGGCACCGACCGGGTCGTCGTCGAGGTGCACCTCTCAGCGCCAAGGTCGTAGTCTTCTCACCGTGGCAGGCACGATCTCGTTCGCTCGCGGCGCTCCGTCGCTCGACATCATCGATGTCGACGGCCTGCAGGCGGCCACGGCGCAGGCGTTCGCCTCCGATCCGGGCGGGATGACCGCGTACGGCACCGCCGTCGGCTATGTCCCGCTGCGCGAGTGGATCGCCGAGCACCACCAGGTGGCGCCGGAGCAGGTGTTCGTCACCAACGGCTCCATGCAGGCGGACGCGTTCCTGTTCGACGCACTCGTCGCCCCAGGCGACACGGTCGTCGTGGAGCGTCCCACGTATGACAGGACGCTGCTCTCGTTGCGCAACCGGGACGCCGACGTCCGGATGATCGAGCTCGAGCCGGATGGCATCGACACGGCCGCGCTCCAGCGGGTGCTCGCCACCGGCGTCGCCCCCAGGCTCGCCCACATCATCCCCAACTTCCAGAACCCCGCCGGGTATACGCTGTCGCGAGTCAAGCGAGAGCGCCTGCTCGAGCTCGCCCGGGCGCACGACTTCACCATCTTCGAGGACGACCCGTACGTCGCGCTGCGATTTGCCGGCGACTGGCTGCCGACGATGCTCTCGATGGGCGGAGACGTCGTCGTCTATGCCTCCTCGTTCTCCAAGACGGTGTGCCCCGGGATCCGCGTCGGCTACCTCGTCGGTCCGGAGGACCTGATCGCGCGGATCGTCAAGATCGCCACCAGCACATACATCTCGCCCAGCATGGTGTCTCAGGCGATCGTCAACCAGTTCTGCCGGTCCGGAGCCATCGAGCGCTCCATCCAGACGGTGCGCGACGCCTTGCGCGAGCGCGCCCAGACCCTGTGCGACGCGCTCACCGAGCATCTTCCGGACGCGCGTTTCGTCCCGCCGGAGGGCGGATATTTCCTCTGGGTGGACCTGCCCGACGGCACCGATGTCGCCGCCCTGTTCGACGCCGCCGCAGCGCGCGGGGTCCAGTTCGTGAAGGGAACCGACTTTGTGCTGGAGGGCGGCGAATCCTCGCTGCGCCTCGCCTATTCCGGCGTCACTCCCGCCGAGATCGAAGAGGGCGTCAAGCGCCTGGCGGAGGCGTATGGAGAGGTGCGGACCCCAGCCCATGCGGCGTGAGGAGGTCAGGGCGCTCGGCGAGCTCGCCGGGGAGGCGGCCGCCGGAATCGCCGGCCAGGTGCGCGATGTGCACGCTGGTGTGGCCCAGCGCGTCTTCGGCTCCCTCCGGGTGCTGGGGGCCGCCGCCGAGCCCGTCCGCTTGATCCACGACGGCGTCTCGACCGGGGCCTATGCCGCCGCCCGCACGCTGTCGGGCGCGGTCGTCCGCGGCGGCGTCGCAGCGTTCAGCCTGACCTGCAGCGACGACCACCCATCGATCTCCGACGGTGTCCCGGGTCGGTTGGCGGTCGGCGCCATCAACGGCATGTGGGGCGACCGGCTCAACCGCCGTCACAGCGTCTTGGAGACGCCGATGGCGGTCCGGTGCGGCGGTCGCGACGTGCCCCTCACCCCGGACTCGCTCGCGGGCGCCTTCCCGGACGCGACGCCGAGGATCGCCGTGTTCACCCACGGGCTGTGCGAGACCGATGACGCGTGGCGGCTTGGCGCCGCCCGAAGCGTCCCCTACGGCGACCGGTTGCGCGCCGAGCTCGGCTACACCCCGGTCTACATCCACTACAACAGCGGCCTGCACATCTCGGTCAACGGCCGCCGCCTGGCGCAGCTGCTCGGCGAGCTGACCGCGAACTGGCCGGTGGAGATCGCCGAGATCGCCCTGATCGGCCACTCCATGGGCGGGCTCGTCTCCCGCGCCGCCTGTCACTACGCCGCTGAGGGCTCCTGGCGCGACCGCGTCCGCCACGTGGTCAGCCTCGGCGCGCCGCACAAGGGGGCGCCGCTCGAGCTGGCCGCCAACGCCGCCTGCCACGCGGCGTCGCGCCTGCCGGAGACCCGGCCGTTCGCGACTCCGATCAAGATCCGTGCCGCCGGCGTCAAGGACCTCGGCTACGGCTACGTCGTCGACGAGGACTGGCTCGGCCACGACCCGGATGCCTTCTGGACGAACACCGGCACCGAGGTGCCGTTCCTGGAGAGCGCCCATCACTACTTCGTCAGCGCGACCCTCACCCGGGACCCGGACGCTCCTCTCGGCCGCCTGATCGGCGACCTGCTGGTTCTCCGCAAGAGCGCCTGGTCCCACCAGGGTCACGGCGAGCGGATGCAGTTCCCCGTCGACCGCTACAGCCACGTCGGCGGCGCGACCCACTTCGATCTGCTCAACCACCCGGTGGTCTACGCCCAGCTCCGCCACTGGCTCGCCGGGCGCCCGGAGCTGGCGGCTCCGGCCGCCGCCTGACCCCTAGCAGCTAGCGCCCGTACCGCCCCCCACCGAGCACGAGCTGTTCAGGCAGGGCCGTGCGGGGCGGGGGCGAGGGGTCGGCGAGCACCGAGACGGTTTCGGCGACGCTGACGGTGACGGCGGCCTCATGGCCGTCGGTGCTGACCGTCACCTGGTCGCCGTCGTTGGCGGCGACGGTTCCGTGCATACCCGGCTCAATGCCCGCCTCCTTGAGGTAATGGAGCAGATCCTCGGCCTCGTTCTCCAGGCGGAGGATCGTCACCCGCGCCCCCACCCCGCAGTCGGCCAGCGGAACGCCGACGATCCGCTCACCGACCTTGATCGGATGACCGTGCGGGCACGTGGTGGCGTCGCCGACCGAGGCGCGGACGTAGGCCTCGAACCGCGGGGTCATCGCGTACTCCAGCTTCTCGGCCTCCTCGTGGACGTCGTCCCAGGGCACGCCGACGGTGTCGGTGAGAAACCGCTCGATCATCCGGTGGCGCCCGACGATGCGCTCGGCGTGCCCGCGGCCGGTGTCGGTGAAGGCGATTCGGCGCCCCGTGTTCCGACCGATGTAGCCCTTGCGCTCCAGGCGTCCGAGCATCTCGTGGACCGTCGGCGCCGACAGCTGCATGGCGCGCGCCAGGTTCGCCCCGGTCATCGGCAGCTCGGCCTCATACAGCCAGAACAGCGACTCCAGATACTCCTGCTCGGTGGTGGTGGCGTTGTCGTCGCCCATCATGTGGATGCTACCGGCCGTTCTCGCCGCGGCTGGTGGCTGCGCCGGCTGTGTCCGGCTACCATCGCGCCACCGTGTCACTGCCGCTCAAGCCGCCCGTCCTGCCCCAGCTGGCTCGCCCCGGCAAGGAGCTGCCGGTAGGCGATCAGTGGGCGTATGAGCCGAAGTTCGACGGGTTCCGTGCGCTCGTGTTCGTCGACGGCGCAAAGGACCTCATCCAGTCGCGCGGGGGCAAGCCCCTGGACCGCTACTTCCCGGAGCTTCGCTTCCCTGCCGGCCGCTACATCGTCGACGGCGAGATCGTGATCGATGCCGATGACGGGCAGCAGGACTTCGACGCGCTGCAGCAGCGGATCCACCCGGCGGCGTCGCGGATCGCGATGCTCGCCGAGCAGACGCCCGCCCATTACGTGGCGTTCGACCTGCTGGCGCGCGAGGATGAGCTTCTGCTGGCCATGCCGTTTCAGGAGCGCCGCGCGGCGCTCGAGGCGCTCGCCGGCGACGGGATGGGACTGACACCGCTGACGCTCGATCCGGCGGGCACGGCCGGTTGGCTGCGGGGGGGCGAGGGCGTCGTCGCCAAGGATCTGCGGGCGCCGTACCGGCCGGGCGAGCGCAAGGGCATGGTCAAGGTCAAGCGGCTGCGGACCATCGACGCCGTCGTCGCCGGCTACCGCCCGGGCAAGGAGGACGGCACGGTCGGCTCGCTGATCCTCGGCCTGTACGACGATGCCGGGGCGCTGCACGTCGTCGGCCACTCCTCCGGGCTGCGCGCCCAGGAGAAGCGCGCGCTCGTCGAGCGGCTGGCGCCGTATGAGACGGGCCAGCGCGGGCACGGTGATCCGAGCCGGTGGAAGAGCGAGAAGGACCTGGAGTGGATCTCCCTGCGTCCGGAGCTGGTCGTGGAGGTGACATTCGACCATGCCTCCGCCGGGCGGATCCGCCACGGAACGAAGATCCTGCGCTGGCGCGACGACAAGCCGCCCACCGAGTGCCGTCTGGAGCAGATGCAGTCCTGACGCCGGGACGGCACGCTGACCGATGGCCGCTCGCCTGAGTCGCACGCCGGGCATCCCGGAGTCGGTGCTCGTCGCTCCGGACTCGTTCAAGGGCACCTTTGCCGCCGCTGACGTCGCCGTGGCCATCGGCCGCGGTCTGGAAGCCGCCGGCCGGCCGGCCGACCTCTGCCCGGTGGCCGACGGGGGCGAGGGAACTCTCGACGCCCTGGTCATGGCGCTCGGCGGCGAGGTATACGCGGCCGGCGCCACCGATCCCCTGGGACGGATCATCGAGGCGCGCTTTGCCCTGAGCGGGAGCATCGGCATCGTGGAGACGGCAGCCGCCAGCGGGCTGGGGCTCATCGCGCCCGGCGAGCGCGACGCGTTCGCCGCCGACACAGCCGGTACCGGCGCGCTGATCGCCACCGCGATCCAGGCCGGGGCCGAGACCGTCTACCTGGGCGTGGGCGGGAGCGCGACGACCGACGGTGGTGCGGGAGCGATCAAGGCGATCGAGCGCGCCGGTGGGCTGAACGGCGCGCGCCTCGTGGTCCTCTGCGACGTGCGCACCCCGTTCGAGGACGCCGCCCGCGTCTTCGCGCCGCAGAAGGGAGCCGATGCCGACACCGTCCGCCGGTTGACGGCGCGCCTCAATGCGCTGGCCCGGCGTCTGCCCAAGGACCCCAGGGGCATCCCCATGACCGGGGCCGCCGGCGGGCTCTCCGGCGGCCTGTGGGGCGCCCTCGGCGCCGAGCTGGTTCCCGGCGCCGCGTTCGTGCTCGACGCGGCCGGCTTCGACGCCCGCATGCGCGCGGCCAGGGCCGTCGTCACCGGAGAGGGCAAGCTCGACGAGCAGAGCCTCGTCGGCAAGGTCGTCTCCGAGGTCGCCACTCGCGCCCGTCAGGCCGGGGTGCCCTGCCACGCCATCGTCGGCACCCGTGAGCTGGACGCGATGGGCGCTCGGATCCTCGATCTCGACCACGTCCTCGAGGCCACGACGCTCGAGGAGATCGAGTCAGCGGGGCGGGCGCTGGCCGCGCTCATGTGAGCAGGCTCCTCTGACTCTGGGCACAAGCCTGCTGTTTTTCGGCCGGCTTATGCCGAGCGTCGCGGGGACCGGCGGGGGGCAACTAATGGGCGAAGGCCCTGGCCCGGCTGCGGACCGCGTCCGGCAGCGGCGCGGTCAGCGACTCGAGCGCCTTGGTCTTCTCGGCCAGGTGCGCCAGCAGCTCGTCGGCCATCTCCAGATGCATGCCCGCGCGGACGACGACGCGCAGCACGCTGAGGTCCTGCCGGTTCGGCGGGAACGTGTAGGCGGGCACGAGCCAGCCGCGCTCGCGGAGCCGCTCGGAGACGTCGAACACCGAGTAGTTCGTGACCTCCGGCGACAGCCCGAAGGCGAACACCGGCAGGTCCCGGCCCTCGGAGAGCAGCCGGTAGGGCCCCATCTCGGCCACGCCCTTGGAGATGTGGGTGGCCACCTGCTGGAGGCTCTGCATCATCGCCGTGTAGCCGGCCCGTCCCAGGCTCATGAACATGAAGTACTGGGCGATGACCTCGCTGCCGGGGCGGCTGAAGTTCAGAGCGAACGTCGGCATGTTGCCGCCGAGGTAGTTGACGTTGAACACCAGCTCCTTCGGCAGCGCCTCCTTGTCGCGCCACAGCGCCCAGCCGACGCCGGGGTAGACGAGCCCGTACTTGTGGCCGGAGGCGTTGATCGATTGCACGCGCTCGATGCGGAAGTCCCACTCCAGGTCCGGCGCCAGGAAGGGCGCAACGAACCCACCGGACGCCGCGTCGACGTGCATGGGGATGTGGATGCCGCGTTGGTCCTCGAGCCGGTCGAGGGCGTCGGCGATCTCCTTGACCGGCTCATAGCTGCCGTCGAACGTCGAGCCCAGGATGGCCACGACGCCGATCGTGTTCTCGTCGCAGTGGGCGACGGCGCGCTCGGCGGTGAGATGGTAGGTCTCGCCCTCCATGGGCACCATCCGGGGCTCGACCTCCCAGTAGCGGCAGAACTTCTCCCAGCAGACCTGGACGTTGGAGCCCATCACCAGGTTCGGCCGGCCGGCCGGCTTCCCGGCCGCCTCCATGCGCCGGCGCCACCGCCACTTCAGCGCCATCCCGGCCAGCATCGCGCCTTCGCTGGAGCCGGTCGTCGAGCAGCCGGTGGCGCTCTCACGCTCAGGTGCGTTCCACAGGTCAGCGAGGATGTTGACGCACCGCGACTCGATCGTCGCGGTCTGCGGGTACTCGTCCTTGTCGATCATGTTCTTGTCGGCCGTCTCGGCCATCAACTGCGCGCCGAGCGACGGCATCCAGGTGCCGACGAACGTCGCCAGGTTCAGCCGCGCCTGCCCGTCGAGCAGCAGCTCGGACTTGATCAGCTCATACGCGGCGTCGAGGCCGACCCCGTCGTCGGCCAGCCGGTCGATCGGCATCTCGGCGTCGCCGGTCGGATCCAGGGCGAGCGCCAGCGGCCGGTTGTGCCTCCTGTCCTGCTCGCGAGCGCTCAGCGCCATGCGACCTCTCCTTCGTCGGTTGTGCCGGGACGGATGTGATGTCTGGAAAACGCCGTCAGTCGGTGGCGATCATCACATCCGACGCCTTGACGATCGCCGTCACCGTGCCGCCCTCGGCAATCCCCAGTTCATCGACGGCCTCGACCGTGATCGATGCGACCAGGCGCTGCCCGCCGACATCGAGCACGACGTTGGCGATCGCTTCACCGCGCCGGATCTCGGTGACGGTTCCGGGCAGCTGGTTTCGAGCGCTGAGCTTCACGTTGGTCCTCTCTGGTCAGGTGCCCGGGAGAGAGCCGGGCCCATTGGAAACCTTCCCTTGGTACCCGGAAGCTTCCCAGAATCCCGTGTCCATCGCCGATGCTCCCCCGCGGGTCCCCCGGATGGGCCTAGTCCCAGCGCGCGTACAGGAAGGTTGGCTTGCGGAACACGAGTCCGCGGACCGCCGGGCCCGGCTGGGCCGAATCCAGCCGGAGCCGCGGGAGGCGGCGCAGAAGCGTGCCCAGCGCCGCCCGCGCCTCGAGGCGGGCCAGGTGCACGCCGACGCAGACGTGGGGGCCCTGGGCGAAGGCGACGTGCCGGCGCACGTTCGTCCGCGTCGGATCGAAGCCGTTCGGATCGCCGAACACGGCCGGGTCGCGGTTGGCGGCTGCGATGGACAGCCGGACCAGGTCTCCCGCCGCGATGGCGGCCCCGCCGAGCTCGGCATCCGCCGTCGCGTAGCGATCGACCACCGCGGCGGCCGGCTCGAGTCGCAGCGACTCGTCGATCGCCGCATCGAGCCGCCCGGGAGCGTCACGCGTCCACGCCAGCCACCCGGGGTTCGACAACAGGTGCAGGACGGCGTTGGCGATCATCCCGTCCGTCGTCTCGATCCCGCCGAACAACAGGACCGACGCGTTGGAGACGATCTCGTCGCCGGTCAGCGACGTCTCCGCTGCCGCCGCGCCGAGCAGCGACGTTCCGTCGCCGGCATCGATGACCGTCCGCAGGCGCGCCTCGAGCGAGGCGAAGGCTTCCGTCCCGGCCGCGGTCGCCCCGTCGCCGGCCGTGATGGCGGTGACCGAGGCGACGATCGCCTCGTAGGCGGTGAGCACCTCCTCGACCTCGTCTGCACCGAGGCCGAGGGCCCTGGTGACGATCGCGGCGGCCATCGGCCCGGCGAATGCCCGCCGCAGGTCGGCGCCCCCGCCGGGCACGAGCCGCTCCGTGAGGCGCTCGGCCTCGTCGGTGCTGACCTGGGCAAACCGCTGCTTCACCTCGCCTGCGCGGAACGGCGCCACGAACGCGGCGCGATGGCGGGCGTGGTCGATCCCGTCGAGGCTGAGCATGCTCGGTCCCACCACCTGGGCGGTCGAGAACCGCGGATCGTCGACGGTGAACGTGGCGGCGTCGCGCATCGCCGTCAGCACCAGGTCATGGCGCGTGACGAGCCATCCGCCGAGGCTGGCGAGCCAGGAGACGGGCTCAGACCGGCGCAAACGCGCCAGCGCGGGGTGGGGGTCCTCGTCGAGTTGGCGGAGCGTGATCCCCGCCCCCATGGGAAAGACATGCTGTCGCAGATCCACTGGGGTGATTCTGCACCCTGAGCCGTTCGGTGGTCACTCCTCCACCCGCCGGCCCGGTGGCGGCTGACAGCCGAGGTCGATCAGGTGGCGAACGAACGCCAGCCGGTCGCGGTCCGGGTGAAACGGATCCATCCCGTCGCGAAGCAGCGTGGCCACCCGCTCGACGTCGAATAGGAGCGCCAGCTTTCCCGGCGGATCGTCCCACTCGCCGGAGTCGTAGCGGTCGGTCCAGGCCGCGAGCGCTGCGAGCGCCTCCACCTGGATGTCGTCCTCCCACCACCGCGAGCGGACCGCGAGCCGGTAGCGATCGCGCAGGGAGCAGACGTCGCTCCACAGCCGCTCGAACCACAGCCACCGCTCGCGGGGCAGGAGCCCCCGCCACGTCAGCGGCCAGCGGATGCCCTCCTCGTCGGACCAGCCGTCGTCCTGGGGCAGATCGTCGTGCCAGTCATCTGGTCCCCGCCAGTTCATGCCGCCCTCGCATCGTGGATGTCGCCTGTCGCCTTCTGCCCCGCGGCCAGTCGCCGCAGCCGGCGATCGGCAAACCACATCCGCAGGCGAACCACGGCCGGGGCGAGGCGCCCGTAGAGCAGGAGGGCCTGCCCGGCGTCCAGTTGACGCAGCTCCTCTGGCGCGATGAGCGGCCGGCGTCGGATGCCGCGGGTGCGGCTGGCGCCGTCGGCGCCGGTGGTGCGGGTCGTCTCCGGCGTCTCCTCCTCGCCGGCGAGGCTTGAGAAGTAGCGCAGCGTGTCGAGATCCGCCACTCCCGGCAGCAGCATCCGGGCGCGGTGGCTGTTGACCACCGTCTCCGCCTGCCGTCCGTAGCGGCTGCGGGCCTGGGCGAGGTCGTGGAAGATCGAGACGAGCTGGATGTTGTGGCTGGGCGCCGTCGACGCGATCTCGGCCAGATTGGGAAGCGGCGCCACGTTGCCGGCCTCGTCCAGGCACAGCAGCAGCGGCAGCTCGAGCCGGCCGCCGGCCAGCGTCGCCCGCTCGTATGCCCGGTCGACGATCTCCGACAGCAGGGCGAGGAAGATCGGGCGCAGGAGCTTGGATGCCTTGGCGTCGCCGATGAGGTACAGCGTGGCCCGCTGATCGAGCAGGCGATCCGCTGAGATCTCGCACGACCGGGCCGACCGCAGCACGCGGGCGAAGCGGTAGGCCCGCAGCAGTCCTTGAGCGGTCGCTTCGATCGAGGACCGCGTCCGGTCGGCCTGCCCCTCAAACGCCCGCACTGCGTCGTAGGCGGCGTGGGCATCCTCAAGCTCCCGCTCGTCACGGGCCGACCCCGTCAGCTGCGAGATCGTCTCGTACAGCTCGCGTGACCCCTGGCCGTACGCCCAGCGCACGACGGCGTCCATGCCCAGCCCGGCTCGCGCGGCGGCGAACAGGAGAGGCGCGAGTCGCTGCTCGGCGGCGATCGCCCAGAAGTCCCCGCCCTCGACCCCGCGCTGGTCCAGCTCGCCGGCCGCGGCCAGTCGCCACGCGACCTCGAGCGCCCCGTCCCAGGCGCGGGCGCTGCCCAGAGGCGACCATGTCTGAGCCGGCATGCCGGCCAGCTCGAACGGATCGAATACGAACACCTCCCCCTGCGCGCGGCGTCGCGTGAGCGTGCAGGCCAGCAGGTCGGTCTTGATCGAGGACGCGACGGCCGGGCCGTCCCACTCCAGCAAGGCCGGGACCGCGAGTCCGGCGGACTTGCCGGACTGGGGAGGACCGAAGGCCACCAGGGCGTGGCGCTCCTCGGCGTACAGGAGCCGACCCCGGTACCGCCCCAGCGCGAGCCGCCCCGCCGTCCGGGTGGCCGATCGCCTCACCCCAGACGCGCTGTGCAGCGGTCGCAGCTCGCCGCCGCCGGCCCAGCGGGCACCACCGCGGCGGCTGCGGGCCGGCCGGCTGGCAAGACCCATCCGGACCGCGACGGTGGCTGCGGCGCCACCGAGGACCAGCACCAGCACCAACGCCCCATAGACGCCCGCCGTCCCCGGCAGGAGCCGGCGAGCTCCGCGCGGCCACGCCCGGGCCGGATCCCCCAGCGTTCGCGGCAGGTGGGTGATGACCGTCAGTACGCCGCTCGAGGAGACCGCCGCCCAGCCCCGGCCGAACACGGCTCCCGCCACCCCGCCCCACAGCCAGATCCCGCCGGCGACGGCGACGACCAGGCCGACGATCGCCAGGACCGCCCCGTCGGAGACCGCGGCCGGATGCCGCGCGTTCATCCTCGGCGCCTCCCCGACACGGTGGCGCTCATGCCCGCGTCGGTGTCGGTCAGACGCGTCTCCATCTGCGACCGGCGGTGCGCCACGACGAACGACCGCGCCCCGACCCGCCACAGGGCCTGTCCCGCGGAGAGCAGCGAGATCAGCCGGGCCTCGCTGTCGGATAGCCCCAGCAGTGACCGCGTCAGCGGCACCTGGCCTTCATCCTGGTGGTAGACGATGCGGGTTGAGGCGTCGGCGATCAGGCCCTCGGCGATGCGAGCGGCCCGGGATCCCGCGTCCCCGGCCGCCTGGAGATCGGCGAGCTTGTGCAGCACGACGAGGTTCATCACGCCGAACTGCCGCGCCAGCTTGAAGTTCGACTGAAACCATTCCCCCAGCCCGGTGTGCTGCACGATCTTCCAGGACTCGTCGGCCACGTTGATCAGCCGCTCCCGGCCGGGCCGCTGGGCGGTGCGGGCGAGCAGCGCGCTGATCCACGCGCTCGCGCAGGCCATCAGGATGCCGACCGCCGGCGAGTCCCGGACGGCGTGCAGATCCAGCACCAGCAGCTTGGCGTCCAGGTCGAGACCGGGCGTGGTGGGGCCGTCGAACATCCCGCGCAGCGGCCCTTCGCACAGGTCCTGGAGCGCGAGCGCAGCCCGGCGCACGTCGGCGGCCAGCGCCTGCTCGGTCGTCTGGAGCTGGTCGACCATCGCGTCGACCGGCGTGAACAGGAGCGAGGCGATCTCCGGCAGCGTCGGCTCCTCGCTCCCCCGGCGCCGCACCACTCGCAGCGCCTCGCGCAGGGCGGCCGCCTCCACCTGGGTCAGCGACTCGCCGAGGGCCGACGCGGTGACGGCTCGCAGCAGCTCGAGCTGGGCGTGCTCCTCCGGGCGGGAGGCCAGCGGGTTGAGCCGGACCCCTCCGCCGGGCACGAGCGAGATCGGCGTCACGCCGACCGCGTCACACAGTGGCCCGTACTCCCGCTTGACGTCGAGCACGAAGGCGCGCCGGCCGAACAGCAGCATCCGCCACAGCAGGGTCTTGACGAGCGCGCTCTTGCCCTGCCCGAGCTTGCCGAGCACGATCACGTTGGGGTCATCCAGCGTCCCCTCGCCGTACAGGACCCACGGGTCGTAGCAGAACGCTCCGCCTCCGGAGTCGCGGCCGACGTACACGCCGCGGCCGCCGAGCCCGCCGGCGTTGACGAACGGGTAGACGGCCTGGGCGTGGCGCGTGGTGACGCGGTGCCCGGGTCGTTCCGCCGATCGCGCGGTCATCGCAGCCCTCGGCAGAGCGGGAGCGTGAACGTGAACGCCTCCGCCTGCTGCCCGTACAGCCGGTGGAGCTCCAGGCGCGCTCGCGCCGCGTGCTCGAGGACCTCGGAGCAGGCGCGGCGCAGATCATCGCGATCGCGCCCGGACACGGTCACGAAGCCGCTCAGGCGAACCTCGGCGTGCCCTGCCGCGAGCTCCGCCTCGCGCCGCTTGGTGGCCTCGGCGGCCTGTCGCTGCCGAGCCGTCTCCGCCTGGCCGAACCGTGCGCGCAGCTCGCGGTCGGCCCGGTCCCGGGTGATCGCGGCCTCCACCTCACGCGTGGAGCGCTCGGTCGCGAGCGGCTCGAACGTGACGGCCACCGCGCGGACGGCTCCGGAGGGTCCGAGGAGCGAGTCCATGAAGAGCGGCGTGACGTCGATCCGCGGCCATGAGCCGATCCAGTACGTCGCATGGAGGGCGCCGTCGCTCTGGTAGTGATCCCACGCCTCGCGGGTGCCGAGCGGCCAGGAGTTGACCTCTCGCAGTCCGTCGCGTTGGGTGTCGGCAGCCTCCACGACCGCCATCTCTCCGCGGGCGTACGGGTCGAACGCGACTCGCACCGCTCGCGCCAGATGGCCGGGACTGAGCGCGCCGAGGACATGGACCTCGGCCGCCTCAATCGCGTGCGCGACGTGCTCGGTCTGCTCCACGAGGGCGCGCATGACGGCGCCGGAGCCCCGCTCCCTGACCCGTCGCGCGTCGACCTGGATCGCCACGAGGATCTCGTGCTCCTGGGTGACCCTGGCGCTGGTGGAGATCAGCTCCAGGTAGGACTCGATCATCGCGGTGCCGCGCAGGGGCACGGACGGGTCACGCTCGGAGTGGAGCCAGCGCGCCATCTCATCGCCCTGGGCCGGCGCCGTCCGCTCCACCCACTGAAGCCGGCGGATCGCCGTCCCGCCGGACCCGGAGAGCACGAGCCCCCACCGCGCCAGCCGCCGCTCCTGCGCGTCCTCGTCAAGGAGGGAGAACGCCGATCCTCGGCAGGCCAGGACCGCCGTCAGCCGTCGCCCGGATCGCTCGACGAGCGTCCCCATCTGGCGCCCTGCGTACGACGCCGACTGGATCCGGACGTCGCCGATCGCGAGCGGAGGGTCCGCGGGCGGATCCAGCAGGTCGGCCTCGCGGCGCCCGAGCCGGCCGGCCAGCGTCCCGGCGCCGGGAGCCCGTGACCGCCAGCGCCCCCGGGCGGCCACGAGCCGCAGCACGAACGCCCCGCAGACCGGGATCCACCCCTGGACGGGCCGCCCGCTCAGCGGCGCGAACGAGGCCGCCGTCGCGACCGCCAGCAGCGCCATCGCGAGCAGGACACCCGTCGCCGAGGGGATCTCGTCGACGACGACGATCGCGCTGACGGCGGCAACGGCGAGCAGGAGGGCCTGTCCGGCCCGCACCGGGCCGAGTATCCCGCGGCGCTCCAGCGGCCCGAACGTGTACGTGACGCGCCGGTCGGTCACGGTTCCTCCTCCAGGGGCGGGTCGCTGGGCGGAGGGAGTGGCGGCTCGGCGGTTGGAGGGAGCGGCGGGTCGGCGGTTGGAGGGAGCGGTGGGTCGGCGGTGGGAGGGAGCGGCGGGTCGGCGGGCGCCGGCGGCTCCGCGGCCCGTTGTGGATCGGCCTCCTCCGCGCCCCGTTGTGGATCGGCCTCCTCCGCATTGTCCAGCAGCGGCCGGCCAGACCGGAACTCCTCCGGGCCGAGGTCCATCGTCCGCCAGCTGTTGCTGGGCGCCCGGAGGACCTCCGGCATGGGTGGGCGTTCATCGGCGCGGCCGGCGTGCGGAGCGCCCGGGACCGCGTCGTCCGTGGCCGCATCGCCGCTCGCCTCCGGGACGCCGTCCGACGACGGAGGCTCCGCGGCAGCCTCCCGAGGTTCGCCGCCGGTCAGCGGCGCACTTTCAACCGCCGCCGGCGCATCCCCGGGCGCGATGTCCTCGAGGCCGGGCTCCGCCAGGGCTCGCAGCCGCCGCGGCAGGTCGCCGGCCACGTCCGCGGCCACGTCGGCCCGCTCGGCGGTGGTCATCAACCCGCGCCCGCCGCCGGGGCGCAGGCCACCCGCGGCAGCGCCGGCGATCTCGTGCAGCGGCAGCAGCCGCATCAGCGCCCATGGCGACAGTGCCGCGAGCATCACGAGCGTGGCTCCGGTGAGCATCGCGGCCGGACCGGGAAAGGTGTCATGGCCGAGCGCGGCGCCGCCCAGGGCCAGCACAGCCACGATCGCGAACTTCGACAGGATCAGCGAGACGAGCACCTCGACGGCTCTCGCCGCCCAGATGCGCCGCGCGGGCCACACCATCGCGGCGAAGAACAGCGGCAGCATCAGCACGATCACGTAGACGGCGGCGCTGCGGACGATCAGCTCCACCCACAGCGAGATCGTCACGCCCGCCGTGAGCAGCGCCATGAAGAAGGCCACGAAGACGCTGCGGCTGATCAGGCTGGCGGCACTGCCGATGCCCATCGCCCGGCCGAGGAAGGCGGCGCCGGCCTGTCCTGACGCGCTCGAGACGAGGGTCGACATCTCATCGGAACCGGCCAGGAGCAACATTGTCAGTGGCGCCGCCACCCCCACCGCGAGGAAGGCGAGGGGCAGGTAGCCGAACGCGGCGCGGGCGAGGAGAGCAAGATCCGAGCGCATCATCGCCTGAACCGCCGCCGCGAACAGGAACGGAAGCGTCAGCAGCGCCGACACCGCCGCCATCCGCCAATAGGCGGCCGAGAACCAGGTGCTCGTCAGGTTGGGACGTGTCGTGGCCCCAATCACCTTCGCCGTCGCCTGGAGCAGGTACCGCGCCCCGCCCACGGCGGAGGTGGCGATGGCGGCCAGTCCGACGGTCGCCGTCGCCGTCTTGGCCGCCGTACCGGTCAACGTCTCCAGGGCGCCGCCGAGATGTCCGCCCAGCAGCTGTTTGCCGGCGCCGATCACGCGGCCGGGATGAGAGGCGACGTCGCACGCCTTTGAGACCCAGGTGCTGACGAGCCCCGTGAGCGAGCAGACGGCACCGGCTGGGCTGAACGCCTGAGCCGGGGCTGCCGACACACCCATCCAGACCGCCGCCACGACCGCCATCAACGCGACCCCCCTGGTGACCCCGCTCACTTGGCCGTCGCTCCCAGATGCGCGAAGAAGTTGACGAGCCCGGGCGCGGCGCCGACGACCAGCGCGGCGGCGCCTGAGATCAGCGCGGCCATCCGACCGCGCCCCGCGTAGTGATGGTTGTGGGTATGAGACGCGACCGCCCACAGACCCGCACCGATGAAGGCGCCGAGCAGCGCGATCACCAGGGCCCACGCCTCGGCGCCGTTGACCAGCTGTTGCAGCACATTGCTGCCGGGGAGCCCCTGCAGATCCGGATGAGCCGTCACGGCCCCGACGCTCGCAGCATCCACGGTGTACCTCCTTGACTGAATCTAATTGAGCCAAATAAGTCCCAAATAGACTAGCCGACGCCATTCGTGCGTGGTAGCTTCAATCGCAAATAATTAGTCTCAATTGGACTCGGAGGCTGCGATGGTGGTTCTGGGACGGGACAACGGGTCGATGGCGGCGGGCGTCGATGTCGGTGGGATCTACGTGGACAACGCTGCGCGGGTGCGTCGTCTGGTTCGGCACAACGTGCGAGCCCCGGAGCCCGTGATCGAGGACGCGTGTCAGACGGCCTGGACGCGTCTGGTGCGCGACCGCTCGCGCGTGTGCCCGGACAAGGCGGTGCCCTGGCTGGTGACGACAGCCGTGCGGGAGGCGGTCCGGCTGACCCGGCGGGGCAGCCGGGAGGTCTTTCTCGAGGAACTGCTCGACGACACGCGCGAGCTCCATGAGCTCGCAACCGCACCCGGGCCGGAGGAGACCGCGGACCACCGCGCACAGCTCGATGCGGTGAGGCTGCTCCCAGAGCGGCAGCAGCGGCTCGTCTGGCTGCAGGCCCTCGGCTGGAGCTACACCGAGATGGCGGAGGCGACCGGCGCGACGACGCGCACCATCGACCGCCAGCTGGTGCGGGCTCGGCGCAGGCTCGCGGTTTCCGCGCAGCGGTGACGGCCGGGAGCGATCGGCGCGCCGCGCGACCTGCAGGACGCGACAAATCTACGGAGCGTCAGGAGATTTGTCGCGGATTGAGGGCTGGGCGTGCATGTGGTGCCAGATCATCCGGCGCAGTCGCGATTTGGCGCATCATGCACGTAGAAATCCGGTGCAACGGCAGCGCGGGTGTGCTCAGGGGCGGCACCCGGACACCGGTGGCCTCGTCGCGGTCGGCGGCGGCATCCCGGACAGAGGGGGGCTCGACGCGGTCGGCGGCGGCATCCCGCCCGGATCGCCGCCCGCGAGGGCTACCGCCGCGCCCGCCCCCGCTTTCGCCGCCGCCGCTCCGCCGGGCTCAGCTTCCGCGGCTTGGGCGGCGGCTTTGATCCGGTGCGGCGGCCGTCACCGGCCAGCGCATCGCCGGGGCGGCCGCGCACGGGGGCCCGCCGGCGGGCGTCGCGCCAGATGAAGTACGAGATCCCGCCGATGAGGACGACCGCGCCGACGACGATTGCCAGCGCGCTGCCCGTGCTCAGGCTGCTGCCGCCCGCCGTGGCGGTGGAGTTGGTGGCGACGGCGGTGGGGGTGGTGCTGGTCGTCGTGGGGACCGGCGAGACCGGGTTGACGCCGCCGGAGAGCGGGTTGCTCGTCGCCGTGGTCGCCGTGGCCGGTGTCGTCGCGGCGGCGGTCGCGGTCGGCCCGGAGGCCGCCGTGCTCGACGCCGCCCCGCCGGAGTGCTTGGCCGCGAGCGCCGGTGGTGCGTTCAGCACCAGCCAGCCCGGCGAGCCGGCCAGCACCAGGATCGCCGTCAGACAGCGGACCGCCCGGCTGACCCGCCGGGACACCCAGCGGCCGGCCATCAGCGCTCGGACGCGAGTGGCTGCTCCATGGCCGGCGTCTGCGGCGGGTTCCGGTACGGATCCTCGTTCTCCTGGTGCTCCTCGTGGTAGACGCTCTCGGCGTTGACCGCCCAGATGTCGTGGTGGGTGCCCAGGAGGATGTTGTCGACCGCCCGCATCGCGGTCAGCATCGAGTGGTCGGAGTTGTTGTACCGGTGCAGCCCGTTGCGGCCGACCTGGGTGATGTTGGAGATCGTCTCCAGCCAGCCCCGGATCGTGGCGACACGCTCGGCGTAGAGCTCGTCATAGATCGGATACGCCTTGTGGACACGCTCCACGAAGCCGAACTTGACGTTGCCGGCGCTGGCCAGATGCAGCTTCTCGATCTCCTGCGACGCCATCGCGACCAGATCGTCGTCCGGCGTGTTCCACAGGTCGTCGCCCTCGAAGCAGAAGTACTCCATGCCGATCGAGGCATCGGAGTCGTTGGGCACCATCCACGGGCTCCAGGACTTGAAGTTCTGGATACGCAGCACGCGGACGCCCGGCTGATGGATGTAGATCCAGTTGTCCGGGAACAGGTCCCCGCCCTCGATCACCAGCAGCACCGTGAGGAACTCGCGGTAGCGCAGGCCGCGCGCGGCGTCACGAACCTCAAGCGGTGCCTCCGGCTCGGTGATCCCCACCGTCGTGCGCAGCGGCAGCGACGAGATGACATGTGAGGGGTGGAGCGTCTCCCCTCCGGCGACGACCTCGGTCACCCGCCCGTCGGCCATCCGCAGCCGCGTCACCGGTGCGTTGAGGCGGATCTCGCCCCCCTGCTCACGGATATCGGCGGTCATCTGCTCCCACATCTGGCCGGGCCCGAACCGGGGATAGTTGAACTCGGAGATCAGCGACTTGATCTTGTTGCCCTCATTGCCGAAGAACGCGGCCTTGGCGGCGGAGAAGAACGACAGGCCCTTGATCCGCTGAGCGGCCCATTCGGCGCGGATCTCGTCGGCGGACACGCCCCACAGCTTCTCGGTGTAGGTCTTGAAGAAGTGCTGATACAGCCGTTTGCCGAAGCGGTTGGACACCCACGCCTCGAACGTGTCCTCACGACCCTTGGGCTTGATCGCCGCGACAAAATAGGAAATCAAGCACCGGGTGAGCTCGACGGGTCCCAGCTTGCGAATGACGTCCATGCCCTGGAGCGGGTACTCGAGGAACTTGTCGTTCCAGTAGATCCGGCTCTGACGCGGGCGCTTGAGGAACTCCTCCTTCATGATCTCGTGCCAGAGGTCGTCGACCTCCTTGACCTTGGTGAAGAAGCGGTGGCCGCCGAGGTCGAAGCGGTAGCCGTCGCGCACCTGGGTGCGGGCGATGCCGCCGACCTGGTCGGTCGACTCCAGCACGATCACGGGCTTGCCCTGTTTGGCGAGCAGATAGCCGGCGGTCAGTCCCGCGGGGCCGGCGCCGAGGACGACGACGGGGTGCTCCGGCGTGATGTCTGCGCCGCCGGTGGTGGTCTCTGTGGGGTTGGTCTCAGTCATCGTCTCAGTCGCTTATGAGGCCTTCTGGTAGAGCACTGCCGCGCTGGCCACGCAGCACGCGCTTCGGTAGTTGTGGGGCGCCCAGGCGATCGGTTTCAGCCTTCCCTCGGCGACATCGCTGGTCAGGATCTGGCCCCACTGGGCGGAGCGCCGCCGCACGAGCTGGGTCCAGGCCCCGTTCCAGTTCTTGGCGCCTTCGGTCAACGGACGCACATACAGCAGCTGTTGGCCGGGTTTGAGACTAGCAACCAGAGGGCCCAGGACCGACGGTGGGGCGACGCGTTGCAGGCGGCTCATGGCCCCGGACCACCTCATGTAGCTGGGGTCGGCGACGGGCCCGGATGCGGTCGCGAATCGCAGGCTGCCGGGCAGGTAGTACCAGGCCAGCGGCGTCTGCTCCGGCTGGGCGACGACCACGAGGTCACCGGGGTGCAGCAGCGGCGACATCTCGGCCGACAGGTCCTGCATGTCGCTCTTGTAGGATGGAGCGAAGGAGGCGGGGTTGGCCAGGAAGGCGACGCAGAAGACCATTGCGGCGACCCCCAGCACCCGGGCCCGGGCGGAGCCCAGGGCGGCGAACAGGAGAAGCGGGGGGAGGATGGCGGCGAAGTAGCGCCACGCCCAGACCGGCGCGATGAGGCCGGCGACCCGCCCCAGTGCCAGCGCCGCCGCCGGGATCGCCATCAGCGACCACATCGCCATCGCCTCCGGCGACCGCCGGCGGCCCGCGACTGCGAGCGGCACGACGCCCGCGACCACCGCGATCAGCAGCGTGACGTCGACGCGCTCCGACCCGAGGATCTGGCTGGGAACGGTGAACCCCAGGAGGGGGGCGTAGTGAAACGGCGCCGTGTCATGCGCGATCTCGCTGACGGTCGTCGGCAGCCACGGCAGGTAGACGATGAGCGCGGCGCCGAAGCACAGCAGGGCATCGCGGAGAATGCCCCGGCGGACGTTCGCGGCGGCGGCGCGCCAGACCAGAACCACGGCCACTCCGGCGCCGAACCAGTACAGGACCGCGGTGCCCTGGGTGTAGAGCATCAGCGCGAGCCCGGCGGCGAACAGCCACAGCCAGCGTCGCCGCCGGTAGACGAGCCCGTGGACGAAGCCCATGGTCGTCAGCAGGCCGAGCAGCACCATCAGCTCGTACGGCTGGGTCTCCTGCGCATAGCGCGTCAGGAACGAGCTGAACGCGAACAGGATCGCCGCGAAGATGCCGGCGCGCCGCCCGGCGATGCTCCACCCGGCCCACATCGCGATGGGAATCGTGAGCAGGCCGATGATGAGCGACAGCGCGTGGGTGGCGGTCTGACCGACGCCGAAGAGGTCGATCCAGACATGGAGCAGCACGTAGTACAGCGGCGCTGACCCGGATTGGCGAACCACACCCGGAAGCGCGCCGATCGAGTGGTGGGCCACCCCGGTGGCGATCGCCTCCTCAAACCACAGCTGCCCGTGGAGCGCGCGCGTGCGCACGACGGCCGAGATCGCCACCAGAACGAGCAGGATGCCGGCGGTCGTCAGCCTCCGGGGCAGCCGCTCGAACCAGGCCGGCGCGTGGATCTCGACGATCGGTGGCACCTCGAGCAGCGAGCCGAGGGCTCCGCGGACGCTGGGGCGACGGGGGGGAGTGGCGGTGGTCATCGGGGCATCTGGGGGCCGCGCGGTCGACCCCGGCTAGCCGACCTTCTGGTAAAGCACGGCGCTGTTGCCGACGCAGCATGCACCGCGATACCGGTGCGGTGCCCAGGCGATCGGCCTGAGCCTTCCGGCGGCCACGTCGTTGGTCAGGACCTCGCCCCACTGTGCGGCGCGCCGGCGGACCATCTGGGTCCACGGCGCCTCCCAGTTCTGCGCCCCCTCGGTCAGCGGCCGGACATAGAGCAGATCCTGCCCCGGTGCCAGGCGAGCCAGCACCGCGGCCGCCGTGCGCTGGGGGTTGGCGTCGGTCAGGCGCTTGAGCGCGCCGACCCAGTCCATGTAGCGGGGATCGGAGACGGTGCCGGCGCTGTTGGCGAAGCGCAGCCCGCCGGACAGGTAGTACCAGGCCAGCGGGGTCTGCTCGGGCTGACCGACCACGACCTCGTCGCCGGGACGCAGCAGCGGCGACATCTCGGCGGCCAGGTCGCGCATGTCGCTCTTGTTCTGGGGCGTGTACGTGGTCGGATTGGCAAGGAACGCGATCGCCAGGGCGACGGCGACGAGCCCCAGTACGCCCGCCCGGGCACAGCCCCAGGCGATCAGCAGCAGAAGCGCACCGATGACCGGCGCGAAGTACCGGACCACGAATGCCGGGTTGAGCTGCGATTCCACCCAGGCCACCGCCAGCGTCGTGATCACCAGGGCGAGCAGCGTCCACGCGGCCGTCCACTCCAGCGACCGCCGACGGCGACGCATGAGCAGCGGGGCGATGCCGATCGCCGCCGGGACGATCAGGACCATCGTGATCCGATCTCCGCCCAGGACGCCGCGGGACAGCAGGATCGGCGCGCCGAACCGGGGCGGGTTATCCCAGGGCGCGGCGGTGTTGGCCGCCTGGAACAGCAGGGTCGGGACCCACGGCAGGTACAGGATCCCGGCAGCGGCGAACGTGATGATCGCGTCGCGCAGCAGCCCGCGCCGGTCGTCGGTGGCGACCAGGGCCGGGATCAGCGAGATGGCCGAGCCGATGAAGAAGAACGCCCCCCACGAGTGGGTGTAGAGCATCAGCGTCAGTGCCCCGCCGAACAGGAGGAGGTAGCGCCGCCGGCGGTAGACGAAGCCGAGGAGGAAGCCGGCCGCCGCGGCCACGCCGAGGAGCGCCATCAGCTCGTACATGCGCGTTTCCTGTGCGTAGGCCGTCAGCCACGCGTTGAACGCGAACAGGAGCGCCGCCATGATTCCGGTCCGCCGGCCGAACAGCGTCCAGGCCGTCCACCCGCCGACCGGAATCGTCAGCACCCCAAGCAGCACCGACAGCGAATGCGTGGCGTTCTCGCTGTCGCCGAACATGGACATCCAGACGTGCAGCAGCATGTAGTACAGCGGCGGGTTGCCGTCGTAGCGCAGGACCCCGGGGATCACCTTCAGCGGGTGCAGCGAGATCCCGGTCGTGATCGCCTCGTCCATCCAGAACTGGCCACCGATGTAGCGCGTGCGCACGTACGCCGACAACGCCATCAGGGCGATCAGCCCGCCGCTGATCCACAGCCAGGCCGGAACGCGCTGCAGTCGCTCCGGCAGGATGGAGGCGGCGTCCGGCCGAGGCGCCCCGGGCGAGCCGACGCCGGGCTGGGGAGCGGTGACCGTGGCCATCAGCGGACGCCCGTCGGCCTCATGTCGCTCTGCCGGAGCAGTGGTGGGTGAACATGCGGACGTGGCCGCTGGTGCCGACGTAGTGGTAGGCGACGGTCGGCCAGGTCCGCAGCAGCGGGAGCAGATGCGCCGAGCGGGTGTCCCGCGTCTGCAGGATCACGTTGGGCGCCTCGGCCGCCGACTCGGGGGCCGGGGTGGCCGGCGGGGCCTCGATCCGGGTGGTGGCCACGCCCAGAGCCCAGGACACCATCGGGACCTGGAAGCCCTCGGTCATCACGCTGCCGCAGGCCAGGACCCGTTTGGCGCCGCCGAACCGGGCGATGATCGCGTTCATGCCCTGGCGCAGGCGCGCCTGGTAGACGAGCGAGCCATGCGTCCGGGGGATCGAGATCAGGTTCGAGCCGATCCAGTTGGGTCCGAACAGGAAGACGAGTGCGGCCAGTCCGGTCGCGGCCCACTGCAGCCCGCCGGTCGTCGCTGCCGAACCGGCGCCACGCCGCGCCGACAGCCGTCGCGCCGCCACCCCGGCGAGCTCCCGCGCCGCCCAGCCAAGGCCGACCGCGCCGCAGATGTCGACCATCGCCGAGCCGAGGACCAGATAGCGGTTGTTTCCGGAGAACCCGGCCTGGGTCATGATGGCGATCACCACGAACCACGCCAGGCCGCCGAGGGCCAGGAGCGCGGCGGTGAGCCGGGCCCGGTTCTCGGCGGTGAGCAGCCCCACCAGGCCCATCCGGCGGCGGGTCCGCCACAGGAGGCCGGCCACGACGATCACCACCAGCGCAGCGACGACCTTGATGCGCAGCAGCATCGTCGGCCAGGCTCCCTTCTCCAGCTCGGCCAGAAACGGGTTGGACGCGTACGCGTAGCTGTTGGACCTGGGGTGGCTGGCGCGGCTCACGCTGCAGGTGAACGATCCGCATCCCGCATAGACCGGGAGGAACCAGCAGATGGGGATGAGGATGAACGCCACGGCGACCATCACCCGCGCTCCCGGGTCCCGCCAGAACAGCCACAGCCCGTACGGGCCCCAGAACAGCCAGATCTCCGGGCGGTCCAGCGCGACGAAGAACCCCACCAGGAATGCCTGGCGCGGCCTGCCGTCGAGGTGGCGCTCGATGCAGATCAGCAGCAGCGCGGCGGCGAACCCCTCCGAGTAGCCCAGGGTGTTGGAGGAGACGAACGCACCCGACGCCGACAGGGTGAGGACGACCGCCGCGAGCACCCCCGCCAGCAGAGCCGGGGCGATGGCCGTGAGCCGGCCCAGCTCCTGGCCGGGCTCGCCGGGGGGGCCGCCCACCTGGCGCGTAAGCCGGAAGGACAGTCGGAACACCATCACCACCGCCGCCAGCGCGCCGGCCCGGGCGACCACGAGCCACAGGTCCGGCGCCGCATTCCCAAACAGGGCCAACGGAATCGTGAAGATCATCGGCAGCGGCTTCCACGACGTCCCGCCGGTCGTGATCGTCAGGTGCCCATGGATGATCTCGCGCGCCCATAGCAGCCAGGACCAGGGGTCATAGCTGGGAGTGGAGGGGAGGACGACCAGCGAGAGCGCGCCGATCAGCAGGCATGCCCCGGCGAGTGCGAGATAGAAGTTGCGCGCCGCGTGCGGAGAGCCGTGACGAGCGTCCGCGGTGGAGGCCGGAGCCGAGGTCGCGGGGCGTGACGGGAAGTCGGTCATCGACGCCGCCAGCGCGTCCGTCGCCGGACGCCGGAGCATCAACCGGAGACCCCCTGGGCCACGCAGTCCTCGACCTTGGTCAGCAGCGAGTCCGACGCCAGGTTGGGGTAGAGCAGAGCCGAGCCGATCACCTCGGCCGGCTGCGCCTGGCCGTGGATCTGGACGCCCTGCGCGTCGCCGGGGGTGGGCTCGAAGCTGACGGTCGGGCCGTACGGCAGGGCGCCGACCTGGAAGCCCGGCAGGCTCTGGCCGGCGACGGTGACCTGCTCCGGGCGGACGGCGATGTGCTTCTGCTGGAGGCAGAGGATGTGCTTCGTGCTGGGGTCGTCGACACCCTGGTGACTCGTGGCGATTGCTGCCGGTGTGCCGGCCTCCGGCTTGGAAGTCGTCCCACACGCTGACAGCGAAAGCGCGATCAGCCCGACGGCCACCGCGAACTTCGCAGAGGGCATGACGCAAGAGGGTAGTGGATGATGTGACATCTGGTGATCGCGTTCGCCGCTCTCACAGGACCGTTGCCGAAGGCCGGCGTGATCGTCGTAGCTGTGTTGGCGGCGCTCGTCCTGCTGACGCCTGACCGGCGCGCCCGGGCGCTGGCCATGCTGGCGGCGCTCGTCCTGGCGCCGGTGCTGCTGCTGGCCGAGATCTGGCGATCTCCCCAGCTGGGGGTGGTGCACCGGCATCCGCTGGTGGCGGCCGTCGGCGCGCTCGTCGCGATCGCGGTGCTGGTCGCCGCTGCGGGGATGCTCTCGCGGCGGCCGGGCCTGGTGGCACCGCTGGCGGTGCTGACGCTCCCGTTCCGCGTCCCCATCCAGTCCGGAGGGACGACGGCGAACCTCCTCGTCCCGCTGTATCTCGTCATCGCCGCGGGGGCGCTGGGCTGGATCTACCGGGCGCTCCGGGCGCCACGGCCGGATCCGCCCGCGCCGGGCGCCCGGCCGCGATGGCTGCCCGCGGCCGGCGGC
>DASZMK010000153.1:0-2976 GCA_035551855.1 Solirubrobacteraceae bacterium
GACGGCCTGGAGCTCGCTGACGCCGCGGGGGTAGATCAGGTCGCGCTGGGGGTTGTCGTTCTCGAGGTCGAGCACGAGGTAGCCGGGCTGAATCAGCCCGTGGTAGTTGCGCTCGTTCTCCTCGAGGCCCATCAGCGGGCCCTGGCCGGCCGGACCGGACCAGACCAGCGGCTTGCGGTTGCCGCCGTACTCCAGGCGGAACTGGTCGACGGCGGATTGCCACGAGATCTGCGCGGCACCCCCGTTGTCGATGTACTCGTAGAAGCTGATTAATTGCCCCGCGTTTTTAATTAAGGGGGTCACCACATCACCCGTGTTCGCGAACGGGAGGTTCGCGGCGATGAAGCCGTGCAGCCACCGCAGGTCAGGGATCGCGACCATCCGGCCCTGCTGGCTGTCGATGTAGGGGATGTCGAAGTAGGTGAGCTGCGGCCAGAACGTGCCGGTCAGCGAGACGGTGCCGCCGGTGGCGACGGTGAACAGGTCGGCCTGGAGCGCCGGCTCGATCGTGTAGCTCAGATAGTTCGAGTCTGACTGGGCGAACAGCGCGCCGGTCAGCGTCGTCATGTCGTGCACGATCGGCAGGTCATAGACGAGGGTGACCGGGTAGCTGCCGTTGGCGATCGTGCCCGGGTTGGGGTTGCCGGTGGCGGCACTCGTGGCCGGGGCGGTGACGATGCTCTCGGCCGGGTTGCGGAACAGACGCTGGCGGCGAGCGCGGAAGTCCAAACCCTCGGCCTGCATCAGCGACGTCTGGCCGTTGGCCTGGACGGTGATCCGCTTGGCGACGTTCCACGGCCACTGGTAGTTGGCGGTGACCGCGCCGGTGCCGCCGACAACCAGGGTCCCGACGAACATCAGCCGGATGAACGAGAGAATCCCGACGTTGGTGACCCGGTTGTCCATCCGCGAGCCGCCGAGGCCGGTGAACGGGAACGACTGCTGGGGGACGTCGTTGCGCTCGGTCTCCTGGTTGAAATACCCCGGGTTCATGACGTACGTGCCGTCCGCGGGCATGTTGAGAAAGAACGAGGCGGCGCCCTTGCCGGTGGCGGCGCCGCTGACCGGCGGCAGGCCCCGGTCGACGAGCTTCTGGACGTGGGGGTCTTCGGGGTTGTGGCCGCGGAGGCGGTACAGCTCGCGCAGCTCGCCGCTGTACATGTCGGCGTAGGCGCGGCGCCGCCGCGCGCCGCGGTGCTCACGGGCCACAGCGCGCTGGCGGGCGATCGTCTCGAGCGCGGTCACTAGATCTTCTCGACGGCGCTATTGAGGGCGGGGACGTTCGCCTTCGGGGCGAGCCACTTGAGGGTCAGGATGAACACGGCGGCCGCAAAGCCGATCCGCAGGAACTCCCGGCCGGTGTATCCGAGGAATCGCATGGGTGCCGGTCCTAGTTGCATTGGGGGGAACGCATCGGTCTCCCCAGTCCTACCGGCCCGATCGCGGTTTGAGAAGGTGCTGCAGGTGCTGCAGGTGCAGCACGTGCTGCAGGTGCTGCAGGTGCAGCACGTGCGTCACCTTGTTTTTTCCGGGAGTGTGCCGGAGCCTTCCGGGCAGCCATGGGCCTGAGTCCTGATCCCAGCCGCCGCACCAGGCAGCTCGCGAACCTCCGGAAGGGCTGGGAGGTCAACCGCTCAAAGCTCGCGGAGCCCGACGCGCCGGCCCCGAAACCCGACCCCGAGCCCAAGCCCGCGGCCGCGCCTGCGCCGGCGCCCGCGGAGCTGGAGGTAGTCCCCTATGAGCCCGAGCCAGAACCGGCCCCACCCGCCCCGACGCCCAAGCCCAAGCCCCGAGCCCGGCGACAAGCCCCGCCACGCGCCAGCCGGAAGCGGCAGCCCCCCGCCGCCGACCCACCTCCACGGCCGGAGCCAGAGCCAGAGCCCCGGCGAGGAGGAGGAGCCCTCTCGGAGTTCTTCGGCGGGTTCTTCGGCGGCTAGCTTCGTCGCCGACGCCGGCCCGGACTTCGACCCGCGCCGCGCACCGGAAGCGCCGAAGGTCGAGGAGCCCGAGCTCCCCGTCGAGGAGTGGGACGAGAAGCGCATCCGTGAGCTGCTCACCATCCAGGGCCAGGTGACGCACGCGGCGTTGCGCGTCGGGGCCCAGGACACCGAGACGTGGGTGCACACCGAGCGCGACCTAGACACGATCGCGCCGCCGCTGACCCGGATCCTGAACCGCTACGACATCACCCGCGCCGCCGCCGCGGCCGGCGACGAGATCCTGCTGGTGACCGCGGTCACCCGGTACGGGCTGACGAACTGGACGCGCCGACGGCGGCTGCTCGCCGCCCAGGAGGACGAGGGCCCCCGGCCGGTGACCGGCGTCGAGGCGCCGCCCGAGTCCGGGCCCGAGGCCGACGAGGAGTACGAGCGCGTGAACGACCCGATGTTCATGGCGCCGCCCGATATCACCCCCAAAGGAGGCCGACGATGAAGAGCACAGAGAAGGTATGGGAGGTGCTCGAGCGCCTCCAAGACTCAGAGGACGACGAGCTCGAGGACGCGATCCCAATCGGGATGCCGCCGGCGATCATCCGCAGCGGGCTGGCGATGGTCGGCTCCCAGGTTCCCAAGGACCCCGCCGAGCTCGACGAGTTCCTTACCGGAGTCGGCGACTTCTGCCACTCCCTGCGCAGCGATGCAGCCTGATCCGTTCGGCCGCAACGGCGCGCTGATGATCGTGCTCGCCCTCGCCGCCGTCTCGCTCTACGTCGCGCTGCTGGCCACCGACCGCGACGCCCTGGGGGATCAGCTCCGGCTGGAGCACCGCCGCCGGCGCGAGCTCGAGAAGCGCCTGCAGGAGAAAGACAGCCAGCTTGACGGCGCCCTCGAGCGCATCCACGACCTGCGCAATGGCGACGACGAGCCCAGCCCGTCCTAGCGGGATCCGCTACACCGACCGCGTTTTCGTCGCCGGGGTGACCGGGTCAGGCAAGAGCGTCCTGATCAACCATCTCGCGACCCAGTTTCGCTGCCA
>DASZMK010000154.1:0-27201 GCA_035551855.1 Solirubrobacteraceae bacterium
GGCCACTCGCTGCGCACGCCGGCGACGATCCAGTTCAGCTTCGCCGTGCTCTTCCTGATCGTCGCCCTCATCCTGCGCCCCCAGATCGAGCAGGGCATGTTCAACGGCTCCTCGACCCTGTACTGGGTGCTGGTGATCGGCGTCCTGGCCTACGCCGCCAGCTATTTCGCCCGCGGCTGGCTGGCCGGCCATCAGCGCTTCGCCCTCTACGGCGGACTGGTGTTCCTGGAGTCAACCTCGCGCTTCGCGCCCGCCCTCGCCGCCGCGGTGGGCATCGCCTCCGGACTGGGCCCGGTCGCTGTGGGCATGGCGATCGCGCCGTTTGTCTCGCTGGCGGTGATCCCGTTCGCGTTCTCACGCGTCACCCAGACCGTCCCCTCGGACGAGGCCGCGGCGACGATCGAGGTGGTCGCCGCCGAGGCTTCGCAGGAGGGGCCGGCGCAGGCCCAGCTGGAGGAGGCATCGAGCGAGCTCTCGCTTCGCAACGGCGCCGACTTCGCCATCTCGGTGGTCGGGGTCATGCTCGCCGAGCAGACGCTGATGAACGCCGGCGTGCTGATCATCGCCGGCAAGACCGGCGGCGCCGCCAACCTGACCGCCGGCCTGACCGGGTTCGTGTTCAACGTGATGCTGATCGTCCGCGCGCCGCTCCAGCTCTTCCAGGCGATCCAGACCTCCATCCTCCCTCACCTCGCCGGCCTCGAGGCCCGCGAGGACTCGACGGAGTTTCACCGGGCAATCCGCACCACCGTGCTCGTGATCGCGGCCTTCGGCCTCGCGGTGGCGCTGGGACTCCTGGTCGTCGGCCCGCCGGTGATGAAGGTCGTGCTCGGCAACAAGGGCTTTGCCTACCAGCGTGTGGGGCTGGCTGTCGTCGGCCTGGGCATGGGGCTGCACCTCGTCGCCGGCACGCTCAACCAGGCGGCGCTCGCGCGCGGGCGCGCCCGCTGGGCCGCCGCCTCCTGGCTGACCGCCGCCGCCCTGTTCGTGATCTTCGTCGTCACCGGGCCGGGCCAGGGCCACGCCGCGGTCAATCGCGTCGAGTTCGGCTACTTCGGCGCCACCGCGGTCCTGGCGGCGCTGCTGTGGATGCTGTACCGGCGGGGGGCCGCCTCGGCCCGGCCGGCTCAGAGCGCGCCGGCGGCCTCGGCGATCTGAAGGTAGGCGCCCGCCGGATCGTCGGAACCGAACACGGCCGATCCCGTTACGAGCAGGTTGGCGCCGGACTGGACGACCGGGCCGGCCGTCTCGCGGTTGATGCCCCCGTCGACCTCGAGCCCAACCTCCGGCGGCAGCGCCGTGCGCATCCGCTCGAGCTTGGCGAGCGAGTGCGGGATGAACGACTGTCCGCCCCATCCCGGGTTCACGCTCATGCAGAGCGCGAGGTCCAGGACCTCGTACGCGACGTCCCGCAGCGTCTCGATCGGCGTCGACGGCGTGATCGCCGCCCCGGCCGTGCACCCCGCCTTGCGGATCGTGTCCAGCGTGTAGTGCAGGTGCGGCGTGGCCTCGACGTGGACGGTGATGCTGTCGGCTCCGGCGGTGGCGATGTCGGCCACGTGGCGCTCCGGCCGCTCGACCATCATGTGGACGTCGAGGATCCCGCCGGCGTCGTGGACGAGGTCGGCGAGGGCGCTGACGACGACCGCTCCGAACGTGATCGGCGGGACGAAGTGGCCGTCCATCACGTCGACGTGGATGACCCGGGCGCCGGCCGCCAGCACCTCCGTCACCCGCGACCCCAGCCGCGCGAAGTCGGCGGACAGGATCGACGGCGCCACGCGCCGCTCGGTCAGCGCCACCTTCCGGGCCGCCGAGATGGCGTCAGACCTCCTGGAGCATGCTGCCGTGGCAGTGGTTGCACTCGGCGATCGCCGTGGTCGACATCCGGACGATCGTGGAATGCTCGCCGCAGTTCGGACAGACCGATACGAGCTCGTAGCGCCGCAGACAGTAGACGCAGCGATAGCGCCCCGGGACTGCGGTGGGCCGCAGCCACGGCTCGCCGCAACCGGGACAGACCGGGCCGAGCTTGGGCGCTGTCTCGCTCATCCTGCTGGAGACTAACGGCCCGGATGTCGTACCGGGCTGGGCCGGTCGCCTACTGCCTCTGAAGCCGGGCGATGAAGAATCCGTCGGTTCCGTCGGTATCCGGCGCCAGCTGGCGCACCGACTCGCGCTCCCAGCCGGGCGTGTCGGCGAGAAACCCGTCGACGATCCCGTCGCCCTCGGCGCCGGAGATCGTGCACACCGAATACACGAGCGTCCCGCCGGGACGCGTCGCCCGGGCCCCCGTCCGCAGGATCGCGGCCTGCAGCGGCGCCAGTTCGGCGATCCGCTGCGGATTCGTGCGCCAGCGCAGGTCCGGCCGTGCTTGGAGGGTCCCGAGCCCGCTGCAGGGCGGGTCGACGAGCACCCGGTCATAGCCGCTGCCGGGCCGCGGCTGAGCGGCGTCGCCGACCTCGATCGTCGCGCACGTCACGTGCATCCGCTCCAGCGTGCGGCCCAGCGACTCGGCCCGGCCGCGGTGGCGCTCGACGGCCACCAGCTCGCCCTCGTCGCCCATCAGCGCCGCCAGATGGGTGGTCTTGCCGCCGGGGGCGGCGCACAGGTCGAGCACGCGGTCGCCCGGCTGGGGAGCAAGTGTCCGGGCGACGGTCATCGAGCCGCGGGACTGCGGCATGATCGCTCCCGCCCCCCATACGGCGGAGGCGTGGGCGTCGAACGGCGCGTCGAGCACGAGGCCCTCCGGGAGCCCGGCCGCCGGGTGCGCCGGAACGCCGAGCTGCCCGGCGAGCGCCGGCGGACTCGTTACGAGGGTGTTGACCCGCAGGGCCGACTCGGCGGGGGCGTTGACCGCCGCCAGCAGCCCCCGCGCGCGCTCGGCTCCCAGCTCGCGCCACCACAGCTCGGCCAGCCATTGCGGCACCGAATGGCGCACCGCGGCGGCCGGGGGCGTCTGCTCGCCGACGGCGGCCAGGATGTCGGCCCCCTCCCGGGTGGCGCGGCGCAGCACGGCGTTGACCAGCCCGCTGCCCGCCGGGGCGTCGCGCTTGGCCAGCTCCACCGACTCGTGGACGGCTGCGTGCTCGGCCACGCCGTCCATCAGCAACAGCTGCATCAACCCCAGGCGCAGCGCCGCCAGGACGGGCGGGTCGAGCTTGGCCAGGGGCCGGCTGATCAGGCGGGCGGCGACGTGGTCGAGGGTCCCGCGTCGCTGGACGGTCCCGTAGGCCAGGGCCATCGCGAACGATCGGTCGCGTCCCTCGAGGCCGGCCGCCTCGGCGTGGAACGCGCGGTCGGCGTAGGCGGCCTGCTCGAACACGCGCCGGACGACGGCGTAGGCGCACGCGCGGGCCGGCGAGACCGCGGCGGCCGAGGTCCGGGGACTCACCTGCCCAGACCGCGGACGTATGCGTCGCCGGGCATGGCCCGGCGTCCCGGCGGCTGCACGACGGCCAGCGCGAGCGTCCCCGGAGTGCAGCCGAGCATGGGAACCGCGCCGTCGAGCGAGAGCTCCCCGGGGGCGGGGTCCCCGGGTGCCGCCCGCCGCGCCTGCGCCCGCCACACGCCCAGGCGCGATCCGTCGGCGAGCATCACGGCGGCGCCGATATGGGGCGAGAGCGCCCGCACGACCCGCGCCAGCTCCTCGGCCGGACGCTCCGGATGCAGGATCCGGTCCTCGGCGGTGATCTTGTCCGCGTACGTCACCCCCGTCTCGTCCTGCTCGCGGAACGACAGGCCGCCCGGCAACGCGTCGAGCGCCCGGACCAGCAGGTGGCCGCCGATCCCCGCCAGGCGCGCGGCCAGGGCGCCGTAGTCGTCGTCCGGCCGGATCGGCTCCTCCTCGACGAGGCCGACCGGGCCGCTGTCCAGTCCGGCGGCCAGGCGCATGATCGATACCCCGGTGCGCTCGTCGCCGGCCATGATCGCCCGCTCGATCGGCGCCGCGCCCCGCCACCGCGGCAGCAGCGATGGGTGGACATTGAGGATCTGGTGGTCGGACAGCAGCGGCTCCCTGATCAGGGCGCCGAACGCGCACACGGCCACCGCGTCCGGGCGCTCGGCGGCGATGCGTCGGCGGGCAGCCTCGCCGTTGACCGACTCGGGCTGCTCCAGCGGGATCCCCAGGGCCCGGGCGGCGTCGGCGACGGGCGGCGCCGTCAGCCGGCGGCCGCGGCCGCGGGGGCGATCCGGGCGGGTGACGACGAGCGACGGGCGGTGGGGTGAATCCGCCAGCGTCCGCAGGACGTCGGCGGCGAACTCCGAGGTTCCGAGATAGACCGTTCGCAAGCGAGGCGCGGACAGCCGGCTCAGGCCGAGGCCAGCGCTTCGCGCAGCGCCCGCATCGCCTCTTTGCGCTGCGAGCGCGAGATCCGGTCGAGGATGAGCACGCCGTCGAGGTGATCGATCTCATGCTGGATGACCCGGGCCTCGAGCCCGGACGCCTCAATCAGCACCGGCTCGCCGTACTCGTTGAGGGCGCGGACCCGGATGTGGACGGGACGCTCGACCTCGACATGGACGTTGGGCAGGCTGAGACAGCCCTCCTCGAGGGTCTCCTCCTCCTCCCCCATCCACTCGATCTCCGGATTGACCAGCGCGGCCACCGGCGACTGCTGGTGGACGCGGTACACGAGCAGGCGGTGCAGCACGCCGACCTGGTTGGCGGCCAGCCCAACCCCGATCGAGTCGATCATCAGCCGGCCCATCCGCTCGGCCTCGTCACGGAGCGCCTCGTCGAAGCGCTCCACCGGCCGGGAGCGCGTCCGGAGCACCGGGTCGCCGAACTTGCGTACGTGCGCCAGCGCCGCGGCACGGCGAGCCGCGACCTCAGGATCGAGCTGCTCCTCGGCCTCGACCTCCTCTTCCTCGAGGTCGGTCACCTCGCTGTCATGGGGTGCCTGATCTGTCGCGTGCTGGGCCACGGGTTTTCAGTTTAGAGGTGGCGTTGTCGGTCAGCCCTGTCCGTGGTCTGGGCGCGGGCAACGACGGGCGCGCGCGGCGGTTCGCCCCGCTCCGGACGCTTCCTCAGGCCGTTGCTCCGGATTGCGACGTGCAGATTGCGCCAAATCCCGCACCGCTCCAGATGATTTGGCACCACGCGCACGCCCAGGCCCCAAAGCGCGCCAAATCGTCGCGCGCCGTCGTGATTTGCCGCGTCGTGCACGTCCGCGGGGGCTTCGATCGCCGCGGTCAGGCGTCCCTGTCCCTTCGTTGCCACCAGGTTCGGCCGACCAGTTACTGCGGGTCGACGTCGACGCTGACCGACGCGCCCCGCCGGGCCGCACCCGGCGCGATGGCATCCACCGCGCGGCCGACGCCATCGATCGCGGGCCGGCGCTGGATGGCCTTGACCACGAGCTGGCTGCGGGCACGCCCGCGGAGCCGGAACAGCGGGGCCGGTCCGAGCACCGCTGCGTCGAGCGAGGCGAGCTCGGCATGGATGGCGGTGGCCGTCTCCCGCGCCAGCGGCTCATCCTCGGCGGAGCAGACGATCTTGATCAGCGACGCGTACGGCGGGTAGTGCAACGCGGCCCGGCGCTCGAGCTCGTCGGCGACGAAGCCGTCGGCGTCATGGTGCACCGCGAAGCCGATCGGCCGGGCGTCCGGCGCCAGGGTCTGGACGAGCACCCGGCTGCCGACGGCGCCCCGGCCGGTACGCCCCGCCAGCTGCGTGATCAACGCAAACGTGCGCTCCTCGGCGCGGAAGTCCGGAAAGCGCAGCGTCTGATCGGCGTCGAGGACGACCCCCAGCGAGACATCCGGGAAGTCGTGGCCCTTGGCCACCATCTGGGTGCCGACCAGCACGCCGGCCGGCGCCGCCTCGAACGCCTGCAGCGTCCGGGCCCGGTTGGGCAGCGACGGCGAGTCGGCGTCCAGGCGGAAGATCGGAAACTCCCGCGCGCCCAGCGCCTCGCGCAGCTCGTGCTCGATGCGCTCGGTCCCGGCGCCATGACGCGCGACCGAGACCGAGGCGCAGGCCGGGCAGCGCTCCGGAACACGCTCGCGGTGACCGCAATGGTGGCAGGCGACGAACTCGGCACTGCGGTGCAGCACGAGCGCCACGTCGCAGTTGGGGCACAGCCAGACGCGGCCGCACGCCCGGCAGGAGAGGAAGTTCGACCAGCCGCGGCGGTTGAGCAGGAGGATCGCCTTGCCGCCGGCGTGGCGCAGGTCGGCGAGCGCCATTCGCGTCTCCGGGTGCAGGGGGTGGTGTCGCCCGCGCATGTCGAGCACCTCGACCGCGGGCAACGGCCGGTGGTCGACGCGCTGGGTCAGCCGCAGACGGCGCAACGCGACCATGCTCTCCGGCCGCGGCGTGGCGCTGCCGACGACCAGCACGGCGCCGTGGCGGCGGGCCCGGCGCCGGGCGACCGTGCGCGCGTCATAGCGCGGGTCGCCCTCGTGCTTGTAGGAGCTCTCGTGCTCCTCGTCGACGACGATCAGGCCGATGTCGTCAAGGGGGGCGAACACAGCCGAGCGGGGGCCGACGCAGACACGCGCCTCTCCCGTGCGCAGCCGCATCCACTCGTCGTGGCGCTCGCCGACGCTCAGCGCCGAGTGCAGCACCGCCACCACGTCGCCGAAGCGCGCCTGAAAGCGCCACAGGACCTGGGGGGTCAGCGCGATCTCCGGCACGAGGACGATCGCCGTCCGGCCGGCCTCGAGCGTCGCCTGCACGGCTCCCAGGTAGACCTCGGTCTTGCCGGAGCCGGTGACTCCCTGGAGGAGATACCCGCTCTCGTCGGGGCCGCGCAGCGCCGTCTCGATCTGGTGCAGCGCCGCCGCCTGCTCCCCCGTCAGGGCCGGCGCCGTCGCCGACGCCGCCCCCACCGCGTGCATGACCGGGCGCCGGGGGCGGGGGCGGCGGTCCAGGGCGACGAGCCCCCGCCCCTCGAGGCGGCGCAGACCCGACGTGTCGAGCTCGGCGGCGACGGTCAGCCCGCGCTCCGCCAGCGCGGTCAGCAGCCCCCGCTGGCGGTCGGTCAGCCGCGATCCATCGGCCGGGCCGTCGGCGAGAGCGGCGCGACCGGCGTGGGTCAGCTCGGCGACGAGCGCCAGCTTGGCGCCGGTCCCGGCGGAGGCGCCCGGCGCGAGCATCAGCTGGAGGGCGCGCGCCGGCGTGGAGCAGTATTCCCGGGCCATCCAGTGCGCGAGCTCCACGAGGTCGGCCCCCACCCCCGCGCCGAGGACCGCCTCAGGCTCGGCCAGCCGCTCCGGAGCGAGCTCGGATCGCTCGGCCAGCTCGACGACGACCCCCAGCGACGTGCGCGCCCCGAACGGCACGCGGAGCAGCGAGCCGACCTCCACCGCCTGCCCGGGGGCCAGGCGGTAGTCGAACGGGCCCCGGACCGCGCGCGTGGTGGTCAGGGGGTGGACGCGAGCGATCATCAGGTTCAGCGACTGTAGTGATGGCCCCCGGCGTTAACCTGGCGTGCGTGGAGTCAGAGCCCGGCGAGGAGGTGTTCTTCAGTGGTCACCCCTCCTGGCTGTCGATGACGCCGTTTCTCATCCGGTGGCTCCTGGCGAGCCTCACCCTGGGCGTCGCGGGCGGGATCGCCTCCATCGTCGCCGACGGACGCCTACAGACCGCCTGGGTCGTTCTGGCCGTCCTCGCCATCGTCGTGCTCGCGTCCTGCCGCGGGCAGCTCCGACGGATGCGCGTGACGTACCGGGTCACCAATCGGCGGCTGATGATCCAGACCGGCCTCTTCTCCCGGCACGTGCACGAGACCCGCCTGGAGCGCATCCAGAACGTCAACTGCCGTCAATCGCCGTGGCAGCGGGCACTCGGGATCGGAACCGTCGACTTCGACACCGCGGCCGACGTGCCATACGACTTCTGCTTCCGCGGCGTCGACGATCCGCGGAGGATCGCTCGCACGGTCGACCGGGCCCTGTACCGCGAGCAGGACGACTGGGCGGCGTACCCCGCCGACGTCCGGCCGTAGCGACCTCGACCGGTATCGTCCGGCGTCCGTGCCCCGGCTGCCTCGCAAGGTCATCATCTTCCTCGTGATCGTCGCGATCGGCACGATCACGGCCGTGGTGACGACGGCGATGCCCCCGGCCCAGCAGAAGGAGGCGGCGACGCCGGTGACGACGGCCGCCCCCACCAGCACGGCGGCGGGTCCGATTCTCGCCGGACCGACCACGTCCACTGCGACGTCGCCGTAGCCGGGCCTACCGCACCTGGATCGTCAGCTCGGTGGTGGAATCGGCCAGCCCGCGCGAGGACGTGAGCCCCACGGCGCCGATCCGCCGGAGGTCCGGCTGGATCCGGCTCCAGGTCGCGCTCCCGGTCAGGCTGGTCATGTCGCCCACCTTCAGCAGCTGAGCCAGGTTGGCGAACACGAGCGAGGTGACGAGCCTCGGCCGGCCGCCCAGAGCGGTCGTGAACGACGAGTCGCCGGCCAGCGGGTGGGAGTTCTCCACGACCTGCGTCATACCCTGCAGGCCGGTCGAGATGACGACCATCCCGCGCAGGACGGCGTAATCGAACTGGAACCCGGGGGTCAGCTGGAGCTGGTGCACGGTGATCCCGGCGATCCGGCGGTCCCTGAAGGCCAGCCCGGACCCGGAGCCGCCGCTCGCCACGCGGAACAGCTTGGCCAGCGGCGCCTCGAGCTGTGCCAGCTCGGTCTGGGCGCGTGCCGGATCGCTGGTCCGGGCGATGATGACCAGCGCCGGCGATTGAGCCATAGGAACGATCGCGACCGCTGATTCACCGTGGAAGAGGGAGACGATGTCCTTGACGTTCACGCCCTCGGCGGAGAGCGCGCTCCCCAGCCGGCTGAGCACCGGTCCGAGGCCGCCGGTGATGCCCACGGCCGATCCGGCGTTGAGGACCTGCGGCACGACGTGGTCGAGCCCCATGACGTCGAGCATCAGGCTGGCGCTCGCCGGCATCGCCGACTGCAGCGAGGGGATGAATGCAGGACCGCGTGCCGTGAGCCGCGACCGATCGAGCACGCTGTGGAAGCGGATGCGAGCGCCCGCGCCGGTCGGCACCAGCGACATGAACACCGCCTGGAGGGCGGGCTGGTACAGCAGCCCACCCAGCGCGCCGAGAACGCCGCTCTGCCCGGCGAGCACTCGCCGGACACCCGCCGCCGACGCGTACGCCTCCAGCACGCGATTCGCCGGGGCGGTCGCGGCGGCTCGGCGATACGCCGCGCCGGAGCTCAGCGACGGCGATACGCCGGCGGCGACGTCCACTGCGGCGCGGACGCTCGCGTCCTGTCCGACGACGAGATCGGAGCCGGCGAAGGCCAGCACGGCGCCGTTGGGATAACCGAGGAGCGTCGTCCCGCGGTAGCTGCCGGTCGCGGTCGCGCCCTCCGCGCGGACGAACCGGCGGGCGCGAGCGCGGTTCGACACCTCCACGACGACCAGCGAGCCGGCGGTCGACGTCGTCGTGTCCAACAGCGCGAGGGCGGCGCCATGGCCGATCCACGGCGACACCTGGCTCGAGTAGTCCACGGCACGCCCGCCGGCGAGCACCTGGTTCAACCGGCCGAGGGCGACGCCGCCGCCCAGCCCAAAGGCCGGGAAGCGGTTGGCGACCCTCAGCGCCTGCTGAACGGCGGGGCTGCCGCGATCCAGCGACACCCGGACGTAGGCGAGGGCGTCAGCGGGGATGACCGAGGTGGTTCCGGACGCGACGAGCCGGCTCCCGGCTCCCCCGCTCAGGGCGACGGCGACCGCGGCCACGACGACCGCCGCCAGGAGCACCGCCACCGCCGTCCAGCGGTGCCGAAGATTGATCGGCGCCAGGTTCCTCACGCAGTGAGAAATGAATCACGCCGCGGCGTCGCGTGCGCCGGGTGCCTCCTCGGCGATCCCGCCCTCGCGTGCGCCGGGTGCGTCATCAGCGGCCACGTGCGCATCGTCGCCCGCCGCGGCGCCGCGCGCCCTCCGGCCGCCCCCGCGCGGCCGCCCGTCCGGCGGACGGCGCTCGTTGCGCTCGACGAAGTCGATGATCGCGGGCACCCCCTCCAGGCGGTACCGCTCGCGCAGGCGGTTCTCGATGAAGTAGGCGTAATCGCGGGTGACGCGCGCCCGCGAGTTGACCTGGATCGAGAAGCGCGGCGGCCGCTCGGCGGTCTGGGTCATGAAGATGAGGCGCAGCCGGTGGCCGGACGCCGCGCCGCGCTGGGCCGGACGCTTTCCGACCGGAGGCTGACGGGCCGCGACCACCTCGGACAGGAAGCGGTTGAGCTGCGGCGTGGGGACGCGTCCCCGGCTGCGGTCGGCGAGCGCGACCGCCTCGATCAGCAGCCGCTCCACGTGGCGCCCGGTCTTGGCGCTGGCGGTCAGCACCCGGGGTCGCAGGCGGAGCTTCTGGTGGGCGCGGGCGCGCTCGTGGTCGAGGTCGACGGCTTCAGCGATGTCCCACTTGTTGAGCACGAGCGCGGTGGCGCAGCCGCTGCGCATCGCCAGCTCGGCGATCCGCAGGTCCTGGGTGGTGATTCCGTCGGTGGCGTCACAGACGACGAGGGCGACGTCGGCGCGCTCCGCCGCGCGGCGGGAGCGCAGCGAGGTGTAGTACTCGAGCGACTCCCCCACCTTGGCCTGGCGGCGAATCCCGGCGGTGTCGACGAGGATCAGCTCGCGGCCGTTGTAGGTGATCGGCAGGTCGATCGCGTCGCGTGTCGTCCCGGCCTCCGGCGAGACGATGACCCGCTCGGAGCCGGCAAAGCGGTTGAGCAGTGACGACTTGCCGACGTTGGGCCGTCCGATCAGCGCCAGGCGCACCGCGTCGTCGGTCCGCTCCTCGTCGCCGGGTTCGGCCCCTGCGGGTGCCAGGGCGGCGATGCGATCGAGCAGATCCCCGGTCCCCAGCCCCTGGGCGGCCGACACCGCGATCGGCTCCCCCAGGCCGAGGGCGTAGAAGTCGGCGGCCAGCGACAGGTCCCGCGCGCTGTCGATCTTGTTGGCGGCGACGAGCACCGGCACCGGCGAGCGGCGCAGCAGCTCGGCCATCTCCTGGTCGCCCGCGCGCAGGCCGGCCCGCGCGTCGACGACGAGGACGGCGGCGTCGGAGTCCGCCAGCGCCGCGCGGGCCTGGTCCTGGATCTGGCGGGCGAGCGAGTCACGGTCCTCCAGATCGACACCGCCGGTGTCGATGAGCGTCAGCGGGCGGCCGTTCCACTCGGTGCGCAGCTCCTTGCGGTCGCGGGTGACCCCGGCCTGCTCGTGCACGACCGCCTCGCGCGACTCGGTCAAGCGGTTGACCAGCGAGCTCTTGCCTACGTTCGGATAGCCGACGATTGCGACCTTCATGGTCAGTCGAGGCTAGTACGGCACCCCGCCGGCGGACATAAGCCGGGGCCGGCGGTCTGGCCGCCGGCCCCGGAGCGCACTGATCTCCTCCCGTGAGATGTGGGCTACAGCGGCGGGACTGGTTGTGGCAGGTCGTTGCCCGCACCGGCGCAGTAGCCGGCGCCCTCCGCCGCCTGGTTTGACCACAGCGACTGGACCGCGAACGTCTGACCGTGGTTGCCCTTGATGTCGTTGAGGGCACCCGGCTCCTGCGTCAGCGCCTGACCGCCGGTCAGGCTCTCACCGACCCAGGCACACTTGTCGCCGTTCTCGTTGGCGTCGAGCGGGTCGTACCAGCCGCCGATCTGCGTCGCGCTGGATCCCACGACGTCCTCGGCGCCGGGGTCGGTCACCGTCTCCTCGATCTCATGCCCGAGCACGATCGAGAAGCCGTCGAGCTTGCCGGCGGCGCCGCTGTTGACGGCGTTCTCCCCGCAGACGTTGGAGCCGCTGGAGTTGATCGCCAGCTGGTACGGGATGTTCGCGTACGAGATGCCCTTCGGCACGCCGTTGTAGATCCCGCCTGACACGCCGGGGTACGTGTAGTCGTGGAACGCGCAGTAGCCGCTCGAGAGCGCGTTCGGGTCCGAGTAGTTGGGCGGCTGAGCCACGACGATGTCGGCGTTGGCCAGGTCGGTGATGTGGAAGTGCTGGACCGCCCGCGCCGCCTCGGCCGCCAGATCGGTGTACGTGTTGGTGGTCCCGGGCGCGTTGGTTGCCGAGGTCTTCGGCAGCCCGGTGATCGAGTTGGAATCATCGACCCAGATGCCCGCCAGCTGGTCGGTGGGGTTGGTGATGTGCTGCTGGTAGGTCTGCCCCGCCGGGTCCGTGGCCGTCTGGTAGTACTGCGTCTGCTCACCCGCCCACTGAGTGCCGCCGAGCTGGTAGACCCAGTTGGCCATGTACTTGCCGGCTCCGTCCGGATCGCAGTTGAGCGTCGCGGTCGTGGAGCCTTCGACGATCTTCTCCGCGGTACACGGCTGACTGGCCGGGAACGCGCCCTTCTCGCCCCAGCCCCAATACACCACGTAGATGTGCGGGTTGGGCTGCACGTGGCCGCCGTAGTAGCTCATGTTGCCGAGATACGGGAGCGTCGTGGCCGGAAACTCCGGCAGACCGCAGTTGGAAAACGGCGAGGGCAGCAGGCCGTTCTCCGGGCACGGCGGCGCCGGCGGCTGGAGCGCTCCCTGGGGCGCGAACGTGTGCTGGTGCCAGTACGCCTGCTGCGACTGGATCTCCTTCTGCAACGTCGGCATCAGAATCGGGTTGGCGGAGGCCGTAGCGGCGCCGAGACAGAGCAGCCCGGCGGTCACCGCCAGGATGGCGGCAGATCCACGGCGGTAGAGGCGCTTCGACATTCAGTCGTCCCCTCCAGGAGTAGACAATGCTTGGACGTGTGCGACCGCCGACTGCGGCCGTGGGTCCTGAAACGCCGCCGCGCCCCAAAACTTGCGGGAACGGCACGAAGGGCCTATTCGGGCACGCCGCGGCTCACCGGCAGCTGGCGCTGCGGCGTCTGAGCGGCCACTGGCGCTCGCGGTGTCGACGACGACGACCATCGCGTCTGGCGAGCAGGCGGGGCCGCTGCGACACGCTCTATGCTGGGCCAGGTGTCAGAGCCGGCTTCGCCTGCCGACCGTGGCCGCTGAGGTCGCGGTCGCTTCGTCTGATGAGCCTGTGCTTCGGCCGGCCGGTGCGCGGCCGGTGCGGCCACGCGCCTTCGCAGCGCTCGTCAGCCACCTGACGGTTCGTCAGCTCAGGTCAGCGCACCACCTGACCCTGCTCGGTTGGGGGTGGCCGATCGCGCGGTTGCTGGCGCAGCTTGCCGTGCTCGTCTTCCTGTTCGGCCATGTGCTTCATCTCGGCATCCCGAACTACCCCGTGTTCGTCTTCGTGGGGCTCGTGGGGATGAACTGGTTCTCAGCTGGGGTAAGCACGGCAGCCACGTCGGTGCTGGGCCAGCGTCACTTCGTCATGCAGCCGCGGCTGCCCACTTCGGTTGTGCCGATCGTCGCGGTTGCGGTCCCCTTCGTCGACGTGCTCTTTGCGTTGCCCGTGCTTGTGGTCATGCTGGCGCTGAGCACCGGGCTCACCTGGGGCCTTCTCGCCTTGCCGCTCATATTCGTGCTCGAGTTCGTGCTCATTTCCGGGGCGGCCTGGCTCGTGGCCGGCGTGAGCGTGTTCTTCCGCGACGTTCCGAACCTCGTTGGCGTCGGGCTGATGATCCTCTTTTATCTCACGCCGGTGTTCTACGCGGCAAGTCACATTCCGGCTCGTTTTCGTTGGGTGCTGTATCTCAACCCGCTGACGACGATCATCGACGCTTACCGTTGGCTGCTTCTCGGCACGCCTGCCCCTGGGCCGGCACGATTGGCCGCCGTCGCCGGGGCCACTGTCGCCTTGACGATCCTTGGGCACCGGGTGTTCACCCGCCTCGCGCCCCGCTTTGCCGACTACCTGTGATGGCCGCGCGCATCCGCATCGACCAGGTCTGGAAGGCATACCCACGGTGGGGCGGGCGGACGCTGCGCGAAGCCATGAACCGCCGACTCCCCGGCCTGCTGCGGGGCGGTGACCAGCGCTGGGCGCTCCAGGGCGTTTCGCTCACGGTTGGCCGCGGCGAGTTCATCGGGATCATCGGACAGAACGGCGCCGGAAAGTCGACGCTGCTCCGGCTCGCCGCCGGCATCTCGGCGCCGACACGTGGCCAGGTCCTCATGCCAGATGACACGGCAGCGATTCTCAGGCTCGGAGACCTCTTCGACCACTCGCTCACGGGCCGGGAGAACGCTCTCACCGCCGCGCTGGCAGCCGGCGTTTCTCCAGGCCGGGCCAAGACGCTGCTGCCGGACGTGTTCGAGTTTGCCGAGCTTGAGGGATTCGAGGACGCGCCCATCCGCACCTACAGTGACGGGATGCAGCTGCGGCTCGCCTTCGGTGTGCTTGCTCAGCTGAGGCCGGACGCGCTGCTGCTCGATGAGGTGATGGCCGTCGGTGACGTGCGCTTCCAGCAGAAGTGCTTTGAGTACGTGCGCGAGCGCTGTGCGTCAGGTGCCGGCGTGCTATTCGCTTCGCACAGCCTCGACCAGGTGGCTCGCGAGTGTTCCAGCGCGGTCTGGCTTGAGTCCGGCGCAGTGCGCGCCGTCGGCGCAGCGGACGACGTCGTGGGCGAGTACCGCGAGGCCATGCACTCTCAAACTCGGGACCGCACTCCCCCGCCCGACGCCGAGGGCGGTCCCCTGGAGTTGCGGCGCAATCGCTTCGGCAGCCAGGAGGCCACGATCGAGGACGTCGAACTGCGTGATGGTCTGGGACGACCGGTGACCGCGCTGTCCAGCGGCATGCCGCTGGAGGTGTCTTTCACCCTGCGCACAAGCGGGACCGATCACATCTCTGCCCCCATCGCCGGGGTGACGGTCTCGCGTGCGTCGGACGGCACCATCTGCTACGACACGAGCACGGCGAACGAGGGCGTGTTCCTCCCGGAGATTTCCGGCGAGCGCCAGGTCAGCCTGCACTTCGACCGGCTTGACCTGATCCCCGGTGACTACTTCATCGACGTCGGCATCTACGAGGCTGCGTGGCACCACGCGTACGACTACCACTGGCATGTGTATCCACTGCAGGTGCTCGGCACCTCCCCGGACAGTGGCGTGTTTCGACCTCCTCATCGATGGGAGGTCGCCGACCCGGTGCCCAGCAGCACACCGCGCAGTTGACGGCCAACCGTCTCCAGCGAGAAGCCCTCGGCTGCTCGTCGCTGGGCGCACTCGCCGATCTGTGACCGGCGGGCCGGATTCTCAATCAGGGCAGCGATCGCCTCGGTGAACGCGGCCACGTCATCACGCGGGACGACCACGACGCCTGAACGTTCACCCTGGGGAGCGATCTCGGCAACGCCCGGCGCGGCGGTGGCCACGACCGGGAGCCCCGCTGCCATCGCCTCGATCGGCGCCACCGGAAAGCCCTCGTGGCGGGACGGGAAGGCGTAGATGTCTGCCGCCGACAGATACGCAGCCATGCGCGCCTTGTCGACGATGTACTCATCCAGCCAGACGATCCCCGCCAGCCTGTGCTCGCGGATCCACCACCGCAGAGGCTCCGCATCCCTCCCGTTGCCGATGAGAAGCAAGCGGTGGCTGTTTGATGGGCTCCGCATGAGGTTCGCCCACGCATCGAGGAGTACGTCCAGGCCCTTGCGATGCAGCTCGACTCGCCCGTGCCAAGCCACCACCACGGCATCTTGAGATAGACCGAGCTCGCCACGGATCTGCGGCTGCCGGGCAGAACTCCACCGGTCGACGTCAAGCGGGTTGGGGATTCGTGCGATTCGATTACCGGCCAGCCCGTAGCGTGTGCGGACGCGGTCGGCCTCGCCTGACGGCCCCACCACGAGCCCGCGCGCGCCCCGCACGCTCAGCGGCCGCACGAGGCGCTCGAGCCCCGTCCGCGGGGCATCGCCGCCTTGGTAGGTACCGATCACCGGCAGGCGGAGGAGCCGTCCGAGAACGACGCACACGTCAAAGCGCGGGTACTCGTATTCCTGGCACAGCAGCGCGGCGGCTCGCATCGAACGCAGCTCTCGGCCCAGAGCGCGCACGGGGGTGGCGCTATACGGTGCGAGCTGCCGGCCCGGCTGGGCCGCAAGCCGGCTTCGGATGCCGGCGCTCCCGGCGGAGTCCTCCACCGTCCATCCATAGGGGTCGACGAGTGTGCGACGCAGGAGGCGGGAGACGCGCGGCTCCGGCAGGACGATCAGCGGCGCCCCGGTCGGCCGGTGGCGCCAACGCGTCGGCCGGCTGACCGAGCGCGAAACGACGATGAGCGCGGTCTCGACGCCGGTGCGGGCGAGCGCCTCAATGTAGCCAAACATCCACCCGCCGGTCATCTCGTCGCGCAGGTTCTCAAGCCCCAGGCCGAGGGGGTCGAGAAAGTCCTCAATCACGTCCCCCCATGGGAGGAGCGCGATGCGCGGCATCAGGCGTCGGGCTTGCGCCAGCTGGCAGCGATCTCGGTGCCCGGCCGCGACGCGGTCTGCAGGGCGTAGCCGAGCCAGGTCACTGGGCTCAGCAGCCCGCACAACGATCGTCGGACGCGCTCTGGCAGCTTCGCCCACGCCAGGTCGTGCCCGAGCGCGGTGACGGGGTTGATGAACCCCGCCGTCTTGATCGGCCGGTCTTCGAACAGCCGCATGAGATCCGCTGGGCAGTAGCCGCGGCGCACGTGTCCCCACTCGGCGATCAAGTCCTCGTCGCTGGGACAAATCGGCGACAGTGCGGGGTAATAGGGGAATCGCCAGCGGTGACTCGGCGTGGTCACCAGCACGAACCCTCCGGGACGCAACACGCGAAGCGCCTCGTCGACGGCTCGCGCGTGGGCGGGAATGTGCTCGAGCACGTCGAAGAACGTGACCACGTCGAACGACTCATCGGGGAAAGGCAGATCCGTGGCATCCCCCACCACGAACCGAACCTTCAGGTCTTGGTTGACGTCGGCGTCGGCATGCTCCTCCTCGACGTCCAGCGTCGTGATGTGCGCCGCGGGGTACAACATGCGGGCAAGCCCGCTGCGGCCGCCGCCCACCTCCAGGACGTCGGCGGCGGGCAGATCAGGCGCCACCCGGTGGATGGCTCGCATTTTCTCCCGGTAGAAGAAGCCGAGGGTATAGGGGTGCGGGAACGGGTTGCGCGCCAGGAAGGGCCGTAACGCCACCTTGTGTCGGGGCGGCTGCGGCGTGACCGCGAGCGGCATGTACCGCAGGCCATCGAGGTACCCGGTCACTTCCGAACGGTACAGGTTCACTCCGGGACCATGGGCAAGACCAACCCACCCGGCCAGGTGACGCGCCAGCTTGCGCAGCCCCTGCTTGGCGAAGTGGTGAGGGAGCGCGAGCAGCGCTCGACGCAGGTTGCCAAGGTGTCCGAACCGGGCGAATTGGACGAACAGCGCCGCTGTGTGGCCGCGGGCATAATCGTGGATCTGTGTCGTCAGCCCCGTCGTCTCGCGACGGTGGTAGTGGAATACGACCGAGTCAGGCTCGTACCGGCAGGCCCAGCCTTCGGCGATCAGCCGGTACCAGAACTCGGAGTCCTCGCTGCACCCGGCCGCTCCGGCGCCGAGCCGCTCATCAAACTCACCGACCAGGTCGATGGCCGCGCGACGGATGGCCATGTTCGCCCCGGCCCCGATCTTCCAGACCGGCATTCCGTGGCCAACCGTGCCGCGCAGGAATTGCCGGTCATATCGGATCGGCTCGCATCCCTGTCCGAACCCGCCAACAACCGTTTCGAATGCGACCTGAGCCTCGGTGTCGAGCTCGGCGGGCAGAACGAGCCCTGTAACCGCCATGACATCCGGATCGGCGAAGGCGCGTCTCAAGGGGGTGAGCCAGCCGGGATGCACGATGACGTCGTCGTCGACGAATGCGAGCAGGTCGCCTCTCGCCTCGCGGACCGCGGCGTTACGCGCGGCGCTCAGTCCCCGTCGCGGCTCCTGCACGTAGCGACACGTCGGGAACGCTGCTACGACGTCGCGTGTGCCCGTGGCATGCGGCGCGTTGTCGACGACCAGGACCTCGTCGGGCGCGTCGCTCGCCTCGGCTATCGAGTGCAGGCAGCGCTCGAGCTGGTCCGGGCGGTCACCGGTGCAAATGACCACGCTCACCGACGTTGGGTCAAGCGGCTCCTCGACCACCTGGCGATCGAGGTCGCTCAACGGCTCGGTGAGTCTGAGTACTGCGTCAAGCTCCGGTGAATCGGTGGTCACGGCCCACGGTCGCGGTGTGGCGTAGCCGGGACCGACCAGCCGTCCCCCCACGGATGGTCCGATGAGGCGGGCCACGTGCGGCGCAAGCTCAGCGGTGGTGGAGGAGCGATCCAGATGGCCGTACCCAAGCACGAGGTTCCGCCACCACACGACGAGGAACACGGGCGGACCGGCCCCGTCTAGCCCGTCGGACGGGAGGCCCCGCGCCAGATCCATATGCACGATGCGTCGCGGGCGAAGGTCAACCATGAGCTGAGCGGATCCGGGCGACGCGCCGGCGCGACCGCCCGTAGCTTCCAGAGAGGCCGACCAGGCCACCGGCCAGCTCCGAGAGCGCCAGATCAGGCGGGAGCCCGTCACGGGATATCACGCTGCCGGCGAGGCTCGCGGTCTGATAACGGAGCCACCAAGCGATCAGCCGTGCCGCCTTGCGCCGCTCGCGAGCGTCGGTTCTCGCTGTCTTTGTCAGGTACGCCATGAAGCCCTCTCCCCAGGACCAGTACTGCCGGCGCAGGCCGGCGTGATCGAGTCGGTGGCGGTGGAAGACGAGCAGGCGCGGTTCATAAACGAGAGGGAATCCCGCCCGGGCGATGCGCGACCAGATGTCCAGGTCTCCGCCCCCCGGCAGGGGTGGTCCAGTATCGAGCGCCTCATCGAACCCGCCCAATGCCCGCACGACGCCCGTGCGGAGCACCATGTTGCAGCCCGCGCCGAAGATGCCCGCACCCAGTGGGAAGAGCGGATTGTCCGGGCCGGCGGGCGCGGCGAACCTCGTCTTGCGACAGCCTCGGCCGAAGCCACCGCGGCGCTCGAATGTGACCTGGGCGTCCGTCCGCAATTCGAGGGGCAGCACGAGGCCGGTCACGGAGGCGGTATCCGGATGTTCCGCCACGGCCTCCTCCAGCCCCTCCAGCCATCCCCGGTCCAGCACCACGTCGTCGTCGAGGAAGGCCGTCCACGTCCGATCCGACGCGGCCAGCGCGGTGTTGCGTGCGAAGTCGAGCCCCGGGCGGTCGTCGCGAACGTAGCGCACCCCGGGCAGCGTGGCGACGAGCTGCGCAGTGGCGTCGTCCGGCGGGTGGTTGTCGATCACGACCACGTCGAAGTGACGCGGGTCGCCTGGGTCAGGGGGGCGGAGGGCGAGAACGCTCCGCAGGCAGCCTCCCAGCAGTTCGGTGCGGCCGTGCGTGCAGACCGCCACCGTCAGGTCGACGGGATCCAGCCGGAGGGGCGGCCGAAGCTCAGCGCGGAGCGCGTCCTCCAGTAATGCGTGGACGAGATCACGTCCGAGGAGGTGACGGAGATCGTCAGGACCGACGCGGGCGCCGCCGGCGAGCGGATGCATCGAATAGTGCACCGGGCGGCCGCGGGCCCGGAGCACGAGGAACAACCCCTGCTCGTGCGGTTCGAGAGCGATTTCCGGCAGGGGCTCAGTGAGCTCCAGATCTGCCATCGCGTATGCCGTCAACGTGCCCTGAGCCCGTCGCGGTGCAGCTGATGCATTGGCGACGATTGCTGTGTGGACGCCCCGGCGCCCTGGCGCCCGGTACGCCGCAGCGATGAACGCCGGCGGATGTCTCGCGCCAGCGAGCGTCGAATCCGTGTGGAGCAGGCGGTGAGTCGGCGGGGTCCAGCCATACTGGTGCTGTGTCTGGGTGAGCTCATCCAGGTATCGGTCGCGGTCGAGGTGCGTGTTGCGATCGTGGAGCCGGTAAGGCACTGGCCGTTCCGGGCTGCGGATGATGTCGTACTCCATCACGATTCGCACCCACAGGTCTCAGTCAGTCCGCGATAGGGGCCGCAGGGCCAGGTGCGCGGGGTCGCCGCTCTGGGCGCCCGGCCTCGGGACCACAACCTCGCTCAGCCCGCACTAGCTGCCCCGGGGGGACGGGAGGACATCGCTCACTCAGGTCAAACCTTGGGGCTGGGCCCAGAGCTCCCCAACGGCCACGGCCCGGCTCAGGGTCGGGCCTAGCCCTGGGCGCGCCGCCCGTCACTCCGGCTCCCGGCCAGCCAGCTGGGGGGGATCGCCTGAGAAGCCGGCGGGCCGTGGCTTGCGATCCGCATGGTTCGCTCGCCGAGGAGCACTCCGACTGCCCGCAGCGCGTCCAGGCGCCGTCCGGGGACGCGGGCGCTGCGTAGGTACCACGCCGCCGCCCGGCGCCGTCCCTGGCGGCGGTAGAGCTGGGCCATCCACCGGGAGAACCCGGGCTCGCCGAACCGGGTTCCGTCCCGCTCGCACAGAGAGGCGTGGCACGCCGCCAGGCGCTTGAATTCGTCGATAAGCCGTGGCAGGTCGAGACTCATGTTGGCGTCGTGCGCAGCATAGGCAACCGTCGCGACTGGGCTGACGGCTGCGGCCGCCGCTCCCGCCAGCCGGATCCACAGGTCCCAGTCCGCCACCACCGACAACCGCCCGTCGAAGCCGCCGAGCGACAGGTACAGGGATCGATCGACCATGACGCACGACGGAGTGCCGATGGCGTTCTCGCGTAGCAACTGCGAGACGAGGCCGCCGGGGGGTGGCGCCGGACGCATCACCGCCTGCGAGTTGGCGAGATCGACGTTCCAGGTAGCCGCGTACGCAAAGCCGGCATTCGCCCGCTCAGCCGCCGACTGCAAGCGGTGGACATGATCAGGCGCCCACCAGTCATCGTCGTCGAGAAACGCGACCCACGGAGCCCGAGCCCGCTCCACCCCCAGGTTACGAGCCGCCGCGACGCCGCCAGAGCCGCCGGTCCGCGCGATGATAACCCCGTCCGGGAGGTCGGCCGGCGCCACCGGCCGGGTCGAGCCGTCGTCGACCACGATCACCTCCAGAGCGACCCTCTCCTGGCCGACCGCGCTGGCGACAGCACGCCGCAACAGCTGGGGTCGGTCGTACGTCGGGATGACGGCAGTCACCTCAGGCGACGACATCTGGGGGTGTATACCTGAATAGAGCTGGTGAAAGCTCGCCATCGCGGCCGAGCGATACCAGATTCCGGTATTACGGGGATCCGTCTGGCCGTCAGGTCAAGGGCGGGCGTTGCGCACGAGCTCGACGACGCGCCCCACCACCTCAGGCAGGGCCAGGTCCGTCGTGTCGATCGTCCCGGCGTCCGGCGCGGCCTGCAGCGGGGAGTGGGCGCGCGCGGTATCGCGCTGGTCGCGGATCGTCTGGTCGGCGAGCACGGTGGCCTCGTCGGCTCCGAGCTCGGTGGCGCGGCGCCGCGCGCGGGCCTCGGCGCTCGCGGTCAGGAACACCTTGACCTCGGCATCCGGCGCGACGACGGTGCCGATGTCGCGCCCCTCGGCCACCCACTCCCCGTTCGCCAGCAGACGGCGCTGCTGGGCGACCATCGCGGTGCGAACGGCGCGATCGGCCGCGGCCACCGACGCCGCCTCGGTCACCTCCGGGGTGCGGATCGCCTCGGTGACGTCGCGGCCGTCGAGCAGCACGCGGTCTCCCAGCTCGATCCGTACCTCGCCGGCGACCTGCGCCGGCTGGGCACCCCGCTCCAGGGCCGCCAGCGCGACCGCCCGGTACATGGCGCCGGAGTCCAGATACGTGAATCCGAGCTCGGCGGCGACCGCCCGGGCCACCGTCGACTTGCCCGCGCCCGCCGGACCATCGATCGCGACGACCATCAGCCCGCCAGCGCCGCGATGTCGTCGGCAAAGCCGGGATAGGAGACGTCGGCGGCGTCCATCCCGGCAACCTCGACCCCCTCCTCGGAGGCGAGACCGGCCACCGCGCCGAGCAGCGCCAAACGATGATCGCCGTGGGCATCGATGCATCCCCCGCGCAGGCCGGCGCCGCCGCGCACGACGAAGCCGTCCGGTAGCGCCTCGATGTCGGCCCCCAGGCCGCGTAGCCCGTCGACGACGGTGGCGATCCGGTCAGACTCTTTGAGCCGCAGCTCGGCGGCGCCGCGAACGACCGTCTCCCCCTCGGCGAAGCAGCCGAGCAGCGCCACGAGCGGCAGCTCGTCGATCGCCAGCGGCACCTCGTCGGCCTCGACGGTCGTGCCGACGATCGGCCCGTAGCTGACGTCGAGATCGCACGTCGGCTCGGCGGCCGAGAAGGCCCCCGGCTCCTCGAGCTCGCCGACGACGATCGCGCCCATCCGCTGGAGGATCCGCAGAAAGCCCGTCCGTGTCCAGTTGACGCCGACGTCGTCGAGGACGAGGCGGGCGCCCGGGACGAGGACGCCGGCGGCGATGAGGAACGCCGCGCTGGAGAGGTCGCCGGGAACCCGGACGTGCTCGATCTCCAGCTCGTCGACGTTGCCGACGGTCGTCGCGAAGCCGCCGTCGGGCTGCGCCTGGCGGATCACCCGGGCGCCGGCACCGAGCAGCATCCGCTCGGTGTGGTCGCGGCTGGCGATCGGCTCACGCACGGTCGTCCCGTCGGTGGCCAGGCCGGCGAGCAGCAGGCAGGACTTGACCTGGGCGCTGGCGACCGGCAGCTCGTAGGTGATGGCGCGCAGCGTCGCACCGTGCACGGTGAACGGCGGGTAGCGGCCGTCGCGCGCCTCGACCCGGGCGCCCATCAGCTCGAGCGGCTGGGCGATCCGGTCGACCGGGCGGCCCCGGATCGAGTTGTCGCCATCCAGCGTGTAGCTGGCCCCCTGCTGGGAGGCCAGCCAGCCGGGCAGCAGCCGCATGAGCGTCCCGGCGTTGCCGACGTCGATCACATGCCCGGGGGGCTGGGCATTGCGCATCCCCACGCCGCGGATGACGATCTCATGACCGCGGTCCTCGACGATCGCGCCGAGGTCACGCACGGCGTGAAGCGTCGACCGCGTGTCGGCCGCGTCCAGGTAGTTGACGATGCGGACGGGCTCGGCGGCGATGGCCCCGATGATCGCCGACCGGTGGGAGATCGACTTGTCCGCCGGGGGCGCGATTCGCCCGCGCAGGCGAAGCCCGGGGTCAAAGCGGACGTTCACGGACGCATCACCCCAAACCCCAGCTCGCCGATCAGCTCCTGCGCCCGGTCGGCCGCCTCCCCCCCGGCAATCCACAGCGCCACCACGCCCTCGGTCATGTCGCTGGCCGGGTACAGCGCCATGTCGACGATGTTGACCCCGCCGCGCCCCAGCGCGAGCGCCAGCTGGGCGATCACCCCCGGCTGGTTGGGGACCGAGGCGCGCAACTCGAACAGCTCCCCGCCGGCCAGCTGGGCCTCGAGCAGCGTGCGCCGATCGGCGGCCGCCGCGTCGTTCCAGGCGGCGATGGCATCACGGTCACCGGCGGCCAGCGACTCCCGCACGGACTGTAGGCGGTCGATCGTGCGGTCGAGCTCGGCGCCCAGTGCGTCCCGATTGCTCAGGTAGATGTCGGCCCAGATCGCGCTGGACGCGCCGGCGACGCGGGTGGCGTCGCGGAAGCTGGGCCCGGTGGCCGGCAGCCGCGCGTCGCCGTCGGCGAGCGTGCCGGCGGCCTGGGAGACGAGCACGTTGGCGAGCACGTGCGGCAGGTGGGAGATGGTCGCCAGGATCCGGTCGTGGGTCTCGGCGTCGATCGCGGTGGGCCGTGCGCCCAGCCCGTGCAGGAGCCGGTGCAGCCGCTCATAGAGCATTCCGGACGTGCGGGCGGTCGGCGTCAGGTACCAGGTCGCCCCCTCGAACAGGTCGGCGCGGGCGTGCTCGACTCCCGCGCTCTCGGCCCCGGCCAGGGGGTGGCCGCCGACGAACCGCGAGTCGTCGTGGGCGGCGACGACGGCCCGCTTGGTGGAGCCGACGTCGGTCACGACGCATCCGGCGGCGACGGCGGCCAGCGCCGCGTCCACCAGATCCGGCACGCGACCGACCGGGACGGCGACGAAGACCGCGTCGGCGTCGGCGACCGCGGCGGCGACCGAGTCACAGCCGTCGTCGATCGCGCCGCGCTCCAGCGCCCGGACCACCGCGTCGACCGACGTGTCGTAGCCGGCAACCGACGCGCCCAGGCGTTCGCGCGCAGCCAGCGCCACCGAGCCCCCAATCAGGCCGACGCCCAGGACTGCAATCCGCATCCCGGCCGCGGGCTACTTCCTGTTGCGGCGCGCGCGCACCGCATCCGCCAAGCCGTCGAGCACCTCGACGGTCGTCTCCCAGCCGATGCAGCCGTCGGTGATCGACTGCCCGTAGACGAGTGGGTGGGTGGGATCCGCCTCATCGAGGTCCTGGCGCCCGGCGACGAGAAACGACTCGAGCATCACCCCCACGATCGCGGGCTCGCCGGTGGCGACCTGCAGGGCGACGGCGTCGGCGACCTCCGGCTGGCGATCTGGGTCCTTGCCGCTGTTGTCGTGCGAGAGGTCGATCATGACCCGCTCGGGCAGGCCGGCGGCGCCGAGGAGCTCGATCGCGCCGGCGACGGCCTCAGCGTGGTAGTTGGGGGCGCCCTTGCCGCCGCGCAGGATGACGTGGCAGTCGCCGTTGCCGCGGGTGTAGAGGATCGCCGGGTTCCCGGTCACGTCGATGCCGGCAAACGCGTGCGAGACGCCGGCGGCGCGAACGGCGTCGACGGCAACCTGGACGTTGCCGTCGGTGCGGTTCTTGAAGCCGACGGGCATCGACAGGCCGGAGCCGAGCTGGCGGTGGATCTGGCTCTCGACCGTCCGGGCGCCGATCGCCCCCCAGCAGACGGCGTCGGAGATGTACTGGGGCGTGATGGGGTCCAGGAACTCGCAGCCGACCGGCAGCCCCAGCTCGAGCACCTCGAGCAGCAGCCGCCGGGCCAGCCGCAGCCCGGTGTTGACGTCGCTGGAGCCGTCGAGGTGGGGATCGTTGATCAGCCCCTTCCAGCCGATCGTCGTCCGCGGCTTCTCGAAGTACACGCGCATCGCGACGCACAGCTCGCCGGCCAGCCGGTCGACCTGGGCGCTGAGGCGCTCGGCGTACTCCCGGGTGGCGGTGACGTCGTGCACGCTGCACGGACCCACGACAACGAGCAGCCGGTCATCGCGACCGTCGAGGATGGCCTGGACCTCGGCGCGTCCGCGCAGCAGGACAGAGGCGTGCTCATCACGCAGCGGCAGTTCCTCGATGAGCGCCTGGGGCGAGAGCAGCGGCACGAGCCGCTCGATCCGCTGATCGCGGACGGCGTCACTGCGCTCGGTGCCCGTGGAGGTCACGCCGGGGCCGCCAGTCCGGCGGTGGCCGCGGAGGCCGACGGGGCCGACAGCGTCTTGCCGGCCACCGCGGCGGCGGAGGCCGACAGCGTCTTGCCGGCCACCGCGGCGGCGGCGCAGACGCGCTCCAGGTAGTCGCCGAACTCGGCGGCGACCAGCTGCTGGGCGGCGTCGCAGATCGCCTCGTCCGGCCGGGGATGGACCTCGACGATGATCCCGTCGGCCCCGGCGGCGGCCGCCGCCAGCGACATCGGCCCCACCAGGTCCCGCCGGCCGGCGGCGTGGCTGGGGTCGACGATGACCGGCAGGTGGGTCATCTCCTTGAGGACCGGGATCGCCATCAGGTCCAGCGTGAAGCGGTAGGCGGTCTCGAACGTCCGGATCCCGCGCTCGCACAGCATCACCGCCTCGTTGCCCTCCTTGAGCACGTACTCGGCGGCCATCAGCAGCTCCTCGAGCGTGCTCGACAGGCCCCGCTTGATCAGCACCGGACAGCCTGACCGGCCGATCTCCGACAGCAGCGTGTAGTTCTGCATGTTGCGCGCGCCGACCTGAAGGACGTCGGCGACCTCCAGGACCTGCTCGAGGTCACGGGCGTCCATGACCTCGGTGACGATCGGCAGCCCCGTCTCGGCCTTGGCCTCGGCGAGCAGCCGCAGCCCCTCCTGGCCGAGCCCCTGAAAGGCGTAGGGCGACGTCCGCGGCTTGTAGGCCCCGCCCCGGAACAGCGTCGCGCCGGCGTCACAGACGATGCGGGCCGTGTCGAGCACCTGGCCGCGCGATTCGACCGTGCACGGCCCGGCGATCATCGCGAAGTGGTCGCCGCCGATCTTGCGCCCGCCGATGTCCAGGACGCTGCGCTGCCCGTGCTTGATCTGACTCGAGGCCAGCTTGTACGGCTTGGAGATCGGCACCATGTGGTCGACGCCCGGGGTTGACTCGAGGTCGAGCCGGCTGACGTGCTCGCCATCGCCGATGGCGCCGATCACCGTCAGCTCCTCGCCGAGGATCACGTGCGCCCGGGCGCCCACCCCCTCGACGCGGTCGACGACCGCCTGCACCTCCTCCTCGCTCGCCGCCGCCTTCATCACGATCATCATCTACGCAAGTCCTTTCTGCACGCCGGAAACTCTACGAAAGCTCGTCTGCCAACCCGGTGACGGGGCCGTGAAGACAGCCTCGCCGGTGTTGACGGCGCCCGGCCTCCGGGTTGAGACCGCGCTCTCGCGGCGCGGACGGGGGCTGTGGCCGAGCGCCTAGCTAAATCGCCAGGCGTAGAAGCGCGCGTAGAAGGACCAGCCGAGGTCGGTGGCGGTGCGGCTGGAGGTGGGGACGCGGTCGCTCATGCGCTTCTGGTCTTTGTTCTACCAGACGACGCTGGGTGCGGCAACGCCCCGCGACTCGGTGGTGGGCGATCTGGGCCGTGGTGCGAGCGCAGGTGACCCGGGCGAAACGGCAAGGGCTTTGACGATGAGGGAGGATGAGCGTGGCCGGCCGGATCCGCGGCCGGCGGGCATGCACAGCGCGACAAATCTTCACCCCGCCGGGAGATCTGGCACACGACGCACGCTCAGCCCCGGCTTTGCGCCAGATCGCCAGGCGCGAGCACGGTTTGGCGCACCGCGCACGCTGAAAAGCGGTGCACCGGCCCGCAGGAGTGACGAACCCGTCACGGACGTCACCCAACACGCGCAAACCCGGCGCAGCCACCACGTCAACGACGCTCAACCCGGCGCCGCCACTCGCCCCCACCCCGCAATCGTTGCCTATGACGGTTTCGCCCGGGTCGCCTGCGCTCGCAACACGGCGCAGACCACGCACGACCGAGCCGGGTCGTCGACCGTGGCCGGGTCGCCGACCGTGACCTCGGGCATGCACAGCGCGACAAATCTTCACCCCGCCGGGAGATCTGGCACACGACGCACGCTCAGCCCCGGCTTTGCGCCAGATCGCCAGGCGGCGAGCACGATTTGGCGCACCGCGCACGCTGAAAAGCGGTGCACCGG
>DASZMK010000155.1:0-77393 GCA_035551855.1 Solirubrobacteraceae bacterium
TCATCGGCGGCGGCATCCTGGAGCGCGAGCCGTACCGCGAGCCCGGCCAGCGCACGCGCCAGGCCTACCGGCTGACGGAGAAGGGCGCCGAGCTGCTGCCGGTGCTCGTCGCGCTCATGCAGTGGGGCGACCGCTGGCAGCAGGACTCCGCTGCGCGGGTGGAGCTCCGCCACCGCGGCTGCGGCGCCCCGGTGACCGCCCAGCTGCGGTGCGCCCACGACCACCCGGTCCCATCGGACGAGCTTCAGCTGGCGGCGCGGTCGCGGCGGCGGCGGAATTCGGCGCGCAGCTGATCCGGGGGGGCCGTCGCTCGAAGCGAGGGTGGCGGTTTGCCACGTCCACGGCGGGCTACGAAGAAGGGTTCGTGTGACGTCGCCGGTCGACTGCCGCGCCCGACGGGCAGAACGCGCCAAATTACGACCGCGCTCGCCGCAGTGGCGCAGATTTGGGGCTGAGCGTGCATCTGGTGCCAAATCGTTCTGGCGGTGTCTGATCTGGCACGAATCGCACGCTGAAGCCAGCGCAACGGGTCACGGATGGCCGGTGACGGTGCGGCCCGCCGGGGCGCCCCCTTGGTTGCGTCCTCTTGCGCGCTTTCGTGCCGCTGATACCTCCGGGTTTCAATCCACCGTCGCCCCGGGCGGCGAACGTGCGCTACTTCAGGTACGGACCCAGGAGCGCGAGGTCGGCCGGGCTCAGCCGGTCCGATGCCGTCTTGCGCTGGTGCCAGTACGGATAGATGAGCGGGGGGCGGCTGACCTCCTCCAGGCGGTCTCGCTCCGCCGCCGACAGCTCCAGGCCGGCGGCTCGGAGGTTGTCGGCGAGCTGGTCGTCGGTCCGCGCACCGATCACGATGGAGCTGATGCTCGGACGGTCCAGGAGCCAGGCCAAAGCGACCTGAGCTGCCGACACGCCGTGACCGTCGGCGATCTCGACCAGGACGTCGATGGCGTCGTAGAGACGATCCTCGTCGTAGACCGGAGGCTCGTCCCAGTCGGACACGTGGCGTGATCCCTCGGACGGGGAATGGTCGCGGCGGTACCTGCCGGACAGCAGGCCGCCGGCCAGCGGGCTCCACACCAGAGTGCCCAGCCCCTGGTCGATCGCCAAAGGGATCAGCTCGTATTCGGCCGAGCGCTCCTGCAGGGAGTAGTAGACCTGCTGGCTGACGAAGCGTGGCAGGTGCTCGCGCGCCGCGGTTCCGAGTGCCTTCATCAGCTGCCAGCCGGCGTAGTTCGAGACCCCGACGTACCGCACCTTGCCGCTGTCGACCAGATGCTGGAGCGCCCCGAGCGTCTCCTCCAGCGGCGTCAGGCCGTCCCACTCGTGCACCTGGTACAGGTCGATGTGATCGGTGCGCAGCCGCCGGAGGCTCGCCTCGCAGCCGGAGATCACATGGTGGCGTGACAGCCCTGCCATGTTGGGACCGTCTCCCATCCGAAAGCGCACCTTGGTGGCGATGAGCACGTCATCGCGCTTGCCCTCCACGGCTTCGCCGACGATCTCCTCCGAGTGCCCTACCGAGTACATGTCGGCGGTGTCGATCAGGTTGACGCCCGCGTCCAGGCACATTTCGATCTGGCGGCGTGCGCCGTTGAGGTCGGTGTTGCCGACCTTCCCGAACTCGCCGCGACCGCCGAACGTCATCGTCCCGAGCGTCAGCGCGGAGACCGTCAATCCGGAGCTGCCGAGCTGTCGGTATTCCATGTGGTTCCTTCCTTGATGTCGTCGCCGGTGGACGGCAGCGGCTACTTGCGCCGCGCCAGCTCGGCCACGCACTCGATGTGGGGCGTCTGCGGGAACATGTCGACAGGTCGCACGCGCACAAGCTCATAGCCGGCTTCGACGAGCTGGGCGGCGTTCGGGGCCAGCGTCGTCGGGTTGCAGGACACGTAGACGATGCGCGACGGGGAGGCCTCGATGATCCGGCGGACCACCTTCTGCGACAGGCCGGCGCGCGGCGGGTCGACGACCAGCACGTCCGGCCGGCCGGCGCGCTCGACGAGCTCGCGCAGCGCCAGGCGCACGTCGCCGGCGAAGAAGTGGGCGTTGTCGATCTCGTTGGCCCGGGCGTTGGCCATGGCGTCGGAGATTGCCTCCGGGACGAGCTCCAGTCCCCACAGCTCGGCGACCCGCGGCGACATGAGCAGGCCGATCGTTCCGATCCCGCAATACAGGTCGTAGAGCCGTTCGAAGCCGCTCGGCTGGGCGTAGTCGATCACGAGCTCATAGAGACGCTCGGCCATCTCCGTATTGGTCTGGAAGAACGCCTCGGACGAGATCTCGAAGCGCATTCCCCCCAGCTCCTCCTCAAAGCGGTCGGCCCCCGCAAGCAGCTCGGTCACGCCGCCCTGTGTCGTCTCCGCGAGGCTCGGCTGGCGGGTCCACAGCACGCCGTCGAGGCCCGCGCCGGCTCGGGACAGCGACTCGGTGTCCAGCGGCGCGGCGCTGGTCACCAGTCGGACCTGGATCGCCCCGGTGCGCCGTCCCTCGCGTACGACGAGGTTGCGCAGCACCCCCTCTCCGCTGCGACGGTCATACGCGCTCAGCTGCTGATCGCGGCACCAGCTGACGATCTGGTCGCGCGCGGCGTTGGCGCGCTCGGAGGCGAGCAGGCAGTCATCGACGGCGACGATCTCGTCCCAGCGGCCGGGCGCGTGGAAGCCGCACACCAGCCGGCCGGTGGCGTCGGCGCCGAACGAGTACTCGAGCTTGTTCCGGTAGCGCCACTGCGAGAGCGCCGGGATGATCGGCTCCAGCACAAAGCCGTCGAGCTTGCCGATGCGACGCAGCGCATCCTCCACCTGCGACTGCTTGACCTCCAGCTGCCGGTCATAGGCGAGCACCTGCCACGGCGCACCGGGATGTGGGGCCGGCGGGGCGATCCGGTCCGGGCTCGGCTGCATGATCTCGAGCGTGCGGGCCTCGGCGTAGGCTCGCTTGCGCTTGGTGATGACCGCCCGGACGCGGTCGCCGGGGAGCGCCCCGGCGACGAAGACCACGTAGCCCTGGGTGCGCGCCACGCCGGCGCCGCCGAAGGCGAGCGCATCGACCGTGAGCTCCAGCTCGTCGCCCCGCTGGGGGCGTGCCGGGGTGGTGGGGCTCGTCGACATCGCACTACAGAACTAGCAGGCCGACGCCTCCGCCCTGCTCAAATGGGCGGAGTCAGCTCAGCGACTTCTCGATCGCGCCGACCACGGACTTGCGGTTGGCGTGCTTGCGCTCGTAGTTGAGGACCTTGCGCAGCTCGGGGCGCTTGAGCTCCTTGAGGCGGCCCTGGACCTGCGAGGCGTTGAGATCGTCATAAGCGAGGATTGGGAACGAAGGCCCCACCCCGACGGTGCGCCGGGCGCGGTCGGCGCCGCGAACCACCCGGTCGACCGGCTCCGAGCTGCGCGCGCGGCGGCTCGCCGATTCCAGCTGACCGCGCCCGCGACCGAACAGCGTCTCGAGCTCCCCGCGCAGATCGTCGCGCTCGGTGCGACCACGCCGCACCAATTCGGCCACCAGGTCGTTGGCGTCCTTGCGGGTCACCCGCCCGCGTGACGCCGCCTCGTCAAGTGTCTCCTGGATGCGCTCCCGCGTCAGCATGACGAGGTCGCGGGGATGGATGACGCCGCGGACCAGCTGCTCGGCCACCGAGACGATGTTGTCGGAACCGCTCGCCCGGCGCGTGCGCGTCGTCGCCGATTTGGCCGATGACCGCACGTTCTTGGCGCCGACGCCGGCGGTCGAGGCGGTCCCCCTGGCGCCGGACCGCGCGGCCTTCGCCGTGTCGGCCGCCGCGGAGCCCGCCGTCTTTGCGGTGGTGGCGGCTGCCGACCGCGTCGTGCGCGCGGAGCGGGCCGTCTTGGCGGCGCCGGACTGCGCGGTGGTACGCGTCCTGGTGGCGCCGGACTTCGCCTGTGTCGACGTGCGTCCGGCTGCCTTGCGCGCGCTGGTGGCGGTCGACCTGGCGCCGGTGCGGGCCGCAGCCGGCGTGCCCTGCGCGCTGTTGGTGCGAGTGGACGAGCTCGTTGGCTTGGCGGAGGACCTCGAGGATGATGACGAACGGGAACCGGTGGACGGTGATCGTTTGGCGGGTGGCATGACTGAAAGCTCCTGATTGGCTGGGCGCGTGGCGCGAGCCTACCCCAACGCCGCACGCGGTGCGCGCGGTGCACACACGTGCGTCGTCAGTCCACGAGCAGTTCGAGAAGCGCCTTCTGCGCGTGGCGTCGATTCTCGGCCTGATCCCAGATGCGCTGCCGGTCCCCGTAGAGCACCTCGGCCGTCACCTCGTCACCGGGGTGTGCGGGCAGGCAGTGCAGGGCGATCGCGTGTGGCGCGGCGCGGTCGAGCAGCGCGTCATCGATCCGATACGGGGCCAGCGCGTGGCGGCGCGCCTCGGCCGACGCGGGATCATCGCTCATGCTCACCCACACGTCGGTGTACACCGCGTCGGCGCCGTCGACGGCGCGGGCGGGATCGTCGGTCACCATGACGCCCGGCGTCGGCTCGAGTTGGTAGCCCCGCGGAGAGGCGACGCGCACATGCACTCCCGCCAGTCCGCCGACGAGCGCCAGTGATCGCGCGACGTTGTTGCCGTCGCCGACATACGCCAGCGTCAGACCGTCCAACCGTCCGAACGCCTCGCGGAGCGTGAGCAGGTCGGCGAGCGCCTGACACGGATGGTGCCCGGCGGTCAGCATGTTGATGACCGGCACGCTCGCGTAACGGGCGAACTCCTCCACCTGCTCGTGCGCTCCCGTCCGTATCCCGATGGCCGCCGCGTGGCGGGAGAGGACATACGCGGTGTCACGAATGGACTCGCCGCGGCTCAGCTGCAGCTCGTCGGTGCGCAGGACCATGGGGTGACCACCGAGCTCGGCGATCCCGGTCTCGAACGATGTGCGCGTCCGGGTCGAGGCCGCCTGGAAGATGAGCGCCACGGATCGCCGCCGCAGAGCGTCCGAGCTCAATGGATCGGCCTTGAGCGCCGCCGCTCTGTCGAGCAGGCGCTCCAGTCCGTCGGAACCGAGCTCTTCACCGGTGAGAAAGTGGCGAGACAAGTGCAGCAGTGTATGCCGGTGGCCGTATCATGCATCGACCACGTCCTTCTGGAGGTCCGCATGCCGCGATTGATTCGTCTCGACCAGACTGGACACACCGTCCTGGCGGAATGGAGCCACGAGGATCCCGCTGCCACCGACGCGGCGCGGGCGGCTCTGTCAGCCGAACTTGAGCGGGGATACCTCGCCGTCGCCAGCGCGGCGGGCGGTGAGGCGACGGCGGTGCGGGAGATCCCGTCTGACGCCGACATCGTGATTCTGCGCCGGCCGATCGCCGGCGGTTGCTGAACTCGGCGCCGTCCGTCGGCGGCGACTCTCCGCCGCCGTCCGCCGGAGAGCTTCCGGAGCTCGCCGGGGTTCCCTGGCGCCGGCGCGTCGATGAGAACGCGCTGGCCCACGCCGATCGGTTGTGGACGCTGAGTACGGTGGCCCACGAGGTGCCGTTCCTGCTGACGGCGGTGGCGCTGCCGGTGCTCAACGTGATCATGATCCCGGTCGCGGTTGCCGCGCTCGCGTTTGCGTGGGTGGTGCCCGAGCTGTACGCGGCGCGCGGGGCGGGGGTGCTCCGGGTCCCCCGCGGAGCTCGCGGCGACGGTGAAGCCGCGGAGCGCAGGGCGATGGGACTGCTGGCGGATCTCGTCGGACACGACGCTCGTGAGCTGCTCGGCCGCACCGGTCTGGCGCTGGAGCGGGGCCACCTCGGCGTGTGGCTGGTGGCGCCGGCCGGGGCGCTGCTGGTCAGGCCGGGCGCCCGGCGCGTGCAGTGCTACTGCGTGCGGGCGACGGGCGATGAGCTGCCCCTGTCGGACCGTGTCGCCCACCTGCTGCTCGCGCTCCGCGCCGACGAGAGCGGCTTTGCCACGGTCGCGAACCTGACGTTCTCAGGCGCGCGATGGAGGCTGGCCCGCCGCCTGCGTCCGGCCGCCCGGCTGGGTCTGACGGCCGCCGCCGCGGCCGCCCGCTGACGTTTCAGGTGTTGCGGGCGTTGCGCAGCCCGAAGCCGCGCAGCATCAGGAGCGCCCTCTCGCCGAGCGTGCCGCGGGCCGGCAGCACGCCGAGCTGCGTGGCCGCGTCGTAGACGTCGAAGAACGCACGAACGCGCAGCAGCAGCTCGTGCTGGAGCTCGCAGTAGAAGATGCAATGCACGACCACGAACCGATTGGTCGCCGGCAGCCCCTCCAACGGCGCGCGATGCGTGCCGAGGGCTTTGCAGGGTGCGGCGACGAAGCGCTCGTTGTACAAGCGCTCCCCGGTGCGCTCCAGCCGCGCATCGGGAAACCCGGCCCACAGACGGTCGGCGTGCGCCGCCAGTGCCGAAATTCCGTTCAGCGGCTGCCCGGTGAGCGGATCCTCGTACTGGATTCCGGAGGCGCACACGTCGGCGAAGCGGCTCGGGTCCTTGGCGGTCCACGCCTCCTGCCAGCCGTCGATCAGGGCATCGGCGGTCACCGAGCGGCGCCCGGGACACCAAGGGCCGGGACGCCCTCCTCAGGCGTCGATGCCTGGGCGTACCGCCGGCGGGGGATGCGCCCCGCCCCCTGCGCGAGGCGACCTGCCTGCACCCCCAGCCGCACCGCCCTCGACATCGCCACAGGATCATGAGAGCGGGAGATGGCGCTGGCACACAACACGGCGTCGCAGCCCAGCTCCATGGCGAGCGCGGCGTCGGAGGCGGTGCCGACGCCCGCGTCCAGGATCACCGGTACCCGGGCCCGCTCGATGATGATCGACAGGTTGTATGGGTTGCAGATGCCCATCCCGCTGCCGATCGGCGACCCCAGCGGCATGACGGCGGCGCAACCGACGTCCTCGAGCCGGCGGGCCAGGACGGGGTCGTCGGTCGTGTAGGGCAGCACGGTGAAGCCGTCGTCGACGAGCTCCTCGGCGGCAGCGACGAGCTCCACCGCATCCGGCAGCAGCGTCCGGTCGTCGCCGATGACCTCGAGCTTGATCCAGTCGGTCTGGAAGGCCTCGCGCGCCAGCTGGGCGGTGGTGACCGCATCTCGCGCGGTGAAGCAGCCGGCCGTGTTGGGCAGGACGCCGACACCGGCCGCGGTCAGCACGTCCAGGATCGATCCTCGCGCCTCGGGATCCAGGCGGCGCAGCGCCACCGTGCACAACTCGGTCTCGGCTTCGCGACACGCCTCCGCCAGCAGGTCGTGGTTGGCGAACCCGCCGGTTCCGAGGATGAGGCGCGACTGCAGTTCGCGATCGGCGATGCGTAGCGGGTCTGACATGGTGTTCATCCTCCCTGGATGGCGGCGACGACCTCCACCCGGGAGCCCTCGCACAGTTCGGTTTCAGTCCAGCGGGAGCGCGCCACGACGACACCGTCGACGGCGACGGCGACGCCACGTGCGCCGGGGGCCACGTTGAGCATCTCGATCACGCTGGCGACGGTAGCGCCGACATCGAGGGGACGGGCCTCGCCGTTGACGATCACGTTCATCGCCCACCTCCGGCCGGTGACGCGGCGAACCGTCCCGGAGCGAACGCGGCGGCCTCCGGGAGAGACCCGCCCGCACCCCCACCGAGCAGCGATCCGACGATCAGCTCCGCGGTGACGGGCGCCAGCAGGATGCCACCGCGGCGGTGCCCGACCGCCCAATGCAGCCCGTCGATCTCGCCCGGTCCGATGGCCGGCAGGTTGTCCGGCGTGCCGGGCCGCAGGCCGGCCGAGAACTCGTCGAGCACGAGCTCCGAGATCCCCGGTACCAGCTCGGAGGCGTCGCGCAGGAGCTCGAACGCCGCGCCGGCCGTGACCGTCGTGTCGAACCCCCGCTCCTCCGAGGTCGCGCCGATGACGTAGCGGCCATCGCCCCGGGGAGTGATGTACGAGCTGCCCATCCGGATCACCCGCTGGAGCAACCCGGGTCCCGCCGGGTCGTGCAGCCGCATGATCTGGCCCTTGACCGGCCGCAGCGGAACGGGCTCGGAGACGACGGCACCTTCGATCTGGGACGACCACACGCCGGCGGCGATCACGACGGCCCGGGACCGCACGCGTGAGCCGTCCGCCAGGCGGACGGCGGCGATGCGCTCGTCGTTGCGCTCGACCGCCGCCACCGGCGCGTTCTCCCGGACCTGGCCCCCGCAGGCGCGGACGGCGCGGGCCAGCGCCGGGACCAGTGCTCGCGGATCCACGGCATGGTCGCCGGGCACGTCGAGCGCGAGCCGCAGGGCGGGTGCCAGCCCCGGCTCGCGTCGGCGGGCCTCGCTGGGACGAAGACGCTCCACGTCGAGGCCGAACCGGCGCCGGAGCTCCAGCTCGCGCTCCAGAGCCTCGGCCTCGTCGGCGTCGCGGGCGACCAGGAGCGTTCCCGACGTCGTGTAGCCGACCGTGTCGACGCCGGCGGTCGCCAGCAGCTCGGCCACAAACGCCGGGTACAGCTTTGCGCTGCGAAGCCCCAGCTCCAGCAGCGGCTCCTCGCCCGGGGTGACCTCGGCGATCGGTGCGAGCATGCCGGCGGCGTAGTGCGACGTGCCCTTCCCAGCACGCCCGCGCTCGAGGACCACGACGTCCATCCCGCGCGCGGCCGCGCGCCACGCGATCGACAGACCGATCGCCCCGCCGCCGATGACGGCGACATCTGCTGCTGCTCTGTGCTCGGACAACGAAACCTCCCTGCTCCGGCATTACCCGGTCAGGTCCTGACGGTCGGCGGATTGGCGTCCGCCCTCTCAGCCCTGGGGTGGGGCTCCCGTATCCGGTCATGGTAGTACGGCACCTCGCCCCGGCTCCGGCGCCGGGTCGCGCCACTCCTGCCAGACTCTGGTGCGTGACCGACCTCCGGCAGGCTCTTGAGGACGCGCGGCTGTACCTCGTCTGCGATGCCCTCTCTGACGAGGTCCTCGAGCGGGCGATCCGCGGCGGTGTCGACATCGTCCAGCTGCGCATGAAGTCGGCGTCGGACGAGGAGATCACCACCGTGGCCCGTCGCTTCTCCGCGGTGTGCTCGGTCAACGGGGCGGTGTTGATCGTCAACGACCGTCCTGATTTGGTGCGGGCTGCCGGCGCCGACGGTGTCCATATCGGCCAGGACGACGTCCCCGTTGCCGACGCCCGCCGGCTGGTCGGCGCGGCGGGGATCGTCGGTCTGTCGACGCATACTCCGGAGCAGATCGACGCCGCGGCCCGAGAGCCGGACGTCGACTACATCGGCGTCGGGCCGGTGCATGCCACGCCGACCAAGCCGGGGCGTCCCGCGGTCGGACTGGAGCTTGTCGCCTACGCAGCGGCTCACGCGGCGACCCCGTTCTTCGCGATCGGAGGCGTCAACGGCGAGAACGCCGCCTCGGTGCGGGCGGCCGGCGGCCGGCGGATCGCCGTCGTGCGGGCGCTCACGGAGGCCGAGGATCCCGAGCGCGCCGCGCGGGCCCTGCGCGCGGCGGTCGAAAGCGAGGGAAGCGTTGGCTCAGCGCGTTAGCCGCAAGCGAGGCCGGCCGGGCGGCTCCGGCAAGCGCCCGGGGAGGCCGCCGGGGGGCCCCCCGCACGCCGCAGCCCCGCCGGCGCCGTCCGCAGCCTCCCGGGCCGGGGAACGCACCCAGTGGTTCGCCCCCACCAGCGAGGAGCTGAGTCGCTCACAGCGCCGCGACGCGGAAGCGCGGGCCGCACTCAAGCCGCTCGCGCCGGGGGAGCGGCCACCCGTGGTCCTCATCTCCGCGTTGGTCGCCGCCGGGCTGGCGCTCGCGAACCTGATCGCCTACATCGCGGGGGACAGGATCGGCGGCACCCGTCCGGGCGCCAGTGGGATCGTCGTCTTCTCCGCGGTCATGCTCGCCTGTGCGACCGGCCTGTGGCGGATGTGGTACGGCGCCGTCCTCGGGTTCATGGCGCTGCTGGCGATCATCGTGACGATCTTCGCCATGCTGCTGATCGAGGCCAGCAACCTGCTCGGCGTGGTGGTGGCGATCCTGGTCATCGTGTGCGCCGGTTACCTGTTCTTCAAGCTCGTGCGCGTGCTCAGCCGCATCCAGATGCCGAAGCGCCCGGGGCCCTGATGCCCGCCCGGCTCGGCTGAGTCCGGCTCGCTAGGCTCAACGACCGATGCCTGACTCCACCTACGATTGCATCGTCATCGGCTCCGGTCCCGGCGGCTACGTCGCGGCCATCCGCGCCGCGCAGCTGGGGATGAAGACGGCGGTGATCGAAAAGGACCGCGTGGGTGGCCGCTGCCTGAACTACGCCTGCATCCCCGCCAAGGCGGTCCTGCGCGTCGCGGATGTCCTGAGCGAGATCCGTGAGGCGGCAGAGTTCGGCATCACCGTCTCGGAGCCGGAGGTCGACTACGCCGGCGTCTCGGCGCGGCGGCAGAAGGTGGTCACGACGCTGACCGGTGGCGTCGCCGGCTTGTTCAAGAAGAACAAGATCGACCTGATCGAGGGCGAGGGCACGCTGAAGGGCGGGGGCCTGGTGGCGGCCGGTGGCCAGGAGCACGCCGCCAAAACGATCGTGCTGGCCACGGGCTCTGTGAAGCGGCCGATCCCGGGCGCCCACTTCGGCGGCCGGGTGCTCGGCACCGAGGAGGCGTGGGCGCTGGAGGAGCTGCCGAGGTCCATGGCCGTCGTCGGCGCCGGCGCCTCCGGCAGTGAGATCGCGTCCGCATACGCGCGCCTGGGGGTCGAGGTGCTGCTGTTCGAAGCGCTCGATCGTGTGCTGCCCACCGAAGACGCCGACATCTCTCGTGTGGCCGAGCGAGGGCTCAAGCGCCAGGGCATGGCGATCCACACCAACACGCTCGTGACGGACATCGTCTCCGGCGACGGGAGCGTCAGGTTCGGTTACGGCGACGAGTCCGGCGAGGTCGACTGGCTGGTCATCGCGGCCGGCCGCGGTGCGGACGTCGAGGCTCTGGGACTGGACGCCGCCGGGGTGAAGCTCGGTGAGGGCGGGCTGATCGAGGTCGACGGGGCGATGCGGACGCGTGTCGAGGGCATCTACGCCATCGGCGACCTGGTACCGGGACCGGCGCTGGCCCACAAGGCCTCCGACGAGGGGGTGATTGCGGTGGAGGACGCCGCCGGCCTGCCCACCCATCCGATCGAGTACATCGATGTGCCGCGGGCGACCTTCTGCACGCCGAATGTCGCCAGCTTCGGTCTCACCGAGGCGCAGGCGCGCGAGCAGGGCTACGACGTCGTCGTCGGCAAGGTGCCGTACGGCGCGGTCGGCGCCGGAACCGTCTACGGCGATCGCAACGGGCTGGTCAAGATCGTCGGCGAGACGAGGTACGGCGAGCTGCTCGGCGGCCACATCGTCGGCGCCAAGGCCACCGAGCTGATCCAGGAACTGGTCAACGCCCGGGCGCTGGAGGGTGGCTATCCGGAGGTGGCGCGGCTCGTCCACGGTCATCCCACGATGGCCGAGGCCGTCATGGAGGCCGCGCGCGCGGCCGACGGCTGGCTGATCCACGGCTGACGCTCCCGTGCGGTGAGTGCCGCGACCGGACAACCGACGTTCTACTACGACCTCGGCGACCCCTGGTCATACGTGGTGGCAGAGCGGATCCTCTCCCAACTCCCCGAGCTCGCCGAATGGCAGCCCGTCCACGGCGTCCAGCTCGGCTGGACGGTCCCGGAGCTTGACGCGGTCGCACTGAGCGCGGCGGTGGCGCAGCACGCGCTCCAGCCTCTGCGGACACCCGGTCGCTGGCCTCCGGATTCGCGGCTCGCCATGCTGGCCGCGACGTTCGCGAAGAGCGGGGGCCGGACGGTTGGCTTCTCGCTCGCGGCGTTCCGCCAGGCTTTTGCGGGCGGCCGCGACCTGGGCGATGAGGCGACGGTGCTCATCGCCGCTGCGGCTGCCGAGATGCATCCACGCTCCGTTCTTGCGGCCATGGGGATGCGCTCGGTCGCCGCCTCACTGAGGCGAGCGGGCGAGCGCGCGCTGGAGGCCGGGGTGCGGTCGCTGCCCGCCATCGCCGCCGGCAACGAGGTCTTCACCGGCCCGGATGCGCTGGAGCGGGCGACCGCGGCTCTGCCGGCCGGCGCGCCCAGGCGACGGTGAAGGCCAACCGTGCCTTTCACCTGATCGTCTCGCGCGGGGGCCGCGAGCCGGCCTTCCTGGCCGATCGCCGGCGGCTCGACCGGGTTGAGGTGGTGGCGATCGACGACGGCGAGCTGCTGCTCTACTGGGAGCTGTCGGCCAGGGACGCGGGGAAGCTGCTCAAGCGCTTGCGGGCCGACCTGGCCGGACTGGAGGCCGAGGAGTTCCTCGCCCTCTGGGAAGGGGCGGACGGCTCGACGTGAGGGAGCGGTCGGACCTCGGTATTTTCCGTCCCACAGTGAATCAGCCGTTGTCACCGCCGCAGCGGGATGCTGCCGGCGCCGCTCTCAAGGGCCAGACGCGCGTCGTCGAGCCTGACCGGGGCGAGCGGGCGATCGGCCGGCGCAGCGCCGAGACCCGGGCCACCGTCCCGGACCTGGAGCTGTCGGTCGACGTCGACGCCGGTCGGCTTCTACAGAGCGTCGAGCGTGACCGCGTCTCGACGACGGCGGTGCTCGTCGCCGCGTGCGCGGCCGCCCTGCGAGCGTGCCCGCGCGCGAACGGGGCCTACCGGGACGGCCACTTCGAGCTGTACTCACGCGTCAACGTCGCGGTCACGCTCCCCGGCCCCAGCTCCCAGGTCGCCGCCACGGTGCTGGACGCGGACGCCCGGTCGCCCGCGGAGCTGGAGGGGGAGCTCACCCGGTTGCGGGGGCGCGCCCGCACCGGGGAGCTGACCCCGCCGGAGCAGGCCGGGGCCACGTTCACACTCGCCGATCTCGGCGAATACGGCATCCACCGCGCGGCTGCGCTGATCACGCCTCCCCAGGCGGCGGCGCTGACGGCGGGCGCGGTCCGGGCCGTGCCGGTGGTCCGCGACGGCGCGGTCACGGCGGGCCGGCTGCTCACCTTGACGCTCGTCAGCGATCACCGCATCCTGTTCGGTGCCGAGGCTGCCGGGTTCCTGGCCGCGGTCGCCGGCCACCTCGAGCGCGGTGCATGACCGGCGAGGACCTCGAAGAGCGCGCCCAGCGGATCGCCGAAGCCGGGCACCGGGACGTCATCGCCAGGCTGCACGCGGCCCTGCTCCGTCAGGCCGCCGAGGCTGGGGTGACGCTGCCTGCCGACGAGCTCGAGCGGCTGGCCGCTGCCGCGGGCAGCCGTGCCGGCGGCGCGCTCTGGCGCCGCGCCCTCGCCGGAGCCGCCGCCGGCGAGCTCGGCGTTCCCCTAGGCGAGGCGGTCGAGCATCCGGCCGTGGTCCGGGCCCACGAGCGAGTTGGGGCGCCGCCGTACGTATCCCCCGGCCGGAGCGGCGCGGATCCGGCCCACGGGCTGAGGATCGCCGCCATCCACCTGGGAGGGATCGAGGCGCTGCGGGTCGGCGAGCGCGACATCGAGCTGCGGCTGTCGGCCGCGGGCCTCGACGTCCTGAAGCGGTCCACCGGGGCTCCCATCGGCCGCCTGGAGTGGGGACAGATCGAGAGCGTCGAGTTGCCCCGCGCCCGGCGCGGGTTGCGTGCGCGCCGGCGACGGGGCTTCGAGCTCCGTGTGGCGACCGAGCGCGGGCGGGCCGGCTTCGAGCTTCCCGGGGTCACCGAGGAGCAGCTCAAGGACCACATCGAGCCGATGCTGGAGCGCGCCCGCGGCGCTGGCGGGCACCGCTAGCCGCACTCGTGCGGCCAGCGGTGCCTCACGGCTAAGCGTCCGGCTCGAGACTGAACGAGCGGGCGTGACGCGCGCCGGGTCCGTGACCACGCCGGAGCGCGATCGTCGGACGCGCCCACTGCCGGCGCGAAGCGACCGTCACCGGCCGCCCCTCGTGATGGGACCCGCGAATCGCCCACGCCGCCAGACCGAGGACGGCGGCGAACACGATCGCGGCGAGAACTACGTTGGCGACTAGAACGAGTGTCATAGGGGCCTCCGTGGTTGCCTGGATACACAAACAATCCCCCGGGACTTAGGTTCAACACCAACGATCCGTGAGAATGGACTTAGCGCGCGGCGGTGGATTCGGGCGGTACCGAACGCGATAGCCAGGTTTGGAGGTTTTTGGGATCCCGGCCGGACGGATTGACCCCAGAACAAACGAGGATCGTCCGATTTCGGACAGCTTCTTTAGCTTTTGGTTTTGTAAGCCTTGTGTAGGAAGGTATGAAGGTGTTAGAAGTCCACCCCGAGATGAGGGTGCCAGGACGGCGCATATTCGGAGTGGGGCTGGTTTCGGTGGTTGCGGTCGCCCTGGCGGCGGCGTACGTCTTCGGCTTCCTGTTCGGCGGAACCCCCGCTGCCGTCTCGGCCGTGCATCAGAACGGCGGCGCCCACCTGACGCTCCAGACCGTGCCCTCGTATGGCCATGCTCCGGACCCGGACTGGGTCAGCTACCTCGCCCAGGACTCGAGCGGGCACTGGCAGCACACGACCGTCTACAGGGTCCCGGCCCACACGCTGGTCACCGTGACCCTCTACCAGTACGACAGCGCGACCGGGCTGCGCAACGACTTCCTCGGCCAGGTGCGCGGCACGCAGGGTGGCACCGCGACTCTGAACGGCAAGACGTACAGCTCGATCAATCCGGACGACGCCTCGCACACCTTCACCGTGCCGGACCTCGGCATCAGCGTGCCCCTCCCAGGCGTCGCCGACGACGCCAAGAACCCCTGCGCCACCGCGCCGTGCTCGCTCGCGGAGACGCATAACACGATCACGTTCTCCTTCATGTCCCCCGGGAAGGGAACCTACCGCTGGCAGTGCTTCGTCCCGTGCGCATTCGCGTCCTACTTCGGCAACGGCGGGCCGATGCAGACGATCGGCTGGATGAGCGGCGAGATCGAGGTCGTATGAGTGCCGCTGCGGCACCGGGGGGGACGGGAGCCGGGTTCGGCGAGCCGCGCCATGGCGCGCGGATCGCGGTCGCCTGGGCGATCCTGACGGTCATCGCCGTGCCGCTGGTCATCTGGGTGGCCGGCCCGCACATCCCGCCGTATTCCGGCCACAGCACGCAGTCGAGCGATCAGCACACGGTCAACGTCGTGCTGCTCACGGCGGCGGTCCCCGTGATAGCCCTCATCTGGGTCTACTTCGGCTACGCGATCAGCGTCTTTCGCCAGCGCGGCCCGGAGATCGTCGACGGACCCCCTCTGACTGCCGATCCCCGGATCCAGATCACCTGGCTGGTCGTCACCTCGGTCATGGTCCTGGCCCTGGCCGTGTACGGCACGATCGGCCTGTACAACGACTCCCATGGGGCCGGCGGTGGCCAGGGGCCGAACCCCCTCTCGACGCCGCCGGCCGGCTCCACTCCGCTCCAGGTGCAGGTCATCGGTCAGCAGTGGCTGTGGACGTTCCGGTATCCCGGCTACGGCGGAGTCGAGACCGCGACGCTGGAGATTCCCGCAAATCGCTGGGTCGCCTTCCATGTCACCTCGCTGGACGTCGATCACAGCTTCTGGGCCTATGAGCTCGGCGTCAAGGCCGACGCAATCCCCGGCTCCGACAACGTCGCCTACGTCAAGGCCACCAACACCGGACAGTTCCAGGTGCGCTGCGCCGAGCTGTGCGGACTCTGGCACGGCCACATGAACAGCTACGGCCGGGTCGTCAACGCCGGCGCGTTCAGCTCGTGGATCGCGGCGCGCCAGCAGCAGTACTCGGCGATCACCAAGACGCTGCCGCCGTACAGCAAGGTCTACTACCCCGATCCCATCAGGAGGGCCGGTTGATGGAAGCGCACGCCACCCTCACATCCCCGGGCACGATCGAGAACCGGTCGCTCCGCGGCCAGGTCCTCGGCTTCAACCTCATCTGGGGCGTCGTCGGCGGGATCGTCGGCTACATCGTCGGCCACTGGATCGGCACGAAGATCGGCAACAACATCGCCGCGCAGAGCGGGTCCGACCAGGATGACGTCGCGATCTTCCTGGGGATGTTGGTCGGGACCTTCGGCTTCCTCGGCGGCCTCGGCTTCTTCGCCTATCCCCTCCAGCGGATGCGGGGGCTGCCGGCGACGCTGCGCGAGCGCGAGGAGATCGGCCGCTGGCGGTACTTCCGCTTGTGCACCGACCACAAGGTGGTCGGCATCCAGTACCTGGTGGCGGTGCTGTTCTTCTTCTTCGTCGCGGGCTTCAACGCGATGATGATCCGCGGCGAGCTGACCAGCGACAACGCGACGGTCATCAACTCCGGCAACTACCTGACGCTCGTCGGCCTGCACGGCACGATGATGCTGATGATGATGTCGGCCGGGGTGCTCGGCCCGCTGGGCAACTACCTCGTCCCGCTGATGATCGGCGCCCGGCGCATGGCCTTCCCGCGCATCGAGGCCCTGACGCTGTGGCTGACGGTGCTCGCCGGCGTGGTCCTCCTCTCAGCGATCGCCCTCGGCGGCTTCCCCACCGGCTGGACCGGCTACGCACCGCTGTCTGACCAGGCGCGGGGCGGGATCGATGCCTACCTGTTCTCCTTTGCGCTGATCGGCATCTCGCTGGCCCTCGTGGGCATCAACGTCATGACCACGGTCGTGACGATGCGGGCGCCCGGGATGACGTGGAACCGGATCCCGATCTTCGTCTGGGGCCTGACCACGACGTCGATCCTCGCCGTCCTCGCCGCCCCGGTGCTCGCGGCCGCGATCATCATGGCCGCGCTCGACCGCACCGCCGACACGTCCTTCTTCCTGTCCAGCCAGGGGGGCAGCCCGTTCCTGTGGAACAACCTGTTCTGGTTCTTCGGCCACCCGGAGGTCTACATCCTGGCCCTCCCGGGCTTCGGCATCGTGCTCGAGATCCTGCCCGTGTTCGCCCGCAAGCCCCTCTGGGGCTACCGCCTGGCCGTGGCCGGGATGTTCGGCGTGGCCCTCCTGAGCTTCATGGTCTGGCAGCACCACCTGTTCGTCAGCGGGATCAACGCCAACCTGCGTCCGTTCTACATGTTCACGACGGAGCTCATCTCGGTTCCGACCGGACTCATCTTCCTCAACGCCATGGGAACGCTGTGGAAGGCGCGGATCCGTTTCACGGTCCCGATGCTCTTCTCGCTTGCCTTCTTCTTCAACTTCCTGATCGGCGGCATCTCCGGCGTGTTCCTGTCCGACGTGCCCAGCGACGTCACCACGCACGGCAGCTACTTCGTGATGGCCCACTTCCATTACACGATCATGGGCGGCCTGGTGTTCGCGCTGATGGCCGGGCTGTACTACTGGCTGCCGAAGATCACCGGCCTCAAGATGTCAGAACGCCTTGGGAAGCTGCATTTCTGGACGATGTTCGTGTTCTTCAACACCACGTTCTTCCCGCTGTTCGCCGCCGGGCTGCTCGGCATGCCCCGCCGCGTGTCCAGCTACAACCCCAGCCTCCACACCCTCAACGTGTTCGTCTCCGTCTCGGCCTTCTGTCTCGGCGCCTCGATGCTCATCCTGCTCGTGAACATGGTGTGGTCGCTGATCCTCAAGCGCGAGAAGGAGGTCGCCAACCCGTGGGAGGCGCTCTCGCTGGAGTGGCAGCTGCCCTCGCCGGTTCCGGTCTACAACTTCGAGGAGATCCCGGTCATCAACTCCGGCCCGTATGACTACGGCGTGCCGGACCGGGTTCCGATCGCCGACCTGGAGCCGACGGTCACCGGGACCGAGGTGGGGACGTGAGCTCCGGCTCGGAGCCTCAGGAGCTGAGCGACGGGCTGACCATCCATTCGGATCCCGGCGCAGCGCGGGCCGACGACATCCGCCAGCTCACCGGCAACCTGACCATCGGCGTGCGCCTGGTGTGCAGCGCGATGGCGTTCCTGTTCATGTCGTTCCTGTTCGCGTTCTTCTACCTGCGCACGGTCAACTCCAACGGGCTGTGGCGGCCCAAGGGCGTGGCGCCCGTCCAGAGCTGGGGGATCGCGGTCATCGTGCTGATGATCGCGGCCGCCGTCGTCTTCGATCTGGCGCGGCGGACCGTCGTCGGCGGCAACGAGCCGCGCTGGCGCAGCGGCGCGGCGGCGGCCCTGGGCGTGGGCGTGCTGGTCGTCGTCGCCCAGGGTCTGGAGTGGGCGACGATCACCTTCAAGACGTATCAGGGAGGGTGGGCAGCGGTATTCTGGGGCTGGACGACGGTGCAGCTGCTGTTCTGGCTGGGGGGGCTGTACTGGATCGAGACGCTTGTGGCGCAGACGTTCCGGCGGCCGGCCGCCTCGGCGCGCGAGGGAACGGCCGGGACCGAGGTCTTGCGTCCGGCGGCCGATTCCGCCATTGTCTACCTGTACTCGATGGCCTGCATCGGGGTCATCGCCTACGTATTGGTGTACCTCGTCAAATGAGCCATCACGCGCTGCACCTCCTGATCGCCGGCATCAACAACAACGCCGGTGCCGGGCCGCTCACGCTCATCTTCCCGCTCGTGCTCGTCCCCATCATCGCCGCCATCTGGGTGGCATGGTGGATGCGACGGTCGCGCAACTATTAGAAATGGGGCCCGCCCGCCCCGCCCGCCCCGCCCGCCCCGCCCGCCCCGGCCGCCTCGCCCGGCCCGCCCGCCCCGCCCGGCCGGTGCGCCTCGCCCGGCCGGCGCGCCCCGCGCGCCTCCTCAGTCGCCGTGCTGTCCTCGCTCGTCGCTGACTTTCCGCTGCTGCTTGTCGCCGTCGCGCTCGTGCTGCACGTGGCCGGCGAGCGGCGGGTGGCGGCGATCCGCCGGCGCCCCCGCGATCGCCGCGCGCGCTGGCGCGCCGTCTCCTTCTACGCCGGACTGGCCACGATCGTCGTGGCGCTGGCGGGGCCCATCGACACCTACGCGGCAAAGCTGTTCTGGGTGCACATGGTCCAGCACGTCCTGCTCCTGACGGTCGCCGCGCCGCTGATCGCCCTCGGCGCCCCCTGGATGTCCATGTGGCGGCCCCTGCCGCTCGGCTTCCGCCGCGGCGCGGCCGGCGCCGTCGCTCGCGACCAATGGGCCGCGCCGTTGCGGGCCATCGGCCGGTGGCTGGGCCGCCCGCTGGGCACCTGGCTGGCGTTCAACGTCAACCTGATCCTCTGGCACATCCCGGTCATGTACGACCTGACGCTGCGCCACCTCGCGGTCCACGCCCTCGAGCACACCACCTTTCTCCTCTTCGGCGTCCTGCTGTGGTGCCAGGTCATCGACTCCCCGCCGGTGCGCGCCCGGCTCCGCACCGATATGCGGGTCTACTACATGCTCGCCAGCGGAATCGTCTCCTGGGTCCTGTCGCTGGTGCTGGCATTCGCGCCCTCGCCGTTGTATCCCGTGTATGCGCACATCGCCGCCCGTCCCGGCGGGATCTCGGCCCTGGCCGATCAGCAGATCGCCGGCGGCGTGATGCTGGGCCCGGGATCGGTGTCGATCACCCTCTTCGTGTTCATCGGCCTCTACCGCTGGCTGGGTGGCGAGGGTGACGGCAACGACCGGGCGGCCCTGCGCGAGCGCTCCGCGACCAGAGGGGTGCGAACGTGAGGCGGGCCCGCGCCGGCGCCGGTCACGGTCGCCATTCCTGGCTGGCGATCCTCTGCGCGATCGCCCTGGCGGGCTGCGGCACCAGCGCCGCCGCATCCGGGCCCGGCAACCAGGGCGCGGTGACCGGTCACGGACTGCAGGGCCTCATCCTCAAGCCGCGCAAGCCGGCGCCGACGCTCGTGCTCCACAACTACACCAGTCCTGCTGCGGTCTCGCTGGCCCGGTTCCGCGGCAAGGCCGTGCTCGTGAGCTTCGTGTACACCCACTGCCCAGACGTCTGTCCCATCATCGCCGCCAACCTGGCCGCGGCCCAGCGCCAGCTCGGCGCCGAGGATCGCCACCTCCAGATCCTCCTCGTGACCGTCGACCCGCGGCGCGACACCCCGGCCGCGATCCGCACCTTCCTCGGCACCCGCGACGCCACCGGCCGGATGGACTACCTGCTCGGCTCGATGCCCGCGCTGCGTCACGTCTGGAAGGCGTGGGACGTCGGCGTCCAGACCAGTCACGGCTACACCGCCGGGCACTCCTCGATCGTCTACGGGATCACCGCCAGCGGCCGCATGGCCGTGGTCTACCCGGCGAACTTCAGCCCCGCACAGATCGTCCACGACGTTCCGCTGCTCGCCGCGTCCTGACCGCACGCTCCTCCGCCCGCTCCCCAGGTCGTTGGCCCGGGTGGTCGGCTTGGCCGGGGTGGTCGGCTTGGCCGGGGTGGTCGGCTTGGCCGGGGTGGTCGGGGTTGGCCCGGTTTCCGGCGTGCCCCGGGTTGCTTTGCGTCGCCCCGTTTCCGCCTTCGCCCCGGTTTCCGGCGTGCACCGTGCGCCAGATCTCACACCGGTTGGAAGGTTTGGCACCACGTGCAGGCTCAGCCCCGGGAACGCGCCAGATCTCTGGGTGGCGCCCGGATTTGGCGCGTGATGCACGTCCCGGCCCCGGGTCCCGGCCGTGGTTTGCCCCGGTGGTCTGCCGGTGCCGCTTCGGCCGTGGTTTGCCCCGGTGGTCTGCCGGTGACGCTTCGGCCATCCATTCTTCGTTGCCAGAAGTTCGTCCTCCGGCCCCGTTCGCGCGCCCCAACGTCAAGAACGGCGCATCGAAGGGAGGGTGAGCGGCGACCGCCGCGTTGCCGGGACCCAGCGTCGTTGCACCGGGTCTCGGCGTGCACGATGCGCCAGATCTCACACCGGGCCGAAGGTTTGGCACCAGGTGCAGGCTCAACCGCCGGAACGCGCCAGATCTCTGGGTGGCCCCCGGATTTGGCGCGTGATGCACGTCAGAGGCATGGGGTCCGAGGCCCCGGGGGTCACGTTCGCCCCGTCCCCAACAGCCGCCCCGCCCCCGGATCGGGACAATTCAGCGTGTGGACGATGCGATGGAGCGTGCGCGCCGGCTGGCGCCCTCGGTTCGGGACGAGCGGGTGCTCCGGGCACTGGCCGCGGTTCCGCGGGATCGGTTCGTGCGGGAGGACGAGCGGGAACGAGCGTATGAGAACGTCGCGCTTCCCATCGCCTGCGAGCAGACGATCTCGCAGCCGGCGGTGGTGGCGCGGATGCTGGAGCTGCTCGAGCTGGGGCCGGAGGACCGTGTGCTCGACGTGGGTACCGGCTCTGGCTATCACGCCGCCCTGCTGAGCCTGCTCGTGGACGAGGTGTGGACGGTGGAGCGCTACCGTGAGCTGAGCGTCGCCGCCGCCCGGGTCCTGGCCGACCTGGGCTACCGGAATGTCAGCTGCGTCGTCGGCGACGGGTGGCAGGGACTGCCGGAGCAGGCACCGTTCGACGCGATCAACGTCGCCGCTGCCACCGGCCAGGGGGTGCCGCTGGAGCTGACCCGCCAGCTCGCCGAGGGAGGCCGATTGCTGGCGCCCGTCGGGACCCGCCGTCAGCATCTGACGCGGGTGCGGCGCACGGACGATCGGCTGGTGGCCGAGCGCCTGGATCCGGTCAGGTTCGTGCCGCTGGTGCGCGGTCAGGCGAGCTGACGCGCTCCTCCGGCTCGTCCCCAGCCGCCGGCTCATCCCCCAGCCGCCGGCGGATGACCTCGATCGCAGTCGGATTGGAGTCGATCAAGACGAAGCGGCGCCCCAGCTCCTGGCATACCGCGCCGAGCGTGCCTGAGCCGGCAAACGGATCCAGGCACCACCCGCCGGCACGAGATGACGCCGATACGAGGCGCCGGAGCACCCCGGCCGGCTTTTGGGTGGGGTAGCCGGTCTTCTCGCCGCCGTTCGTCGGCACGATGGTGTGAAACCAGACGTCGGTGGGACGCTTGCCCCGCGCGGCCTTCTCGGGGCCGACCAGGCCGGGAGCCATGTACGGCTCGCGTTCCACGGCGTCGGCGTCGAAGTGGTGGGCGCCGGGTGTCCGGACGTAGGCGAGGATGGTGTCGTGCTTGGCGGGCCAGCGGCGACGGGGTTTGGCGCCGTAGTCGTAGGCCCAGATGATCTCGTTGAGGAACGCGTCGCGGCCGAACAGCTCGTCGAGCAGGAGCTTGCAGTAATGGGCTTCGCGGTAGTCGATGTGGAAATACAGGGTCCCGTGCGGGGCCAGCAGCTCCCGCGCCCGGGCGAGCCTCGGCTCCAGGAAGGCCAGGTAATCGCCGAACCGATCGTCGTAGCTGACGCGCTGCAACAGCCGGGATCGGTACGTGCGGCCGCCGAAGCCGACCCGCCGCGCCTCAGGGTCTGCCGTCATCTCCAATGAGGCCCGCCCCTGGGAGTGGCCGGTGTTGAACGGCGGATCCAGATAGACCAGATCGAACGCTCCAGCCGGCAACCGATCCAGAACCGGGGCATTGTCGCCGGCGATGACGAGGTCGTCGTCAAGGACGATCGACGCGCCTGTGGAATCTACACGCATGGCGACAGCCAACGTACCGTGCGGTCCGGCAGCGCCGGCGATGCAGCATAAGACTGCTGTAAACCGGCAAAACCTCGATCGCGTTCAAGCATGTTGAAACGCTAGGATCTGACGTCCTGTGTTGCCTGAACGCATCCAGCAGGTGAGGCGATCCGCCGTGGGAGCCCGGATCACGCGCTACACAATCGGCTCACTCGTCGCCTTCGTGACGAGCGCCGTGGTGTTCCCGGTCATGCTCATCACCACCGGCAGCACGACGTGGAGCTCGGTCACCGCGTTCGTCGCCGGCGCCATTCCGAACTGGGTCCTCAACCGCCGGTGGGCGTGGAAGATCCGGGGCAAGGTCAACTTCTGGCGCGAGATCTTCGCCTACGTCGTCATCTCGCTCATCCAGCTCGCCGCGACCTCGTGGACGACGGGCTGGACGCATCGCCACATCGCCACCTCGGCTCCACACGGCCTTCGCGCGCTGATCGTCGACGCGGCCTACTGCCTCGTCTTCGTGATCATGTTCGCGGGGAAGTTCGCGGTCTACGAGTTCTGGATCTTCTCGGACCGCCGGGGCCTCCGGGCCGCCGTCCGGTCGCGCCACCAGGTGTGGACCGCGGCGCGGGCGAACCGCACGCCGTAGCCGAAGTTCCCGCCTTTCTTGGTGCCGGTGGCGTGCTGGCCCCGGTCACGCATGGTGGTCGCCACCTCGGCCAGGCGGAAGCCATGGAGCGCCGCCGAGATCATCAGCTCCGAGGCCTGGTACTGGGGCTGCTCGAGTGTGACGGCAGCGGTCACCTCGGCCCGCATGGCGCGGAGTCCGCAGGCCGGATCGGTGATCCGGTGGCGCACCAGCAGCGAGATCAGCGCGCCGAAGACGATGACGCCGGCGTGCCGCGTCGCGTCGGTCGTCAGCTCGCTTCCCAGCCGGCGGGAACCGGAGACGAAATCAGCCCGGCCGGCGAGGATCGGCGCCACCACCCGTCCGATCTCGTCCGCCTCGTACTGCCCGTCGGCGTCGATGGTGACGATCACCCGGGCCCCGCGCGCCCGCGCGAGCCAGTAGCCGAGCCGCAGGGCCGCGCCCTGGCCGCGGTTGACCGGGACGTCGCAGACGAGCGCTCCGGCCTGAGCGGCACGTTGCGCCGTGGCGTCGCGGGCGCCGTCGACGACGACGATCACCTCGGTTCGCAACCCGGCGGACTCGCTGGGGATGGCGGCGATCACATCGGCGACCGTCGGCTCCTCGTTGTAGGCCGGGATGATGACCGCCAGCGGTGCCCCGGCGCCCGGCGGATGCTGGTCCAGGAAGGAGTCCGCGGCGCTGCGCTCGACGTCCTCGAGGCGTACGTACTCGCTCTGATCGACCTGCACCGCGCCCATCAGGCCGCCGGCGCTTCCACGTGGGCCTTCGACCATTCCTCCCAGACCCCGACGAGCCCGTCCTCCAGGAAGGGGAAGCGCGGCGACCAGCCCGCGCCGTGGGCGCGAGCGGGATCGACGATCACCGCTGGCATCTCGCCGGCCTTCGCCGGTCCGTGCCGGACCGAGAGCTCGGCCCCGGACACGTCGCGCACGGCGTCCACGACCTCGAGCACCGACAACGAGGTTCCGGAGCCGATGACCATCGGCCCAGCCCAGTCGTCGCGGAGCAGCCCGAGGCGCATGGCCGCGACGACGTCGGTCACGTGCACGTAGTCGCGAACCTGGGTCCCGTCGCCGTAGATCTCGAACGTCGTCCCCAGCCGGATGGCCCGCATGAGGCGCGCGACGATGCTGTCCTTGGCCTGCATTCCGGGGCCATAGACGTTGGTCAGGCGAATACACGCGCACCGCAGCCCGTATGAGGCGGTGTAGGCCGACATCAGCATCTCGCCGGCCGCCTTCGTCGAGCCGTACGGGGTCAGCGGGTTGAGCACCGCCGCCTCGGAGATCTTCGGAGCGGTCATGGGGCCGGTGACGGCATTGGTCGAGGCAAACGCCAGGGACGTCACCCCGGCGGCGCGGCCCGCGGCGAGCACGGCGTTCGTTCCGATGACGTTGGTCGCGAAGGTCAGCTCCGGTTGCTGCACCGAGCGCAGCACCGAGGTGACGGCGGCGAGATGCACGATTGAATCGAAGCCGCCGTCAAAGGCGCGCTCCAGCACCGCCGGATCGGCGATGTCACCGATGACGGCGTCGACATCCGGGTCCGGGTGGGGCTGAAGGTCGACGACGCGCACCTGCGCGCCATCGGCGGTGAGCTCGGCGACAACGTGGCGGCCGATGAAGCCGGATCCACCGGTCACCAGCACGCGCCGGGCGCTGAGGTCAGAGAGGCTCATGTGGCGCGGGCGAGGCTGTGCATACGACGATCAGTGCCTTCGTGAGGAGTCAGGTCTATAGCGGTCGCGTCCGCCGGGGTGACTGCAGAGCGGCGGTGATGCCGACCGGCAAGCGCACGAGGATACCCCACGTCGCCGACGAGGACTGCGGATGGGAGCGCCGCCCGGTGCGCGATGACCTGCGGTGGGGGGCTGATTGCCGGTGGTGGGGGGCTGATAGCGTCGCCCGAGTCGTGTTTCAGCCGACAGCGCCAGGTGGATCGCGGCGCGGGTGGCGGCGCCGAAGCCGCCGGCGCCCGCCGGGTCGACGTCCCCGCCGGCTGACGCCGGCCCAGCGACGGGCGCGATTGCTCCTGGGGGCGGCGGCGGTGATCCTCGTCGTGGCCGTGGTGGTCTCCGGCCTGGGCGGCGGCGGGGTCCCGCGGCCCCCGCGGGCGACGACCGCCGCGGGTGCCGGACGCGGCGACCTCTTCGGCTACGACCCCGCTCGCGCATCTGAATACGTCGCCCGGGCGACCGTGGGCAACGCCCACGTGCTGTTCGCCAAGAGCCCCGGTGGGGCGCTCGCCACCGCGGCGCGGGTCGCCGCGTACCGCGGCATGATCGACCGCGTCACCGCGGGCACCGGAATCGATCCGGCGCTGCTGGAGGGGCTGGTGTTCGTGGAGAGCGCGGGGCGGCCCCAGGTGATCGCCGGGTCAGACCCGGCCAACGCCGCCGGTCTGACCCAGATCCTGGCCCAGACCGGGCAGTCGCTGCTCGGCATGCACATCAACCTGGGGCGCAGCCGGGCGCTCACCACGCAGATCGACGCGATCTCATCCGGCGCCCGCCGCGGCAACCTGGCGGCCCTGATCGCCCGCCGCGCCGCGGCCGACGACCGCTTTGACCCGGCCAGAGAGCTGGCGGCGACGGTGCGCTACCTGGAGATCGCCCAGCGACACTTCGGACGTCAGGATCTCGCGTTCGAGAGCTACCACATGGGGATCGGCAACCTCCAGCAGGTGCTCGGCGACTACGACGCCGGGCGTCCGGTGCCGTACGGGCAGCTGTACTTCGATTCCGCCCCTGGGCGCCACCCCGCCGCCTTCAAGCTGCTGGCGAGCTTCGGCGACGACTCCGAGCTCTACTACTGGAGGATCCTCGGCGCGGTGCAGATCATGCACCTGTATCGCACCGATCGACCCGCGCTGACCCGCCTGACGGCCCTCCAGGGCAGCGACGATGCCGGCGCGTCGGCCCTCCATCCTCCGGACGTCCTTTCCCCGTTCGCGGATCCCGGGGCGCTGGCGGATGCCTTCCAGCGCCGGGAGCTCGTCCCGCTGCCGAGCAACGCCGCGCAGCTGGGCGTCGCCGTCTCGGCGGCGATGGGCGCCGGAGCCGGGCACGTCGGCGCCCCCGTCTCCCTCTATCGCGGCCTACGACCGGTGGCCGTGAGGCTCCTGATCGACCTCGCCGCTCGGGTCCGGACGCTGTCAGGGACCTCCGCGCCGTTGCGGCTGCTGAGCACCGTCGCCGATGAGCGGTATCAACGGCAGGTGCTGGGCGGCGTCTACGCCCCCGCCGCCACGGGGTACTCATTCGCGATCGAGCGCGCCTACGCGAGCCGGGCTCAGGCCGAGGCGTTCCAGGCGGTGCTCGACCGGCTGCAGTCCCTCGATCTCATCGCCTGGTCGCGCGAGCCGACGGAGATCCGCATCACGGTGGCGTCCGATGCGGCCGCCTGGCTGGGGCAGGGGTGACGCGCCCCTCCGGGCCGGCGACTCAGACCGCCTGTCTCTCCGGCTCCGGAGAATCCTCCCCGGCAGCCTGGAGGATGGCGGGGCGCGGCGAGGCGGCCACCGGGTCGCTCGTGCGCTGCTCGTAGGCGCTGCGGAGCATGTGATCCGGGTTGACCAGTACCTCGTCGGCCTTGAGCAGCTTGGTGATGAAGTCGGCCACGGAGCGAGGGACCACGTTCATCAGGCGGAAGAGCACCTCGATGTTGCGCGGGACGAACACGCTGACGCGGCCGGTCTGGAGTGCCTCGACGATGGCGTTGGCGACGTCCTCCGGCTCGACGACCTTGACACCGCGGGTCTTTCGCAGGCCGGACCCCAACTCGGTGTTGACGACCACCGGCATCACGATGCTGATGTCGATGTCGGTGCCGCGCACCTCCGCGCGCACCGCCTCGCTGAGGCCGACGACAGCGTGCTTGGTGGCGCAGTACGTCGCCCCGCCGGGAAAGCCGCCCTTGCCGGCGACCGACGCGATGTTGACGAGATGACCGCGGCCCCGGGGCAGGAAGCGCTGGAGGGCGAGCTTGGAGCCGATGATGACGCCGTGGAGATTGATGTCGACCAATCGTTCGGCGGTCGCATCGGTCTCGGACACGAACGGGCCGACCGGCATGATCCCGGCGTTGTTGATCAGGACATCGAGCGGGCCGAGCCGGCTTTCCAGCTCGGTGAGGAACTGCTCGAAGCTGGCCCGGTCGGTCACGTCGAGCGGCAGCCCGACGGTCCCGCTGCCCAGCTCGGCGGCCGCCGTCTCCGCCAACGGCGCGTCGATGTCACCGATGGCGACACGGGCCCCCTGGGCGATCAGCGCGGACGCGGTCGCCCGTCCGATTCCCCTGGCTCCGCCGGTGATTGCGACGATCTTGCCGGCGAGCGATCGTGGAGCCTTGGCCATGCTGTGGTCCTCCTGGAGAAACGTGAATTCAGTGGCTTGGTACCACACTGTACCGTCAACCCCTGCGGGCGAGCGGTCTGGCTGGCCGGCCAGGCAAGGCGAAGGTCTATCCTCCAGCTTTCAGTGCCCGGATCGAGTACCTGATGGCGCACTTCCGCCACGACGGCCAGCGCATCGCCTACACGGTCTATGGAGACAGCTGGCCCGGCGCGCGCACAACGGTGTTGCTGCCCGGGCTCCTCCTCTCCCAGAAGATGCAGGCGCCCCTGGCCCGACAGCTCGCCGGCCGCGGCAACCGCGTGGTCACGATGGACCCCCTCGGGCACGGCGAGTCGTCCCGGCCCCAGCAGGTCTGGCATTACTCGATGAGCGCCTTCGGGCGGCAGACGATCGCGTTGCTCGACCACCTCGAGCTCGAGCGCGCCGTCGTCGGCGGCACATCGCTGGGGGCCAACATCACGCTCGAGGTCGCCGCGCAGGCACCGGAGCGCGTCGCCGGCATGGTGGTGGAGATGCCGGTGCTCGACAACGCGATCGCCGCCTGTGGCGCGGCCTTCACGCCCCTGCTGTTCGCGCTGAAGTTCGGCGAGCCGGCGATGCGGGCGCTGGCCAGGATCGCCGGCGCCGTACCGCGCGGGCCCCTCCCGTTCCTGGCCGAGATCGGCCTTGACTGGATCTCGCAGGACCCGGCGCCCAGTGCCGCGGTTCTCGGAGGCATCCTCTACGGACGCGTGGCGCCGGATCACAACGAACGCTGCCGGATGCAGGCGCCGGCGCTGGTCATCGGCCACCCGCGCGACCCGGTGCATCCCTTCTCCGACGCGGGCATGCTGGCCTCGGAGCTCCCCAACGGCCGGCTGGTCGACGCGCACTCCATCCTGGAGCTGCGGGTGCGTCCGGAGCGGCTCATGGGCAAGATCGCCCGGTTCGTCACCGACTGCTGGGACGACACGGACGCTCTGGCTGCCCGCGTCGCCGTCGGCTGACCCGCCGCACCAGCGGTTCGCCGGTCGCTAGGGTCTGCACGGATGCGCGCCGTCACCATCGCAGACAAGCACCTCACCGTCGAGGAGCATCCGGACCCGGTGCCCGGGTCCGGCGAGGTCCTGGTGCGGGTCCGTGCGGCAGGTCTGAACGGCGCCGACATCCACCAGCTGGGGGGCACGTATCCCGCGCCTCCCGGCTCGCCACCGGACATCCCCGGCCTGGAGCTCGCCGGGGAGGTGGTGGCCCGCGGGCCCGGCGCCCTGCGCTTCTCCGAAGGCGACCGCGTGATGGGGATCGTCGGCGGTGGTGGCCAGGCCGAGCTGGCCACCGTTCACGAGCGCATCCTGATGCCGGTCCCGGACAACCTCTCCTGGGCCGAGGCCGGGGGCGCTCCGGAGGTCTTCACCACCGCCCATGACGCGCTCTTCACCCAGGTCGGCCTCACCGTCGGCGAGCGGCTGCTCGTTCACGGAGGCGCCGGCGGTGTCGGCACAGCGGCGATCCAGCTGGGGCACGCCGCGGGCGCTCGCGTGACCGCCACGGTGCGCAACCCGGACCTCCGCGACCGGGTGGCCGCGTTGGGGGCGACGGTCATCGCACCGGAGGGGTTCGGCGAGCATGGGCCGTTCGAGGTGATCCTCGAGCTGGTCGGCGCGGTGAACCTGACCGAGAACCTCATGAGCCTCGAGACCGGCGGCCGGCTGTCGGTGATCGGCATGGGGGCCGGGTCCCGGGGTGAGATCAACCTGGGGATCCTGCTGATGAAGCGCGGCCGCATCCACGGCTCCACGCTGCGCTCCCGGCCGCTGGAGGGGAAGGCGGCCACCGCCCGTGGCATGGAGCGCTCCGTGCTGCCCCTCCTGGCGTCCGGTGCGGGGAAGGTGCCCGTCGCCCAGACCTACCCGCTGGAGCAGGCGCCGGCGGCCTACGAGCACTTCCAGGCCGGGGGGAAGTTCGGCAAGATCGTCCTGGTGATGGAGTGAGGCTGCGGCGCGTGGCTCAGTAGGGCGGCAGGTCCGCCCACCACTGGCCCAGCACCCGGAACGCCGTCCAGAACGCCCGCTTGGCGGCCTCGTCATCGAGCGACTCGTCGATGTTGGGCACGAACAGGGCCTCGATGGAGGGCGTGAAGCGCTGGATCTCCCCCGGGGTTGCGGCGAGGCGGTGGGCCAGCGGCACCTCGAGCTCGTTGAGGACGGTCAGGGCATCGTCGCCCATCACCACGACCATCTTCGGCGCCACGATCGCCAGTTCCTCGACGAGTCGCGCCACGCACGCGGGATCGGCCATGGCGGGGTCAGTCACCGGGCACTTGACACACAGGGTCCCGTAGACGGCGAGCGGGTCGATCGCCAGGCGCTTGAGCGATTTCATCAGCGCGTTGCCTGTGCGCCCGTAGAAGGCCACGCCCTCCTCCACCTCAGACGGCCGCGCCGAGTACTTGGCCATGAAGATGTCGGCCTGCGGATGGCCGGAGCCGAGCACCGGCATCAGCTGACCGCGGGGACAGTGCGAGCAGTCGCCCAGGCGCCGGGCGAATGCGTTCAGCTCACGGATCGCCCGTTCCAGATACTTCTCGCGAATCTCGTCGTCGGTTGCGGGCACCCCCCTCGGATTGGACGGCCGTCGTCCTTGTCCTTGCGACTGCATCAGGACTTGCGCCCGGTGGCCCGCCGGACCCGGCGCTCGCGGGACGCCCGCCGGGCAGGGGCGGGCAGCGCCTTGGTCTGCAGGAACTTGAGCGCCTGCACGTAGAGCAGGCTGGCCGGGTTGCGAATGATGTCGGCGTCGCGGAGGGACTGGAGGAACTCATCCGGGCCATCGAAGTCGCGCATGCGGATGCGGACCGACCCCAGTCCCTGCGGCACGTGGGCGTCGGAGCCCGCGCCCGCCGGGATGCGGTACTTGGCGGCAAACCGGACGGCCTCTTCGTTGAACTCGGCGATCGCGATCCGGGGGTTGAACACCTCGATGGCATCGACGTCGTCGATGACCGTCAGCAGGTGCTCGTAATCCGGCACCGAGTGCATGCGGTCGAACGGATGGGGCACGTACACGATGCCGCCCTGGCGTTTGATCTCCGCGATCGTCTCCGGCAGCGTCATACCGCGCGGGATCTTCTCCTCGATGAACAGGCCGATGACCTCGCCCTGCCCGGCGGTCTTGACCTCCTCGCCCACAATGACCTTGATGCCGTTGGCCTTGGCGCGAGCGTCGAGTGCGCCGGAGATCTCGTTGTGATCGGTGACGGCGATCGCGCCCAGCCCCCGTCCCTGGGCTTCCGCGAGCAGGACCTCGACCGGGGTGGCGCAGTCGTTGGAGTGGTCGGTGTGCATGTGCAGGTCGACGTCGATCAGCGGCCGGGCCTGGAGGCGAGACCGCAGTCGCCGGTCGCCGGCGGGATCTCGCCGCCGCCCCGCCAGGTCCAGGTAGATCGCCTCGAGCTCGTCGGCCACGCGGGGCCAGCCGAGGGACAGGCCCATCTGCTCGGTCTGGCGCGCGCGCTGGGCGGGCAGCTGCGCATCGCCGATCAGCCGCGCGAGGTGGGCCGACAGCGTCTGGGTCTCGCCTGGTTCGAACATGAGCCCGCGCTCGCCATCGCCCAGCACCTCCTCATACGCCGGCAGGCGCGAGACCACCGGTAGCGCTCCAGCGCCCAGAGCGCGGACGAGCGACCCCGGCGTGGGCCGGTCCCCGTCCGATGCGAACACGGCGACATCGGCGGTGGCCAGCACCTGCGACTCGCTCGTATCCGGGGCCTCGGCGAACGTGATGCGCTCGCGCAGGCGGCGATTCAGCGTCGCCGGCGGCGCCGTGGGCCGAGGCCAGAAGATCGTCGCGTGCCAGTCCAGCTCCTCCGGGAGCGCGCGGAGGGCGCGCAGGAACAGACGGAGCGCGGCACGCTCCTCGAGAGCGAGCATCACCAGCTCCGGCACGGGATTGGCCGCGCGCCTGTGGGGCGGGTCGGCGCCCGGGGTGATGACGGCATAGTCGCCGGGAAAGAAGCGCTGGAGCAGGTCTCTGGTGGCGGCGAAGCTCGCCGTGCGCGCGTCCATCCGGGCGAACAGCAGCCGCGAGAGCGGACCGGTCAACTGGGTGGAGAGGATCCGCTCGGTGGGGACGTGGAAGCTGCCGACGTTGAGCGCCCGGGAATGGCGCAGGGCCGCGCTCGATGCGCTGGGAGCGAACGGCTCGTGGACATTGACGACGTCGAGGGGCAGGACCGAGAGCGCCTCCTCGATCGTCCGCGCCACGTCGACGGGCAGCGACGCCGCCCGCCGCCGGGCCGGGGCGAACGGCAGCACCTCCCCCACGCCGAGAACCCGGACCCCACCCGCCCCGTCGTCGGCGCCGTCGAGCAGCTCCTGAGGGCGCGATCGGAGGTCGCGCCGGCTGTCGCGGACGAGACCACTGGACTGCGACGGCGCGACGATCAGGACGCGGTGGCCGCGACGGGCAAGCTCCTCGGAGACGCGAGCGACGTAGCCGTTGACCTCGTTGGTGACCTCCCAGGCAAAAGGCGTGACCTGCGCGATGGCCAGGCGCTGCGCGGCGGGCACGGCCCACATCTTATTCGGGCGTGCGCGACGAGCGTCCGCCGCGCGGGTCTGTGTTTCCCGTTTCGGCGTGGGGTAGGTCTTCGGCATGACCAGATTCGGCTACACGATGATGTGCGAGCAGTCGCCGCCGGACCAACTCATGCGGGACGTGCGCCAGGCGGAGGCGGCCGGTTTTGACTTCTCCGTGATCTCCGATCACTACCAGCCCTGGCTGGAGGAGCAGGGCCATTCCGGCTACGCCTGGTCGATCCTCGGCGCGGCTGCTTACGCCACGAGCACCATCCCCCTGATGACGTACGTCACCTGTCCCATCCTCCGGTATCACCCGGCGGTCGTGGCCCAGAAGGCGGCGACGGTGCAGATCCTCTCCGGCAATCGCTTCCGGCTGGGGCTGGGGGCGGGTGAGAACCTCAACGAGCACGTCGTCGGCAAGCGCTGGCCGGCGGTCGGCGTGCGCCACGAGATGCTCTCCGAGGCTGTCGACATCATCAACGGCCTCTTCGACGGGGACGCCGGCGGGCGGCTCAACTACCGCGGCCGCCACTTCGACATCGAGCAGGCCAAGCTGTGGGACCTGCCGTCCGAGCGCGTGCCGGTCGGCATCGCCGTCTCCGGCGAGAGCTCCTGCCACCTGGCCGGGTCCAAGGCCGACATCATGGTCGCGGTCGAGCCCAAGGACGAGCTCGTGAAGATGTTCGAGAGCGCCGGCGGCCAGGGCAAGCCGAAGGTCGGACAGATCGCCCTCGCCTACGACACCGACCGCGACGCCGCGATCAGGCGGGCGCACGAGCAGTTTCGCTGGTTCGGCCTCGGCTGGAAGGTCAACGCCGACCTCCCCAACCCAGAGGGCTTTGAGGCGGCGACGCAGTTCGTCACCCCGGACCAGGTCGCGGAGGCGCTCGGTTGTGGCCCGGACGTCGAGGAGCACGTGGAGAAGATCAAGCCGTTCATCGACGCCGGCTTCACCGAGATCGCGCTCGTCCAGATCGGCTCCGACCATCAGGAGGAGTTCATCGCCTGGGCCGACAGGGAGCTGCTTCCGGCCCTGCGCTCCTTGTAGGCGAATCTGAACATTTGACCCCGCGCCTAGCGAAAAATCGGCGCGTCGATTAGTGTCTTCCCGGTTCATAGGCCGATCCAGGGGAGGTAGCAGTTGCTTCGTCGTGCCGTCATTCTCGGCGCCGTGGGGGCGGCGTTCGCCGTCAGTGTGCCGTCCGCGCTGGCCACTCCCCCCAGCCCATCCAACCCCGCCGGCAAGCAGTTGGGCGTCGTCCCGGTCCACGGGAAGGCCGGCCGGCCGGGGTCCAGCAATGGGAATCTCACGTATCACAACGGACCGGTCATGCATACGAACAAGGTGTATGCGATCTATTGGGTGCCTCCGGGCTACTCCGTCGACTCCGGCTACGAGAGCCTGATCAACCGGTTCTTCGGGGACGTGTCGGCCGACAGCGGCAAGACCTCCAACGTCTATTTCTCAGATACGCAGTACTACGACACCGCCGGCAACGTCGCCTACACCTCGAGCTTCGCGGGCTCCTACGTCGACACCAGCCCGGTCCCGACGAGTGGGTGCACCGACAGCTACACCTCCGCGTGTGTCACCGACGCGCAGCTCCAGTCGGAGATCACCAGGGTCATCAAGGCCAACGGGTGGACGGCGAACGCGAGTACCGAGTTCTTCATGTTCACCGCCAAGGGGATCGGCAGCTGCGACGGTTCGTCCTCATGCGCATTCAGCCAGTACTGCGCCTACCACAGCTGGATCGGCTCCGGCTCCACCGCGACCGTCTACGCCAACATGCCGTATGCCGACACCGTGCCGTCGGCGTGTGACGCCGGCCAGCATCCCAACAACGACGACGCCGACGCGACGATCAACGTCACCAGTCACGAGCACAACGAGTCGGTCACCGATGAGCAGGGGAATGCCTGGTATGACCGGCGCGGCTATGAGAACGGCGACAAGTGCGCCTGGAATTTCGGAACCGCGCTCGGATCAGACGGCTACGGCCAGTACAACCAGGTGATCAACGGGCACGACTATTACCTGCAGCAGGAGTGGTCGAACCACAGCGCCGGCTGCGTGCTCCGGGGAACCTAGTGATGCTGGGTGCGGGCGGCCGCGCGGCCGCCCGCACCCGCCATGTCACGTGCGCGGCTGGTTGGTAACGGCGAGGGCGTCGGTCGCGGCGGGCGCATCCCCAGCGACGGCGCCCGTGATCGGCTTGCGCGAGTACTGCTTGATGAACGCCTCGGTCAGATCCCGAGCCTCGCCGTCCGGACGCTGATGCATCGGCGACTTCATCAGGTAGGAGCTGGGGCCGTCGAGCTGGCCGGCGAGGCCGTTGTTGAGCGCCAGCTTGCAGCACCGGACGGCGTCGGTGACGATGCCGGCCGAGTTCGGCGAGTCCCACACCTCGAGCTTGAGCTCGGCGGTCAGCGGCACATCGCCGAACGCCTGGCCCTCGAGGCGGATGTGGGCCCACTTGCGGTCGGTCAGCCACGGCACGTAGTCCGACGGACCGACGTGGACGTCATCGGCCGGCAGCTCATGGCCCATGATCGAGGTCACGGCATTGGTCTTGGAGATCTTCTTGGACTCCAGCCGCTCGCGCTCGAGCATGTTGAAGAAGTCCATGTTGCCGCCGACATTGAGCTGGGAGGTGCGCAGCAGCTTGACGCCACGGTCGTGGAACAGCCGGGCGAGCTGGCGGTGGATGATGGTCGCGCCGACCTGTGACTTGATGTCGTCGCCGACGATTGGCAGGCCCGCCTTCTTGAAGCGGCTGTTCCAGTAGCCCTCGCGGGCGATGAACACCGGGATGCAGTTGACGAACCCGCAGCCGGCCTCGAGGATCTGCTCGACGTACCACTTGGTGGCCTGTTCGGAGCCGACGGGCAGGTAGGAGACGACGACGTCCGTCCGGGTCTCCTTGAGCACCTCGACGATGTCGACGGTGGGGCCCGGAGCCTTGGTGATCTTCTGCGACAGGTACTTGCCCAGGCCGTCGTGGGTCATGCCGCGCATGACCTCGACGCCGAGCCGGGGTACGTCGATGTCGAACTTCACGGTGTTGTTCTGCCCGGCGAAGATCGACTCGCTGAGATCCTTGCCGACCTTCTCGGAATCGATGTCAAACGCCGCCGAGAACTCGATGTCGCTGACGTGATAGCCGCCCAGGTCGACGTGCATCAGGCCCGGCACCGGCTCGGCCGAGTCGGCATCCCGGTAGTAGTGAACGCCCTGGACGAATGAGCTGGCGCAGTTGCCGACGCCGATGATGGCGACGCGCACCTTCTCGTGCTGGTAGCGCCCGGTGCCGTTCGTGGAGGCGGTGGTCGTGCTCACTGGAAGTTGGTTTCCCTTCTCGAAGGTAAGGCCCGGCAGCCGGGCGACGCGACACATACCCCCGCCGGAGGATGGCGGTTACAGCGCGAAGCACACCATACGGTTTACCTCGAGCGCCCAATTGCACGGGGGCGGCGACGAGGTACACCGTACGGTCTACGAATGCGGGTCGATCGCGTCGCGCAGAATCGCCGCGGCGATGGCCCGAGCCTCGCCGGCGGCCTGCGCGCTGCCGTGGACCGCCGCCTGGGCGCTGGCGCCGTCGTAGAGCAGGGCCAGCCGGCGACCCACGTCGTCGGCCCCGCGGGCGCCCGCCGCCCGTGCCAGTTCGCCCAGCCGGTCGGCGAAGCGCCGCTTGTGAGCCACCGCCAGGCGATGGGCGGGGTGCGCCGAGTCGGCGAGCTCGACGGCGGCATTGACGAACGGGCAGCCACGCGCGGGTGCCGGCTCGTCCTCGAGCGCGGCGAACAGCTCCAGCAGCCGCGCCCGGGGGGCGAGATCCTCACGCGCCAGCACGGCCTCGGCGCCGAGCTCCGGGTGATCCTCGAAGTCCTGCAGATACGCGAGGATGACGTGGTCCTTGCTGGGAAAGTGGCGGTAGAGGGTGCGCTTGGAGACCTGGGCGGCGGCGGCCAGCTCCGCCACCCCGGTGGCGTTGATCCCCGGGTTGCGGAACAGGACACGGGCGGCCTGAAGAATGCGCCCCCGGGCGCCGCGGCCCCCGCGGCCCTCGCGCTGGGGAAGGTCGGCGGTCACCCCGCCGAGGATACCGACCGGTCTACCTGGCTTCGGCGGGCCGCAGTTCGCGCCGGACGTGCCAGATGCGCTGGGCGACGGTCACCAGGCTGAGCCCGGCAAGCACGTAGACGGCCGGAGCCAGCAGCTCGAATTGGCCAAGGGATGCGCCCCGTGCGAACACCAGGCCGATCGAGATGATGACCACGCGCACCGGGCGGGTGGCCAGGCCAACCTTGCACTGGACACCGAGCGCCTCCGCCCGCGCCCGGGTGTAGGAGACCATCAGCGAGCCCAGCACGGCGACGACGACCGCGGCCACCGCCGCCTGGTTGTGGCGCGACGCGAAATAGGCGGCGACGGCGGTCAGGACGATGCCCTCCTCGAGACGGTCGAGCGTCGAGTCGAGGAACGCGCCGAACGGCGTGCCCTTCCCGGACATGCGCGAGTAGCGCCCATCCAGCGTGTCCATGATGGAGCCGACGATGAACGCGACGCCGCCGAGGAAGAACATCCGGTCGACGACAAGGGCGGCGGCGGCCAGGTTGAGTGCGAAACCGGTCAGCGAGATGGCGTTGGGCGTCAGCCGCGACTCGATCAGCCGCTCGCGCATCAGCTCCTGCGTCGTCGGTCCCTCTCGTCCTGAGCGCGAGCGGCGCTGACTGGGCGGCCGTGACCGGGCCGGTGGACTGTGCTGTGCCATCGGTGACACAGGCTATGGCACGGCGGGGCGGTCCGGCGAAACGTACCCCCGCCCGCCGGCGACGGGCCGTCTCGGAAACGGGCGGACGTCCCGGAGCGCCCACTGCGCCGACGTGGGGCGCCTGTGGCCCGCGGTGGCCAGCAGCGCGGCGCCGCCGGCGGTCAGCGCCCCCAGCACGATGTCGGTCAGGTAGTGATTGCCGGTGACGAGCACGACGAGGGCGATCGCCACGGGATACAGGCGCCAGGCGATGCGGACGGCCGGGCGCCCCGCCAGTGCCGACATCGATCCTGCCGTCAACAGGGCGAAGCACACGTGCATCGAGGGAACCGCGGCGTAGGCATTGAGCAGCACGCTGCCCGGCCCGCGCTCGGCATCGATGCCGGTCAGCGCCCGGATGGGGTCTGCGAACCCCCACTGAGGCATCAGGCGCGGAGGCGCAGTCGGATACACCGCGTAGCCGACGAGGGCGATGGCCATCGCGATCACGAACATGTTGCGCATGAGGACGAAGGACTCGTGGCGACGCAGGTAGACGAACGTCAGGGCGGCGAAGGTCACGGCTCCGTGCGCGTCGAGGTACACCCAGTCGGCGATGTGCATCAGCCACGGCCGGTGCAGCGCCCACGCCTGCAGGCCCGGCTCGATGAACACGTGCAGCGTCCGCTCGAGGTCGATGATGCGGTTCGCATCCCCGGTGGCCCGGGCCACGTCGTTGTCGTTGGCAAGCCCCCGGACGAGCTCGTAGAGCAGGTAGGCGGCTCCGAACAGCAGCACCTGGCGGAGTGCGCCGGCCGAGCCCCCGGGAACGAGGCGCGCTTGGAGGTTGGGCGCTCGGCGGCGCATCGCGGCGGGGCATCCTATCTGTGCCGGTATCCGGCCGCCCTCAGCGGCTGGAGGTGCAGCGCATCGCCTCCGAGGCGATCCGCGCCGGCGAGAAGCGCATGACCAGACGGACGACGCCCCGCCGCCCCACAGTCACCCGCGTGAACGCTCCGTCCGGGCCCGGTGACACGCATCCCGCTCCACCCGCCACCGCCCAGTACGGGCTGAACCGGACCCTGATGACGGTGATGCCCGCGGTGCGGGCGTGGAGGGTCATCGAGTCGCCGTTCATCGTGGTGAGCTCGGCGTTCCCGGTGGCGATGGGCGCGGGGTGATCGACCGCGTAGACGCGCCAGTGGCGCAGGGCGGCCACCGGGCGCAGGTAGGGCAGGCCGTCGCGGATGAGCGCGGCCTCGTGGCGCGCCGAGTAATCGAGCTCGACATCCGGCACGGCGACGAAGCGCACCGCGTCGCGATGAAGCCAGCCGGCATAGGCGGCGGCCGTGAGGTGCCCGCGGTAGAAGAGCGGGTTGTCGCGGATGTCCAGCTGGCGTTCCCAGCCGCGAGCGATGGGGACGACGCTCGCCACGTAGTACGCCTCCCAATGCGAGCGCGTCAGCGGGATCTCGATCCGGAACACACCGGGCTGTCCGGCGAGGAAGTGCAGGAGCGGCCGGTAGTAGGCAGCGGAGACCGATGGATCGCCGGCGGTGGCGGCGACATCGCTGACCGGCGCCTGCCATCCCACGTACAGCAGCGGCAGCGCGAGGCCCGCGAGCAGCGCCGTTCGGCGTCGCCACCAGAACAGCGCCGCCACCGGCGCCGCCAACAGCGTCCCCAGCCGGGCGATGTTGCTGCCCACCGGCGACGGCACGAGAAACAGCGCGAGCGCGACCGTCGCGTAGACGGCGATGCCGGCGCGGAGCCGGATCGCGTCGGCGGGCAGGAGGAGCAGGCCGCCGACGGCGATCGCCAGCAGCGCCACCATCGTGCCGGGGCCGAAGGGCTCGGAGCCGCCCTCCGGAAACGCCACCGCCAGGGCGGCGACGGGCGCGAGTGCCGCCAGCGCGACCGCCGCGCCGGGAAGCGCCGTACGCATCCGGCGCTGCCCGGTGAGCGCGGCCAGCGAACAGCCGGCGGCCGCGAGGGCCGCGAACAGGGCGGCGACCGGGCTGCACAGGGCCGAGAGGCCGGCCGCGCAGCAGGCGAGGGCGCTGCGCCGGCGGTCCAGGAGGACGATCGCGCCGAGTGCCGGCAGCGCGCCGAAGGCCAGGGCCAGCCGCCCGGTGTACAGGTCGATCGCGCTGGCAGCGGCGAACACCAGCGCGCCCAGCCAGGCACGACCTCCGTGGTGGCGCACCGCCAGCGGTTCGAACAGGGCGGCGGTGGCCGTACTCGCCAGCGCCGCCGCCAGCTGTGGCGAGAGCGCCGCCGATGCTGCCGGAAACAGGACGCTGTAGCCCGGAGTGTCGTGGCCGGCGTACCAGTAGTCGTTCCAGATCGAGAACCCCTGCCGCTCGAACAGGCGTGCGCGGAAGAGGTGGGCGGCGAGGTCGATGCTCGGCGGGGACACGATCACGTAGATCGCTGCCAGCCCGCCGGCCACGAGCGCCGGCGCGATGCGCGGCCACCGGAGAGCCGGCTCCGGCGCGGGGTCGCGGATCTCGAAGGCCGCCCGTTCAGTCGTTTGGCCGGTGGGCCGCCCGGCCACGCGGGCCGCCGGCGCGCCCGCCGTCGTCACGGCGCCTGTGCGCCGGCGGCGAACGCGGCGACGTGGGCGATGAGCTGAGGCTGGTCGAGCCACGGCCAGTGCCCGGCTTCCGGGACCCGCTCGACCCGGGCCGACGCCAGGCGCTGCCCGTAGGCGTCGGCAAACGAGGGGGCAAGCCACGGATCCTGGTCGCCCCAGACGACGAGGGCCGGGTGATCGAGATGCTCGAGCCCCTCTCCCGCGGCGGCCAGCGCCGCCTCGTCGCTCGACCGGTGCAGGCGCAGGATGGCTCGCTGGGTTCCCTGGTCGAAGTGCTCCCAGACGGCGTCGATCCGGCCCTCCGGCCAGGCGGCGGGATTCACGCTTCCGCGGCGCAGCAGGCGAGCCAGCAGCCATCGGCTCAGGGATCCCATCATGAGCTCGCCGGCGCCCGGGCGGCGCCACCACCGGGCGATGGTCGGCCACCTGAACCCCTCCAGCAACGGGATCGCATTCATGATCACCAGCCGGTCGACACGCTCCGGCCGGCGCTGGGCGAACGCGAGGCCGATGGCGGCGCCCCAGCCGTGACCGACGACCGTCACCCGCGAGACGCCCAGGATGTCGAGCAGCGACTCGACGAAGCTCGCGTAGCCGATCAGCGAGTAGTCGTACGCTGCAGCCTTCCCGGAGCGTCCGAACCCCGGAAGGTCCGGGGCGATGCCCCCGGTGAGCTCGAGCAGCTCGCTCCAGTCATCGGAGCTGGTGGGGATGCTGTGGAGGTAGAGGACGTCGCCGCCGGCACCGGCACGGCGGCGGTAGAAGACGGGGGTCCCGCCGACGTCGATCGTGTGCTCGTCCACTTGAGATCAGCTCTGGCCCACCCCCGCTCGCGAGGATAACGTCCGCTCCGATGAGCGCCACCACTGCAAACACACCGCCAACGTTGTGCCTCGGCGAGGCCCTCGTCGACCTCATCGGCGAGGAGTGGGTGGGCGCGATGCGCGAGCTTCACCGGTTCCGCCCCCATTTCGGCGGCACCATGGCCAACGTCGCGGTCGTCGCCGCCCGCGCCGGCGCTCCGATCGCGCTGGTGGGTGGCGTCGGCGATGACGAATGGGGTCGCTGGCTCGCCGACCGCCTGCGGGCCGAGGGGGTGGACATCTCCGGCTTCGCCCTGCTGGCCGGGGTCAACACCCAGCTGGCCTTCGTGGCAATCGACCGCGCCGGAGAGCCGAGGTACGAGCTCTACGGAGAGCCCGTCGAGTCCCTGGTCCACGCCGCCGGCGACCGCATCGGCGCCGCGATCGGCAGCGCGAGCGGATTGCTGATCAGCTCCAACACCCTGGCCGGCGAGCAGGAGCGAGCGGTGACGATGCGCGCCCGTGAGCTGGCACTCGCGCGGCAGTGCCCGGTGGCGTTCGACTGCAACCTGCGACTCCATCGCTGGCCCTCACCGGCCGAGGCGGCCAAGAGCGCCAACGCGTGTGTCCCGGGCGCCCTGCTCGTGCGTGCCAATCAGGCCGAGGCCGAGCTGATGACCGGCGAGAGCGACCCCGAGCGTGCGGCACTGGCCATGTGCGAAGCCGGGGCGCAGCTGGTGGTGATCACGCTCGGCTCCGGCGGAGCGATCCTGCGCGGGGCGGGCCGAGCCGATGTCGGCTCGCGTCCCGCCGACGTTCGCAGCACCGTCGGCGCCGGCGACGTGTTCACCGGCGTCCTTCTCGCCCGCCTGGCGCTGAGCGGATTCGACGTCTCGGCGGCCGCGCCGGCGATGGAGGAGGCGGCGGCCGCTGCCGCGCGAGCATGCGAGCACTGGGGGGCGCTTGACTGATCGTCTCACCCCGGCCACGTGGCGCCGCCCGAACGGACGCCGCATCCGTGCCGTCCGCGACCGGCTGCGGCAGATCTACGGGATCCCCGGCTGGGGCGCTCACGGTCACCCCATCGCCGAGTTGGTGCTGACGGTGCTCTCGCAGTCGACCAACGACCGCAACCGCGACGTCGCCTACCTGCGCCTGCGCGAGCTCTTCCCCGGAGACACCTGGCGGGAGGTGCGCGACGCGCCGGTCGACATGATCGAGGAGGCGATCCGGCCGGGAGGGATCTCCAAGATCAAGTCGGCCCGGATCAAGGCGATCCTGGAGGCGATCACCGAGACCGCACCCTGTGGCGGGGACCTCTCGCTCGACTGGCTCGCGGAGCTGTCCGTCGGTGAGGCCCAGCAGTATCTGACCTCGTTGCCGGGCGTGGGGCGCAAGACCGCGGCCTGCGTGCTCCTGTTCGCCCTCGGGATGCGCGACGTGCCCGTCGATACCCACGTCTCGCGGGTGGGCGCGCGGCTGGGCCTGTTCCGGCCGGCCGCCTCGTTTGAGGAGATGCACGACGAGCTGCTGGCCATGACCCCACCCGGGCAGGAGCTGGAGTTCCACATCAACCTGCTGCGCCACGGGCGGCGCACCTGTCACGCGCGGCGGCCGGAGTGCGGGGCGTGCGCGCTGGCGCGGATGTGCCCCAGTGCGTTCAGCTTCGGCTGATAGGCGGCGCGTGGTGTGGGGCCCGCGACCCGGATCCGGCCGGCGGCGCCTCGGCCCTTCCTTCTTCGCTGCCAGATGTTCGTGTTTTGTGTTCTGGCGCGATTTCGGCGCGTTTGGCGTGACCAACGGCGCATCGAAGGGCGGGTGACTGGAGCCCGGCGCGGTGGCAGGCGTCCGGGGACCGCGTTGCCCCGGTTTCCGGCGTGCATGGTGCGCCAAATCACGGACGTCGCCGACGATTTGGCACCAGGTGCAGGCACAGCCCTGAATTTGCGCCAAAGCGCCGGGCGCGGCCGCGGTTTGGCGCATGATGCATGGCCCGCGGCCGCGATTTGGCGCGTCATGCATGGCCCGCGACCCGGATCCGGCCGGTGGCGCCTCGGCCCTCCCTTCTTGGTTGCCAGGAAGGTCGTCCGCCGCCCACCGTAGGGAGCCCGGCGCTTGTCGCGGCCGTTTCAAATCTGCTAGATTGCCACTCAGATTTTTGTAACCGCAAGGGAGCAGACAACAACTATGGGAAAGACAATCGGAATCGACCTCGGGACGACCAACTCGTGTATGGCGGTGCTCGAGGGTGGCGAACCGACGGTCATCGAAAATGCCGAGGGCGGTCGGACGACGCCGTCGGTCGTGGCGTTCACCAGTGGTGGTGAGCGGCTCGTCGGGACCGTCGCCAAGCGCCAGGCGGTGACCAACCCGCAGAACACGATCTTCTCCATCAAGCGCTTCATGGGCCGCAAGGAGGCCGAGGTGCGCGTGGAGGAGGCGATCGTGCCGTACAAGGTCGTGTCCGGACCGGGTGGCGACGCCCGCGTCGAGGCGGCCGGCACGCAGTACTCACCGCCGGAGATCTCGGCGATGATCCTCGGCAAGCTCAAGGCCGACGCCGAGGCGTACCTGGGCGAGACGGTGGACAGCGCCGTTATCACCGTCCCGGCGTACTTCAACGACGACCAGCGCCAGGCGACCAAGGACGCCGGCAAGGTCGCCGGACTCGACGTCAAGCGGATCATCAACGAGCCGACGGCGGCGTCGCTGGCCTACGGGCTGGACAAGGAGTCCGATCAGACCATCCTGATCTTCGACCTCGGCGGCGGCACGTTCGACGTGTCGGTGCTCGAGATCGGCGACGGCGTGTTCGAGGTCAAGGCGACCGCCGGTGACAACCACCTCGGCGGCGACAACTTCGACAAGGCGCTCGTCGACTGGCTGGTCGGAGAGTTCAAGAAGGCCCAGGGCATCGACCTGGCCGCCGACCCGATGGCGCTGCAGCGGCTCTACGAGGCCGCCGAGAAGGCCAAGATCGAGCTGTCGACGACTCAGGAGACGCAGATCAACCTGCCGTTCATCACGGCCGACGCCTCCGGGCCCAAGCACCTCGACATGCGCCTGACCCGGGCGAAGCTCAACGAGCTGACCGCTGACCTGCTCGACCGTACGGTCGCCCCGGTCCGCCAGGCGCTCGACGACGCCAAGGAGAAGGGCGCGTCGACGATCGACCACGTCGTCCTCGTCGGCGGCATGACCCGCATGCCCGCCGTCCAGGAGAAGGTCAAGGAGCTGACCGGCAAGGAGCCGCACCGGGGCGTCAACCCCGATGAGGTCGTTGCCGTCGGCGCCGCGATTCAGGCCGGCGTTCTGGCCGGTGACGTCAAGGACGTCCTCCTGCTCGACGTCACCCCGCTGACCCTGGGCATCGAGACCAAGGGCGGCGTGATGACCAAGCTCATCGAGCGCAACACGACGATCCCCACGCGCAAGTCCGAGGTCTTCTCGACCGCGGAGGACAACCAGCCGTCGGTGGAGATCCACGTCCTGCAGGGCGAGCGCGAGATGGCGACCTACAACAAGTCGCTCGGCAAGTTCCAGCTGACCGGCATCCCGCCGGCGCCACGTGGCATCCCGCAGGTCGAGGTGGCCTTCGACATCGACGCGAACGGCATCCTCAACGTGTCCGCCAAGGACCTGGGGACGAGCAAGGAGCAGAAGATCGAGATCAAGGCCGGCTCCGGGCTCTCCGACGAGGAGATCAAGCGGATGGTCACCGACGCCGAGGCACATGCCGACGAGGACAAGCGCCAGCGTGAGCTCGCCGAGGCCCGCAACAACGCCGAGAACGCGGCCTACCAGGCCGAGCGGCAGCTCACCGAGCTCGGTGAGTCGGTCGACTCTGCCTCCAAGGATCAGATCGAGGCGGCGATCAAGGACGTTCGGGAGTCGCTGACCTCGACCGACGCGGCCGAGATCAACGCCAAGACCGAGGCGCTGCAGTCGTCCTTCCACAAGGTCTCCGAGGCGATGTACCAGCGCGCCCAGGAGCAGGCGGCAGCGTCCGCGGACGCGGATCCAGCCCACGCCGGCAACGGCGGCGCATCGGCCTCGAGCAACGGCGCGAGTGCCGAGGAGGACGTCGTCGACGCCGAGGTCGTGGACGAAGGGAAGTAATCCATGTCCTCAGATCCGACCAAGGCCCGCGAGGACGGGGCCGCCAACGACGCCGCTCAGGCGCCTGAGGCCGAGTTGCCTCAGGCGCCCCCGGGCGCGCCGGAGGGCCACGACGCCGTGACTCCCGGCGCGGCGGTTCCCCCGCCGGGCACCATTCCGCCGGTCGGCGCGCACGCGAGCGCGCCGGCGGCCAAGGAGCCGGCGCCGGCGACTGCGGCGGCCAAGGAGCCGGAGCTGCCCGCGGAGCCGGCCAAGCCGGAGTCTCAGCAGGCCGCGCCGGAGGCGAACGCCGCCGGCGCGGAGGCCGAGGCGCCGGCCACCCCTGACCTCGATGCCCTGACGGCGAAGGCCCGGAAGGCCGACGAGTACCTGGCCCTGGCCCAGCGCACGCAGGCCGACTTCGAGAACTACCGCAGGCGCGCGGCTCGCGAGGCCAAGAACGCAAAGGAGCGCGGAGCAGTGAAGCTGGCGCTCGAGCTCCTTCCCGCCATCGACAACCTGGAGCGCGCGCTGGCCCACATCGACGGGACGGATGCCGCGGCCAACGGCAACGGCACCGACTCGCTGGTCGCCGGGATCAAGCACGTGCACAGCGATGTCGTCGCCGCGCTCGCCCGCGCCGGCATCGAGTGCTACTCCCCGGAGGGCGAGCGCTTCGACCCGCAGTTTCACGAGGCGGTCGCTCAGCAGCCGGTGGAGGGGACCGAGCCCGGTGTCGTGGTGGAGGTCTTCCAGCGCGGCTACCGGATGGGCGAGAACGTCGTGCGTCCCGCGCGCGTCGTCGTCGCCGGGTGAGCGAGGTGACTGACGGTGGCTGACCGGCCTGACCACTACAAGATCCTGGGCGTGGGCAAGAACGCCTCCGACGAGGAGATCAAGAAGGCGTACCGCAAGCTGGCCCGGCAATACCACCCTGATCGCAACCAGGGCGACAAGAAGGCCGAGGAGCGCTTCAAGGAGATCTCGCAGGCGCACGATGTCCTGTCGGACCCGGAGAAGCGCAAGGCCTATGACCGCGGCGGCGTGCTCGGCGGCTTCGGCGTGCCCGGCGGGTTCGACGCCGGGTCGTTCAGCGGCAACTTCTCGGACATCCTCTCCAACCTGTTCGGCGGCGGGGGCGCCGGCGGTGGGCGGGGGACGGGCGGTGCCGGCAGCGTCCGCGGGGGCCGGGCTCGGCCACAGCGCGGCCGAGACCTCGAGACCGAGGTCTCGCTGAGCTTCGATCAGGCCGTCAACGGCGCGCAGGTGCCGCTGGCGGTCCCGACCTCGCAGCCATGCCCCACGTGCAACGGCTCCGGCGCCAAGCCCGGCACCTCGCCGCGCGTGTGCCCGGTCTGCGATGGCCGCGGTCTGGAGTCCCAGAGCCAGGGCATCTTCTCGATGTCGCAGCCGTGCTCCAACTGCCACGGCTCGGGCACCGTGATCGACAGCCCATGCCCCACCTGCCAAGGGACGGGGGCCCAGCGCTCCATCCGGCGGATGCGCGTCAACATCCCGGCCGGCGTTCGCGACGGCAGCCGGATCCGGCTCGCCGGCAAGGGCGAGCCCGGAATCGGTCCCGTCCGGGCGGGCGGCACCGGTGGCAGCGAGGCCGGCCCTCCCGGGGATCTGTTCGTGATCACGCGCGTGGCCGACTCCCCCGTCTTCAAGCGCAACGGCGACAACCTGGACGTCGAGGTTCCGCTCACCATTCCGGAGGCCCTGCAGGGCGCCGTCATCGAGGTGCCCACGCTCAACGGGTCCAAGCGCCTGCGGGTGCCGCCCGGGACCAAGCACGGCACCGTGCAGCGTCTGCGCGGCGAGGGTCCGGCCCGGCTGGGCGGCAAGGGCCGTGGCGACATCCACTACCGGTTCATCCTGGATGTGCCGGCATCCCTGTCGCCGGAGCAGTCCGAGGCGGTCGACCGGCTGTCGCGCGTGATGAACGGCAACCCGCGGGAGCGGCTGTTTGCGGCCGCGGAGGCAAAGTGATGGCCTCCTCGCGGCGGTTCCGGACGACGACGACCACCACGACGCGGGTGGAGGTCTCCTCCGACCGCGGCGTGTTCATGATCTCGGTCGCCGCCGAGCTGGCCGAGATGCATCCCCAGACCCTGCGCATGTACGAGGCGCGGGGCCTGATCGAGCCCAAGCGCTCTCCCAAGGGCACGCGCCTGTACTCGCAGAAGGACGTCGACCGGCTGCGGCGCATTCAGGAGATGACGGCCGAGCTGGGGATGAACCTGGCCGGCGTGGAGCGGGTATTCGAGCTCGAGCAGGAGCTCGATTCGATGTATCGCAAGGTGGTCGCGCTCCAGAAGCGGGCCGACGAGCTCGGCGCCGAGGTCAAGCGCCTGGAGGCGCTGCGCCGGGAGTTGCGCGCGGAGATCGTGCCGTATGTCCGAGGCGGCGAGCTCGTCCGCCATGCTGATCTCCGCGGCCTGGATCTCGGCAAACGCCGCGAGGGCCGGCGGCGGGGCGCTGACCCAGACGGCTCGCAGCCCGGCGCCGCCTAGCTCACCCGCGCCGGGGCCCTCATCGCCGGTGGCGGCAACCGCACCTCTTGCGGGTGCGACGTGTTCGGTATGCAACGATCCCCACGGGTCGGCCCCCGCCTCCTACCCTCAGTTCCGCGCCGCCGGGCGCGTCCGCGCCATCTGAACGACAGCGAAGTGAGCAGACCATGAGCATGAAGAGCTGGGGATGGAGGCAGACGGCGGCCCGTGGGGCGGTGCTCGCGGCGGCGTGCGGATGCGCCTCGTCGGTGACCGCTGTCGGTGCCGGCCCGGCCGCGGCCGGCGTCACCTGGGTCGGTGCGGCGCCGGGGAACGGAACCATCACGCTGGCCCTCCCCCTGAAGGCCGACGATGCCCGGCTCAGCCGGTTTGCCGCGGCGGTCTCGACTCCCGGCTCGGCGCAGTACGGTCAATATGCCTCGGTACCGGCGCTCGCGCGGCGCTTCGGCGCCTCGGCCGGGACCCGGGCCAGAGTCCTGCGCTACCTGCGCGCTGCCGGGGCCACGTCGGTGAAGATCGACGTCACCGGGCTCTTTGCCGACGCCACGATGAAGGTCGCGCAGGCCCAGCGTCTGTTCGGCACATCCCTGGCGGACTACAGGACGGCGCGCGCGACCCGGTACATGGCGCCGTCGTCGCCGACCCGGATCCCGGCCGGCCTGCGATCGGTGGTGGCCGGCGTGGTGGGCCTCAACACCAGGCCGCTGTTCGGCACCCCTCAGGCGATGGCGCCCTCCAGCGCCCGATGGCCGCGGGTGGCGGGGGCGGCCTCGACCGAGCACCCCGCCGACGAGTCCGGGTACCCGCAGCGCACCGGGGCGGCCGCCGGCTGCTCGGCGGCCGCGTCGCAATCCGGCTTCACGCCCAACCAATACCTCACCGCGTACGGCTATGCGCCGCTGCAGGCCGCCGGTCTGCGGGGCCAGGGCGAGCGCGTGGCGCTCATCGAGATCGACGGGTTCAAGTACTCCGACGTGCGCCGCTTCGCCTCCTGCTTCGGCCTGTCGATCCCGGCCATCAACGGGTACGGCGTCGGGCTCAGGCGGCCGCTCCCCCCGGGGGGCGAGAGCACCCTCGACCTCGAGGTGCTCGACGCCGCCGCCCCCCGGCTCAAGGCGGTCGACGTCTACGAGTCGCGCCCCAGCGCCGTCGACGTCCTGCGCTCGCTGACGGCTCCGCTCTCCAATTCGGCGAGCAAGCCCGATGTGATCTCGGCCTCGCTGGGGTCCTGCGAGCCGGCCACCCTCCAGACGATGGGCTCCTCAGGGCTCCGCACGGTCGAGAACTCGCTCGCACTGGCCGCCGCCAGCGGGATCTCGGTACTGGCGTCCAGTGGAGACGACGGCTCGTCGGCCTGCCTCGACCCCAGCGGTCAGCCTCTGCCCGGCCTGGCCGTCAGCTTTCCGGCGTCCTCTCCCTGGGTGACCGGGGTCGGTGGCACGAACGTCTCGCTGAACGCCGCCAACCAGATCATCAGCCAGGAGGTCTGGAACGACAGTCCCCTCGTCATCGCCGCCGGCGGCGGCGGGCTGAGCGACCTGTTCCGGCGCCCCAATTATCAGAACGGCTCGGTGCTGGTGAACCACCGCGCCGTCCCGGACGTCTCGATGCTCGCCGACGTCGCGCCGGGATACGAGATCTACTGCACCGCATCCAGCGACTGCGTGACCAACAAGCACTCGTCCCCGTGGACGCAGGTGGGCGGCACGAGTGCGGCCTCACCGCTGCTGGCCGGCGGCCTTGCGCTCATCGACCAGGATCTGCGCGTGCACCGCCAGCAGGACATCGGACTGGCCAATCCGCTGCTGTACAAGGCCGACCACCTGCCGCAGGGACCGACGGCGATCTCCGACATCGTCACCAACAACAACGACTTGGGACAGAGCATCGCCGGACACCCGTTCGGATGCTGCTCGGCCGAACTGGGATTCGACTACGCCTCGGGGCTCGGCAGCGTCAACGTCGGCGGGCTCGCCGCGATCGCGCAGACGGTCATACCGAAGGTCGTGGCCGTGGGCCTGACGGTGCCGCGGCAGCGCCATCCGGTGGCCAGCGGGCATCTGTTGGCGCGGATCTCCTGCTCGGGCCGGTGCCTCCTGGGGGCGTACACGCGCATCCAGCTGGGGCGTTCGCGCAAACGCATCACGAGCCAGTCCCGGGCCTATCTCCTCCGGAGAGCCGGCCGCAAGACGGTCAAGGTCAGCTTCGATGCGACCACCCTGAGCAAGCTCCGCTGGGCTCTGGCCCGGCGCGAGCGGGTCACCGCCACCGTGTACGGAGCGGTTCTGGACCCCGCGGGCGTCATCGAGGCGCAGACGCAGGGCCTCGCGCTGCGCATCCGCGGCTGACCGTCCGCGCGGCGCCGTCCCGCCCTCCAGCCGGCCACCGCGAGCTTGCGCCCGGCGCTGTCGTCTGGCGGCGAGCGCTTGCGATCACGGTCCCGGCATGCGATAATCTTAGTCCTAAAGACTTAGATTTCTCTCGCAACCACGGAATCCGAACATGCAACCAGACCGCTTCACCATCAAGTCTCAGGAGGCGCTCCAGGCGGCGCAACGCCTCGCTGACGAGCGCCGCAACCCGCAGACAATGCCAGAGCATCTGCTCGCTGTGCTGCTCGAGCAGGAGGGCGGCGTGGTCGCTCCGGTCCTGCGCAAGCTGGGGGTTGAGCCCGCCGCTGTGCGCCAGGCACTGGGGCCGCGTTTCGACAGCCTGCCCAGGGTCACGGCCTCCGGCGGCCGTGAGGAGCCGGCCGGCGGCTCCAGCGAGCTCGTCCAGATCCTGCGCGACGCCGAGAGCGAGATGCGCGAACTGCGCGACGAGTACGTCTCGACCGAGCACCTGCTGCTGGCTCTCGCGGCGCACCCCGGGGGCGCCGGCGACGCGCTGCGGGCCAGCGGCGCGACCCACGACGAGCTGACCAAGGCATTGACCGAGGTTCGGGGCTCGCACCGCGTGACCGACCAGAGCCCGGAGGACAAGTTCCAGGCGCTGGAGAAGTACGGCCGTGACCTGACCGAGGCGGCGGCGCAGGGCAGGCTTGACCCCGTCATCGGACGCGACGACGAGATTCGCCGCGTCATCCAGGTCCTCTCCCGGCGCACCAAGAACAACCCGGTGCTCATCGGGGAGCCGGGCGTGGGGAAGACGGCGATCGCCGAGGGCCTGGCCCAGCGCATCGTGTCCGGCGACGTTCCGGAGGGGCTGCGTGACCGTCGGGTCGTCTCGCTGGACGTCGGCGCCCTGATCGCCGGCTCCAAGTACCGGGGGGAGTTCGAGGACCGCCTCAAGGCGGTGCTCAAGGAGATCGCCGACGCCGAGGGGACGATCATTCTCTTCATCGACGAGCTCCACACGATCGTCGGCGCCGGGGCGGCCGAGGGCGCGGTCGATGCCGCCAATCTGCTCAAGCCGATGCTCGCCCGCGGCGAGCTCCGAGCGGTGGGCGCGACCACGCTCGACGAGTACCGCAAGCACATCGAGAAGGATGCCGCCCTGGAGCGCCGCTTCCAGCCCGTGCACGTCGGCGAGCCGAGCGTCGAGGACACGATCGCGATCCTGCGCGGTCTCAAGGAGCGCTACCAGGTCCACCACAAGGTTCGGATCCAGGACTCGGCGCTCGTCGCGGCGGCGACACTGAGCCAGCGCTACATCGCCGACCGCTTCCTGCCGGACAAGGCGATCGACCTCGTCGACGAGGCCGCGTCGCGGATCCGGATGGAGATCGACTCCAAGCCGACCGAGATCGATGAGGTCGACCGGCACATCATGCAGCTGGAGATCGAGCTGCAGTCGCTGGGCGATGACGATGATCCGGGGACCGCGGCCCGCCGCGAGCAGCTGGAGCGCACGCTGGCCGAGGAACGTGAGCGCTCGGACGCGATGCACGCCGAGTGGCAGCGGGAGAAGGACTCTCTCGGCGCCGTGGCCGACATCCAGGAGCGCCTGGAGGCCGCGCGGATCGAGCTCGAGCGGGCTCAGCGCGAAGCCGATCTGGGCCGGGCCGCCGAGCTGCAGTACGGGATGATCCCGGAGCTGACCAAGCAGCTGGAGGAGGCGGAGTCGGCCGAGCAGGAGGCCGCCGCGAGCACCACGGGTGCCCACGGGCCGAGGTTCCTCAAGGACGTCGTCGACGCCGACGATGTCGCCGAGATCGTGGCCAAGTGGACGGGCGTGCCCGTGTCCCGGCTGGTCGAAGGCGAAATCGAGAAGCTCGTGCATATGGAGGACCGTCTGCACCGGCGGGTGGTCGGCCAGGACGAGGCGGTCTCGGCCGTCGCCAGCGCGCTGCGCCGGTCGCGGGCCGGGCTGCAGGATCCGGACCGGCCGATCGGGACGTTCCTCTTCCTGGGGCCGACGGGCGTCGGCAAGACGGAGCTGGCGCGAGCGCTGGCCGAGTTCATGTTCGACACCCAGGACGCGATGGTGCGCATCGACATGTCGGAGTACATGGAAAAGCACGCCGTGTCGCGCCTGGTCGGGGCGCCTCCCGGATACGTCGGCTACGAGGAGGGTGGTCAGCTGACCGAGGCGATCCGTCGCCGGCCCTACTCGGTCGTGCTGCTCGACGAGATCGAGAAGGCCCACCCGGACGTGTTCAACACGCTCTTGCAGGTGATGGACGACGGGCGGCTGACCGACGGTCAGGGCCGGACCGTGTCGTTCAAGAACGCGGTGCTGATCATGACGTCGAACATCGGGGGGGCGGGACGGTCTCCGCGCGCGGCCGTCGAGGACGCCTTCAAGCCGGAGTTCATCAACCGCCTCGACGACATCGTCGAGTTCGCGCCGCTCACCCGTGACCAGATCGGCGCGATCGTCGACCTCCAGGTCGCGCGGGTCATCGACCGGGTGCGCGAGCGTGAGATCGAGATCCAGCTCTCCGACGACGCCCGGACGCTGATCGGCAACCTCGGCTATGACCCCACGTACGGCGCACGACCGCTCAAGCGGGTCATCCAGAAGCGGCTCGTCGACCCTCTGGCCCTCGCCATCCTCGAGGGACGGTTCGTGGCCGGCGACACCGTCCGGGTCGACGCGTCCGAGGGCGAGCTGGTGCTCGAGCGAGCCGGCGTCGATGCGCCGGCGGCGACGGTCTAGCGAGACGCCCGACCGGGCGTGTCGGCGATGATGGCGCCGGGGGTGGCCGCCCCGGCGCAGCCCCTCAGGCCGGGCGCGAACAGGGCAGCCAAGCCCGAGCGGGCCCGGCTGCCCATCGCCCGGCGGCGGTCATCAGCGTGAGTGACCGATCTCGTGGGGGGTCAGATGGGGCGACTCGCAGCGCGCGAAGTCGCACGGGTACACCCGTCCGTCCACACCTGAGTGGAAGTGGACGTCCTCCATCCGGGCCGTCCGCTCGACGCGTAGGGCGCGCCGGATCGATGTGCCGATCTTCAGGCTCATCCGGGGCTCCTTTCTGTGTTGGGGGAGGGGCGCCGTTGCCACGGATATCGGCCGTGGCGGCGACCAGCTTGAACACATCTTGCATACAAGCTGTTCCTCTAGGTTAACAGCATGTCACCGAGCCTCCGCGCATCTCTTCCGGGACGAGTCGGCTCCGCCCGTCGCCCCAGTTCGGCCGCGCGCGCCTACGAGGTCGCCAAGGAGCGGCTTCTCGACGGCAGCTATGCGCCCGGAACGCTGCTGAGCGAGAACGAGCTCGCGCGAGAGCTGGGCATCAGCCGCACCCCGGTGCGCGAGGCGTTTCTCCAGCTCGAGGCCGAGGACCTGCTGACGCTCTATCCCCGGCGCGGAGCGCTGGTGAAGCCGATCTCGCCGTCGGAGGCCGACGATGTGTTCGAGGCCCGCCTGCTGATCGAGAGCCACTGCGCGGCGCGGGTCGCGGCCGACAGCAGCGACGTGGCGGGCGCCCTGCGGGCTTCGGTTGCCGACCAGGAGCGCGCGCTCCAGGACGGCGGAACGCCGTTCGTGCTCGCCGACCGTGAGTTTCATCGCCTGATCGTGGCCGCCAACGGCAACGATCTGCTCACCCGCCAGTACGACGCTCTGCGCGACCGTCAGCAGCGGATCGCGGTGACGGCCGTGGGGCGTGATCCCGGCCGGGTGGCCGGCTTCATCGCCGAGCACGCCGCGATCGCCGAGGCGATCGAGCAGCGCGACCCCGAGGCCGCGGCGCAGCGGATGGCCGCGCATCTGCACAACGCCCATGAGCTGGCCCGCCGCCGGCATCGATAGCCGCTCCCGGTGACCGGGCGCGGCCACCGGGCATCCTCAGCGCTCCGGGGCCGGATCGGGTACAACGGGGGCTCCACCGCCGTCAACCGCGCAAGGAGAGGGCTCAGGTGCCGACCTACATCATGCTCACGACGCTCAACCCTGAAGGGGTACAGACGATCAAGAACAATCCGGCCCGGATCCGGGAGGTGAACAAGGAGGTCGAGCAGCTCGGTGCCACCGTCAAGGCGCAGTGGGCGACGCTGGGGCAATTCGACTTCATCAACGTCATCGAGGCACCGGATGAGCAGACGATCGCGCGGGTCTCCCTGGAGCTGAGCTCCCGCGGCACGGGTCGCTACGAGACCCTGATGGCGATCCCCATCGACGACTTCATCGGCGGGATCTGATGGACGCCGTCCACCTGCGGCTGCCGCGGCCGGTTCGGATCGCCGGGGAGAGCTGACGTGACGAAGGTCCTCGTGCTCGGCGGGGGCGCGCGCGAGCATGCCATCGTTCAGGCCCTCGCCCGCTCGCCGCGTTCGCCGGAGGTCGTCTGCGCGCCGGGGAACGTCGGCATCGCCGCCGAGGCAGGCGTGCGGGCCCTGGATCCCACCGATCCCGGGGAGGTCGTCGGCGCCGCCCGCCAGATGCAGGCTGACCTGGTCATCGTCGGCCCCGAGGCGCCGCTGGTGGCCGGAATCGCCGACGCGCTCGCCGAGGCCGGAATCCGCTGCTTCGGTCCGTCGGCCGCGGCCGCGCAGCTGGAGGGATCCAAGGCCTTCTGCAAGGAGATCATGGTGGCGGCCGGCGTGCCGACGGCGGCGTACTCGGTCGTCACCGACGTCGAGGCCGGGATGGCCGCGATCGACCGCTACCCGGTCGTGATCAAGGCCGACGGTCTCGCCGCCGGCAAGGGCGTGATCATCGCCGCCGACGAGGCCGAGGCCCGGGCCGCGCTCCAGGACCTGCTCGTCGGCCGGCGCTTTGACACGACGCGCGTCGTGGTGGAGGAGCACCTGACCGGCCAGGAGGTCTCGCTGCTGGCCGTGTGCGACGGCGTGACCGCGATGCCGCTGGCCTCCGCCCAGGACTACAAGCGCATCTTCAACGGCGACCTCGGCCCCAACACGGGCGGGATGGGCTCCTATTCACCGGTGCCGGGTATCGACGAGGATCGCGCCCGGGAGATCTGCGCGGTCGTCCACCAGCCCGTCCTCGACACCATGGCCCGCCGGGGCACCCCCTTTCACGGCGTCCTCTACGCCGGGCTGATGATGACCGATGACGAGGTGGGTGGGATCCGAGTGCTGGAGTTCAACGTACGCTTCGGCGATCCGGAGACCCAGGCGATCCTGCCCCGCCTGCGCAGCGACCTCGTCGACCTGCTCGAGGCGGCGTCCGAGCCGGGCGGCCTGGCGAGGATCCTTCCGCCCCGCTGGGCACCGGAGATGGCGGTCACGGTCGTCCTGGCGAGCGCCCGGTATCCGGAGTCGTACTCGAGCGGAGACGTGATCTCCGGGCTCGATGCGGTGCCGCCGGGCGTGTCGGTCACTCACGCCGGGACCGGCCGCTCGCCGCAGGGACGGATCGTGACCGCCGGCGGACGCGTGCTCAGCGTCACGGCGCTGGGCGCCAAGCCCCCGGCTGCCCGTGCCGCCGCATATGCTGCAGCCGACATGATCCGTTTCGAGGGGAGGCAGATGCGTCGCGACATTGCTCTGAGGGCTGTTCGATGAACGGCCGCGAGGAGGACCCGGAGCTGGCGCCGGCGCCGGAGCGCGAGGAGCCCGGTCGCCCACCGGCGCCGGTGCCGGCGGGGACCGAACCGGCGGCGATGGCAGGGACCGCGGCGGAGATCGAGGAGCTGGACGTCGACGCTCCGCGGGTCGCGATCCTGATGGGCTCCAAGAGCGATCTGCCGGCGATGGAACGGGCCGAGCAGGAGCTGGCCGAGCGCGGGATCCGGTCAGAGACGCGGGTCATGTCGGCCCACCGAGAGCCGGATGTCGTCTCCGACTACGCGCGCAACGCCCACCTGCGCGGGATCAAGGTGATCATTGCCGGCGCCGGCCTCTCGGCCGCGCTGCCCGGCGTCGTCGCCGCCCACACCGACCTGCCGGTCATCGGCGTGCCGCTGACGAGCCGGACGTCGGTTGCCGGTGGCCTGGACGCCCTGCTGTCGATCGCGCAGATGCCCCCCGGAGTGCCGGTGGCCTGCGTCGGCATCGACAACGCCCGGAACGCCGCCGTCCTGGCCGCGCGCATCCTCGGCATCTGATCCGGTTTCACCGAGCCCCGCTGTCCGAGTCACCGAGCCCCCTGTCCGGGTGACCGAGCCCCGCTGTCCGGGTCACCGAGCGCCCGGCGGGGTCTCCCGGCCGGGCTCGCATCAGGCGCGGCGACTACGCCGCGCGGGTCAGATCCTGGATGTACTGCGCGATGACCGCCTCGGCGTTTCGCTGGAGGCGGGCGGTGCCCTGTGTGCCCCCGGCCGGCGGAGCAGGCTGCTCTTTCCTCATGTGCTTCCTCGCGTTGCTCCGTTGTACGATGATGGTCGTACGATACCACTTGTACGATGGTTACCGAACAAAGGGAGAAGGGTTCGTAGAATGGGAGGGGCAATGTCAATACACGCCACTGAACCGATCGTTCATCCCACTCGCGATGAGCTCGAGCTGGGTGCCGTGCTGCACGCGCTCAGCGATCCGGTACGGCTGAGGATCGTCGTCGAGCTGGCACGCAGCGAGGGCGAGTTCACGTGCGGCAGCTTCGCCCTCCCGGTCACCAAGTCCACCTGCACGCATCATTTCAAGGTGCTGCGGGAGTCTGGCCTGATCGCCCAGCGCTCGCAGGGGACGACGCGGCTCAACAAGCTGCGCCGCACCGACGTCGACGCTCGCTTTCCCGGACTGCTAGAGACGGTCCTTCAGGCTGCCGAGGCCGCCGGGGCGGACGCGGCCGCCGAGGCCGCCGGCGCGGCCGGAGCGGCCAAGGAAGCCGGCGCCGGGCCCGCCACCACCGAGCACAAGCTCAAAGCAGCCGCCGCGGGCGCCGCGGCGCAGTGAGCCTCTCAGCCCGGGCGCGCCGTTGATCGCGCGCTACACCCGGCGGGAGCTGGCCGAGGCCTGGTCAGACCACGCGCGCTTCGACGCGATGCGTCAGGTGGAGGTGGCCGCGTGCGAGGAGATGAAGGGACCGACCGAGGACGAGCTCGCCGCCGTCAGGTCCGCCGCCTTCACCGTCGAGGCGATCGACGAGCGTGAGAAGGTCACCGACCATGACACGGCGGCCTTCGTCGACGTCCTGTCCGCCTCAGCGGGGCCGGCCGGTCGCTGGATCCACTACGGCCTGACGTCGAGCGACGTGCTCGACACCGGGCTGGCACTCCAGATCAAGCGGGTCGCCGAGCTGGTCCTGCCGGATTCCAGGCGCCTCGTCGATGCTCTGGCCGCGCAGGCGCGCGAGCACGTCGACACCCTGTGCGTGGGCCGCACGCACGGGATCCACGCGGAGCCGACGACGTTCGGCATCAAGCTCGCCGGCTTTGCCTTTGAGGCCCATCGCAACGCGCAGCGGCTGGAGCGGGCGTTCGCCCAGGCGGCCGTCGGCGCCGTGTCCGGCGCCGTGGGCACGTATTCGGCGACATCGCCGGAGTTCGAGGCGCGGGTGCTGGCGCGGCTGGGGCTGGAGCGTGAGCCGGTCTCGACGCAGGTGGTGGCCCGCGACCGTCATGCCGAGCTGCTGCAGGCCATCGCGCTCGCCGGCGCCGGGCTGGAGCGCTTTGCCACCGAGCTGCGGCACCTGGCGCGTACCGAGGTGGGTGAGGTGCGCGAGCCCTTCGGCCGTGGGCAGAAGGGGTCCAGCGCCATGCCCCACAAGCGCAACCCCATCAAGTCCGAGCAGGTGACCGGGCTGGCCCGGGTCCTGCGCGGCAACGCCACCGCGGCCGTCGAGGATGTGGCCCTGTGGCACGAGCGCGACATCTCCCACTCCTCCGTGGAGCGCGTCATCCTGCCGGACTCGACGATCCTGCTCGACCACATGCAGCGCCGCGTCCTGGCCCTCGTGGAGGGGATGGTCGTCGACGCCCAGCGCATGCGCGAGAACCTGGAGCTCACCCACGGCGCCCTCTTCTCCCAGCGCCTGCTCCTGGCCCTCGTGGCCGCCGGCAGCACCCGCGACGACGCCTACCGGGTCGTGCAGCGGCTCGCCCAGGAGGCGCTCGACGAGCGGGTCCCCCTGCGGTCGCTCCTGACGGCGGACCCGGCGGGTGCCGGGCTCGACCTGGACGCGATCTTCGACTACGGGTCGTTCGTGGGCCACGCGGGGGAGATCGTGGGGCGGCTGGACGAGATCGCCTGACCGGGCCCCCCGCCCCGTTGCCCCGGATTCTGGCGTGCACCAGGCGACAAATCTCGAGTCCGGTCGGCAGTTTGGCGCAGATGTGCGGTTGAGCCTGCGTTCTGTGCCAGATGAGCAGACAAGGTTCAGATTCGGCGCGTTTTGCATGGTCCCGGCGCCGGCGAGCCCTCGATCATTCGTCGGCAGGGGGTTGCGCGCGCTGACCGGCGCACGTAGTAGTTGCAAGCTTCGGTGGGTGGCGGCCGACGCTCGCCTTGGAACCTGTTTTGCGACCCTGGGAGTGGCATGAGGACAGTTCTGCACCGGCGCCCGTCGGCGCCGCTGGTGATTTCGCTCGTCGCGCTGGTCGTGGCCATGTCCGGGACGGCCGTGGCCGCCGGCACCCTGGTCAGCGGCGACAAGCTGATCCGCACGGGTACTCTGTCCGCGAACCGGCTGCGCAGGCACACGCTGACCGGGCGCCAGATCAACCTCGAGCGGCTGGGGACGGTGCCGAGCGCGGCGAGGGCCGGGACCGCCGGTACCGCGGGGACCGCCGGCACCGCGGGGTACGCCGGCACCGCTGGCTACGCCGGGCACGCCGGGAGTGCGGACAGCGCCACGAACGCCGCGAGCGCGTCCAATGCCGGGAATGCGGCGGCCCTGGGGGGGCGCCCGGCCTCGAGCTACCTCAGCACGGGTGACCGGATCGGCACGACCGGGACGGTGAAGATGGCGGGAACCCCGTCCGGCACGACGACGACGTTGTTCTCCTCTGGCCCGTTCACCGTCACCATGACATGCCGGACTTCGAACAGTGGCGACACGGCGATATCGGTTGACGCCAGATCGAGCGACGCCGGCTCGGTCATCGACTCGACGACGGACAGCGCCACAGCGAACCTCGGCTACTTCAACCTCTCGCCAAGTGCTCAGATCGCCGGCGGGACGTACACGTTCGAGTCACCCCGCGGGCCCGGGCTGGTTGTCGCCGGCTCGTTCGGCACCGACAGCGCCGGGATCGATCCCGGTTGCTGGGCGAACTTCGCCGGCCTAGCCTGACCGGCGAAGACCGTGCCCATGGTCCGGCGGCGGGCACGACGCGACAAAGCAGACGGCGCGGGCGCGGCCTCGGCCCAGGTGCACGCATAGTCCCCACTTTGCGCACAACCCCGGGCGTGAGCGAGATTTGCCGCGTCCTACAGGTCCGGGCCCGGACGATGATGCGTCAGAACCAGGCGCTAGCATCGCCCACGTGCCGCCGCTAGCTGACCTTCCCCTTCTCGCATCCGGAAAAGTCCGTGAGATCTACGACCTCGGCGACGAGCTGCTGATCGTCGCCTCGGACCGGATCTCCACGTACGACGTCGTCCATCCCACGCCGATCCCGGACAAGGGCAGCGTCCTGACCGGGTTGTCGGCCTTCTGGTTCGAGCGGACGAAGGACATCCTCCCCAACCATGTGGTCTCGGTCACCGATGGTGTTCCGGAGGAGGTGCGAGCGCGCGGAATGGTGGTGCGCAAGCTGACGATGCTGCCGGTCGAATGCGTCGTCCGGGGCTACATCACCGGCTCAGGCTGGAAGGACTACCAGGCCACGGGCAAGGTGTCCGGCCACACCCTGCCTGAGGGGCTGCGTGAGTCAGACCGTCTCCCGGAGCCGCTGTTCACCCCCTCCACCAAGGCCGAGGTCGGCCACGACGAGGCGATTGACTTCCAGGGGGCGGTGGAGCTGATCGGCGACCGGGCCCTGGCCGAGCGCGTCAGGGACGTCTCGCTGGCGCTGTATGAGTCCGCCGCCGAGCACGCTCGCGCCAATGGGATCATCCTCGCCGACACGAAGTTCGAGCTGGGGGTCGACGCCGACGGGACGCTGACGATCGGTGACGAGATCTGCACTCCGGACTCGTCGCGGTTCTGGCCGGCCGATGAATACGAGCCGGGTCGCGGTCAGCCGAGCTTCGACAAGCAGTTCGTCCGCGACTGGGCCTCGTCGACCGGCTGGGACCGTAACCCGCCGGCCCCGCCCATCCCTGACGACGTCGTCGCGCGCACGCGCGAGAAGTACGTCGAGGCCTACGAGCGCATCACCGGCGCGCCGTTCCACGCCTGGCTGGCGCGCACGAGGGCCTGAGGCGGCCGGTCGTGCGCGCGCGCGTCCTCGTCCGGCCCAAGGCGGGGATCCTCGATCCGCAGGGCCAGGTGGTGGAGCGGGCGCTGCCCGCCCTCGGATTCAGCGGTGTCCGCAACGTGCACGTGGGCCGGCTCATCGAGCTCGACGTTGAGGACCCGCGACAGCTGCCGGAGATGTGTCAGCGCCTGCTGACCAACCCGCTGATCGAGGATTACACGGTCGAGAGTCTCGACGAAGGGGGCGCAGAAGTTCGCCCTCTGGGCGAACTTCGAAGGGAGTCGGCGTGAGCCGCCTCCCCAAATTCGGGGTCATTCGATTCCCGGGTTCATGTGACGAGGTGGACGCCCAGCTGGCCTGCCAGCGGGTTGGGGAGGCGGTCATTCTGTGGCACGGCGACCGGGACCTGCAGGGGGTCGACGCCGTCGTCGTTCCCGGCGGCTTCTCCTACGGCGACTATCTGCGCGTGGGGGCCATCGCCCGGTTTGCGCCGATCATGGAGGAGGTGGCGGACTTCGCCCGGGCCGGGGGCCTGGTGCTCGGCATCTGCAACGGCTTTCAGGTCCTGTGCGAGGCGGGACTGCTCCCCGGCGCCCTGCTGCCGAACGTCTCGCTGCGCTTCGTCTTTCGCCAGGTGGAGCTGGACGTCGCCTCCACCGATTCGCCCTTCACCCGCGCCTGCGTCGCCGGGGAGCGCCTGTCGATCCCGGTCAAGCACACGACCGGCCGCTACTACGCCCCGGAGGACCAGCTGGCGTGCCTGGAGTCAAACGACCAGGTGCTTCTGCGCTACGGGCCGGGCCAGAACCCCAACGGCTCGCTCAACGACATCGCCGGCGTGTGCAACGCCGGCCGCAACGTGTTCGGCCTCATGCCCCACCCTGAGCACGCCGTCGATCCGCTGACCGGACCCACGGGCGGGATGGCGATCTTCGAGTCGATCCGGGCGCACACCGACGAGCGGAACCGCGCTCTCGCCTGACTCACGCCATGCCCGCGAACAGCGCCAGCCCCGCGAAGCACCGTGAGCTAGGGCTCACCGACGACGAGTACGAGCTGATCGTCGCGGGCCTGGAGCGGGAGCCATCGGACACCGAGCTGGCGATGCTGTCGCTGATGTGGTCCGAGCACTGCTCCTACAAGCACTCCAAGAAGCTTCTGCGCCGCCTGCCCACGGAGGGGCCGGCCGTGCTGATGGGCCCGGGTGAGAACGCCGGCGTCGTCGACGTCGGCGGTGGGCTCGGGGTGGCGTTCAAGGTCGAGTCCCACAATCATCCCAGCGCCGTCGAGCCATTCCAGGGAGCGGCGACCGGCGTAGGGGGGATCCTGCGCGACGTGTTCGCGGTGGGGGCGCGGCCAATCGCCGTCCTGGACTCGCTGCGGTTCGGCGAGCCGGCGGAGTCCGAGCGATCGCGGTATCTGCTGGATCGCGCGGTCGCCGGCATCGGCCATTACGGCAACTCGATCGGCGTGCCGACCGTCGGCGGTGAGATCTATTTCGAGTCAAGCTACGAGCAGAACTGCCTCGTCAACGCGATGTGCCTGGGGCTGGCGCCGCACGACCGGCTGATCCGCTCGGCCGCGGCCGGCCCGGGTAACGTGCTCGTGCTGCTCGGCGCGCTGACCGGACGCGACGGGATCGGCGGCGCGTCGGTGCTGGCGTCGGCCGAGTTCGGGGACGCCGATGAGGACAAGCGCCCGTCGGTCCAGATCGGCGATCCCTTCGCCGAGAAGAAGCTGCTCGAGTGCTGCCTGGAGTTGCTCGACTCTGAGCTGCTCGTGTCGTTGCAGGACCTCGGCGCCGCCGGGTTGACCTCGTCGTCGTCGGAGATGGCGGCGAAGGGCGGCGTCGGGCTCGACATCGACTGCTCGCGCGTGCCTGTACGCGAAGCAGACATGGAGCCGTTCGAGATCATGGTCTCGGAGTCCCAGGAGCGCATGCTGTGCGTGGTGGAGCCGGCACGCGTCGAGAAGGTTCTGGCCGTCTGCGAGCGATGGGAGACCCTCGCCACGCCGATCGGTGAGGTCACCGACTCCGGCCGGTTGCGCGTGCTGGCCGGCGGGGAGGCCGCGGCCGACCTCCCGGTGGAGATCCTCGTCGACGACTGTCCGCTGTACGACCTCGCGCCGGAGGCGCCGGCCGCCCCGCTCTACGCGCCCGCCCCGGCCGTCCTCACCGGCGGCGAGCCGGCGGCGGACAGCCTGCTGGCTCTGCTGGGGTCGGTCAACATCGCCTCCCGGCGGCCCGTCTTCGAGCAGTCCGACCCCGTCGTGCAGTCGCGCACCGTCCGCCGTCCAGATGATGCCGACGCCGCCGTGCTGGCCCTGCCGACCGGCGAGGCGATCGCCGTCGCCATCGACGGCAATGGGCGGCGGGTGGCCTGCGAGCCCCGCCGCGGCGCCGCCGAGGCCGTTTACGAGTGCGCCGCCAACCTGGCTTGCGTCGGCGCCACGCCCTTGGGCTTGACGAACTGCCTGAACTTCGGCAATCCGGAGAAGCCGCATGTCGCCTGGCAGCTGACGGAGGCCGTGGAAGGGATCGCCGAGGCGTGTGAGGTGCTGGGGGTCCCGGTGGTCGGCGGCAACGTCTCGCTGTACAACGAGGCTCCGAGCGGACCGATCTTTCCGACGCCCGTCATCGGCATGGTGGGGCGGCTTCCGGATCCGGCGCGCGCCGGTCGCCTGGGGTTCGCCGCCGCGGGCGACGCGATCGCGCTTGTCGGTGATCTGACCGGGGCGGAGACGGTCGGCTCGGAACTGGCGAAGCTGCGCGGCGAAGCAGTCGCCGGGCCGTTGCCGCCCATGGACGAGCAGGCTGTCCGTGATGCGCACGGCAAGGTTCGGTCGCTGATCAACGCCGGGGCGCTCCATAATGCACATGACATCGCGGAGGGCGGTATCGCGGTAGCCCTGGCCGAGTGCTGCATCGCCGGCGGGGTCGGCGCCGGCGTGACGCTCCCGGAGGGGCTCGACCCGTTCGCGGAGGCACCCGGGCGGGCGTTCATCGTGTCCGGCCCTGAGGCGGCGCTGACCGGCCTAGCCATCATCGGACGGGTGGGCGGCGATGATCTGGAACTGGCGGGACAGGTGAAAGTCGCAGTTTCCGACCTGGCCGCGGCCCGCGAGCGCGGACTGTCGCGGTATCTGTAGATGGCGTTGCTAGCCTGAGGTCCAAGGCCCACTGCAGGATGCCTCCCCCTCTCGATCATCGCGATGGCCCCCGCGACGAGTGCGGCGTCTTCGGGATCTACGCCCCCGGTCATGACGTCGCACGGCTCGCGTACTTCGCGCTGTTCGCGCTCCAGCACCGCGGACAGGAGTCGGCGGGAATCGCCACCGCGCCCCGCCACGGCAACATCATCGCCGTCCGCGACCAGGGCCTCGTGTCCCAGGTCTTCGACGAACATACGCTGGGGGCGCTCGTCGGCGACATGGCCATCGGCCACGTCCGGTACTCGACGACCGGATCGTCGGAATGGGAGAACGCGCAACCCATCGTCCGCGACGACCACCGCACGCTGGCGCTCGCCCACAACGGCAACCTGATCAACGCCGTCGAGCTGCATTCCGAGCTGCGCGGCCGGGATGTCCCGTTTCGCTCGACCTCGGACTCGGAGATCATCGCCGCGCTGCTGGCCACCCACCCGGCCGAGGCGCTGGAGGACGCGATCGCCGACGTTCTGCCCCGCCTGCAGGGGGCCTTCTCCACCGTGGCGATGACCGACGATCGCGTCGTCGCCTTCCGTGATCCACATGGCCTGCGCCCGCTGGCGATCGGCCGGATCGATCCGCCGCCCGGCTCCGACGAAGCCCCGGCCTACTGCGTCGCCAGCGAGTCGTGCGCGCTCGACCTGATCGGCGCGCGGCTGGTCCGGGATGTCGAGCCCGGTGAGGTGGTCACGCTCGGCGCCGAGGGCCTCACCTCACGCCGCGTCGTCGAGGGCGAACGGCGCGCGTTCTGCGTCTTCGAGTACATCTACTTCGCCCGGCCGGACTCCCGGATGAACGGCACCGTGCTCCAGGTCGCGCGCGCGAAGATGGGCGAGATCCTGTGGCACGAGGCGCCCGTGGACGCCGACGTCGTTATTCCGGTGCCGGACTCAGGCAACGCGGCGGCGCGCGGCGTGGCCCGGGCAGCGGGGCTGCCGCAGGACGATGGCTTCATCAAGAACCGCTACGTAGCGCGCACGTTCATCCAGCCCGGCCAGGAGCTCCGCCGGCAGGGCGTCCGGATGAAGTTCAACCCCGTCCCCGAGGTCGTCGCCGGCAAGCGGGTCGTCGTCGTCGATGACTCGATCGTGCGCGGCACGACCGACCGCCAGATCGTGCAGATGCTCCGCGAGGCGGGGGCGGCGGAGGTCCACCTGCGGATCTCGGCTCCGCCGATCAAGCATCCGTGCCACTACGGCATCGACATGTCGACGCGCGAGGAGATGATCGCTCACGGCCGGACGGTCGAGGAGATCTGCACCGAGCTGGGCGCCGACTCGCTGCACTACCTGTCGCTGGGCGGCGTCTATGAGGCAGTCGGCGGCCGGCGCTCCGAGCATTGCGACGCCTGCTTCTCCGGGCAGTATCCGCTCAGCGGGACCGAAGAGGCCAACGGCAAATTCGCGCTCGAGCACGAGCTGCCCCTCGTCCGCGCGTAGTCGCTTCACGGTTCCGTTGCGAGAATCGCTGGGGCGATTCTCGGAAGGGCGGAAACCGGCCGGGGCCGGCGGTATCGTCGGGCGCCCGCCCATGGACCCGCGACACGCTCTGCACCGGCTGTTCGGCTTCGAGGACTTCCGTCGCGGCCAGGAGGACGCTGTCCGGGCCGCGCTGGAGGACCGCGACGCGCTCGTCGTCATGCCAACCGGCTCAGGAAAGTCGCTGTGCTACCAGCTGCCGGCGCTCATGCGCGACTCCCTCACGGTGGTTGTGTCGCCGCTCGTCGCGTTGATGCGCGATCAGGCGTGGGCGATCCACCGCGTCGCCCCCGGCTCGGTGACGATGATCAACTCGCAGCGCAGCCACAACGGCAACGCCGAGGCGATGGCCCGGGTGCGCCGGGGCGAGGTCCGGCTGCTCTACGTCGCGCCCGAGCGGTTCGCTTCGCCGGCGTTCGCGAGGACGCTGGCGATGGTCGATGTGGGGCTGTTCGTCGTCGATGAGGCCCACTGCGTGTCGCAGTGGGGCCACGACTTCCGCCCTGACTACTTCACGCTCGCCGACGCCGCCAGGGGGGTCGGCGCGCAGTCGGTGATGGCGCTGACGGCCACGGCCACTCCGCAGGTCGCCGGCGACATCGCGGCCCGGCTGGAGCTCCGTGACCCGGTCCGCGTCACGACCGGGTTCGATCGTCCCAATCTGAGCTTCGCGGTCGTCCGCTGCGGTGGCGCTCGGGACAAGGAGCAGCGTCTCGTGCGCACGCTGTCGGACCCGAGCGCGCGACCCGCGATCGTCTACGCCGGCACGCGCCGCGCCACCGACGCGCTCGCCGCGACGCTGTCGCGGATGCTCGACGGCGGCGTCGTCGGCTATCACGCCGGGATGGCCGCCGAACAACGCGGCAATGCTCAGGAGGAGTTCATGAGCGGCCGCGCCGAGGTCATCGTCGCCACCAACGCGTTCGGTATGGGGATCGACAAGGCCGATGTGCGTACGGTCGCTCATGCCGCGGTGCCGAGCTCCCTCGAGGGCTACTACCAGGAGGCAGGCCGCGCCGGTCGTGACGGCGAGCCGGCCCGCTGTCTGCTGTTCGCTGAGTCCCGGGACAAGGGGCTGCACGTGTTCTTCATCCAGCGCTCGCGTTTGGGGCCCGAGGCCTTCGATCGGATCGGCGAGCGGCTCACCTGGGCCGGATGCGACGGCCGCTATGACGTGGCGGTGGCTGAGCTGGCCGGGCTGGTCGCCGAGCGGGGGCCCGGGGACGACGAGGCCGTGCGTGCCGTGCTCGGTGTCCTCGCTCGCGCCGGGGTCCTCGTGCCGGCGCCGGCCCCACCGGAACGGGCCGTCGGCCGGCTCACCGGCGGCTGGGACCGGCGGGCGGCCGGCCGCTGCATGGCGATGGCGCGCGAGGCCGAGCGGGTGCGCTGGGCCCAGTACCGGTCGGTATGGGGCTACGTGGAGGGCGAGGGCTGCCGGCGGCGCGCAATGCTCGAGCACTTCGGCGACCGGTCGACGGTGGGCGGCGCCGAGGCGTGCTGCGACGTCTGCGATCCGGCGCTGCTTCCGGCTGTCGCTCCCGCGCCGTCGCGGCCGGCGGCCTCGTCTTCCGCCGGCGGGCCGGCGCCGGCTGACCTCGACGGCGCCATCCTCCAGGTCGTCGTCTCCGCCCGCCCGCCGGTCGGCCGAACCCGGGCGGTCGAGATCCTCCGTGGCGGGCGCTCGAAGGTGGTCGCCCAGTATGCCTACGACGCACTCACCGGGTACGGGGCCTTCGCCCACCTGCGGTCCGACGAGGTGCTGGGGCGGGTCGACGAGCTGCTCCAGGCCGGGCGGCTGCGGTCGACGGGCGGCCGGTTCCCCAAGTTGGCCGCGGCATGAACGTCGGTGTCCTCGCTTCCGGCATCGGCACCAACCTGCAGGCCCTGATCGACCACGTTCACGCCCGCGACGGGATCGTCATCAGCGGCGTCGCCTCCGACCGGCCGGACTCCCGGGCCCTGGAGCGGGCGCGAGAGGCGGGAATCGATGCCCGCGCGTTCACCCGGGACGGGTTCGGCGATCGCCAGGCGCGTGACGCGGCCATGGCCGCCTGGCTGCACGAGCGGGGCGTTGACCTCGTCGTCCTGGCCGGGTACATGCAGCTGCTCAGCCTCGAGTTCCTGGCCACGTTCCCTGACCGGGTGATCAACGTGCATCCGGCGCTCCTTCCGTCATTTCCCGGACTCCACGCCGTGCAGCAGGCGATCGACTACGGCGTGAAGGTCATGGGGGTGACCGTGCACTTCGTCGATCACGGCGTCGACACCGGGCCGGTGATCCTGCAGCGGGCGATCGACTGCCCGGACAACCTGGACGCCGACGCGGTGCTCGAGCGGCTGCATCCCATCGAGCATGAGCTGCTCGTGGAGGCGGTCCGCCTGCTCGGCCGGGGGGCGATCGACTTTGACTCGGTCAACCCGCGCCGAGTCGTCATCTCTCGGTAGAGTCGGACTTATGGAGAGTCAACAGCGTCCGGGTGTGCTGTCGACCGAGTCCAACATCCGGATCAGGCGGGCACTGCTGTCGGTCTCCGACAAGACGGGGATTGTGGAGTTCGCTCGGGGGCTCGCCGACCTGGGCATCGAGGTCATCTCAACCGGAGGCACCGCGCGGGAGCTGGCGGAGGCCGAGATTCCCGTACGTTCGATCTCTGACCTGACGGGCTTCCCCGAGATCATGGATGGGCGGGTCAAGACACTGCACCCCAAGCTGTATGCCGGGTTGCTGGCCATCCGTGAGAATCCCGAGCACCTGCAGGCCGCTCAGGATCAGGGGGTCGAGTTCGTCGACCTCGTCTGCGTGAACCTGTACCCGTTCGAACGCACGGCCGCGCGGCGGGGAGCCGGCGACGCGGAGGTCATCGAGAACATCGACATCGGCGGCCCCACGATGATCCGGGCCGCGGCCAAGAACCACGTCTACGCCGCCCCGGTCGTCAGCCCCGTCAGCTACGACGCGATCCTGGCCGAGCTGCGCGAGTCCGACCGCCGCCTCTCGCCCGCGACGCGGGAGACGCTCGCCGCCGAGGCGTTCGCCTACACGGCGCGCTATGACACCGCGATCGCTCGCTGGTTCCAGGAAAAGCGCGAGGACTTTCCGCCGCTGTTCGTGCGCGCCTTTGAGAAGGTCTTGGAGCTCCCGTACGGGGAGAATCCCCACCAGCGCGCCGCGTACTACGAGCAGGTGGGCGCCCGGACGCACATCCTGTCGATGGTCTCCCAGCTCGGCGGTAGGCCGATCTCGTTCAACAACCTGCTGGACCTCGACGCCGGCCGGCTGCTGCTCTCGGAGTTCCGGATTCCGGCCTGCGTGATCATCAAGCACAACAACCCGTGCGGAGTGGCGTGCGGCTCCACCGCAGTCGAGGCGTACCAGAAGGCGTTCGCGTGTGACCCGATGTCGGCATTTGGGGGGATCGTGTGCCTGAACCGGGCGGTCGATGCCGAGCTGGCGCGGGCGCTGTCGGATCAGTTCATCGAGGTGCTGTTCGCCCGGGGCTACGACGACGAGGCGCTCGAGATCCTCGCCGAGAAGCCGAACACGCGGATCCTGGACGACCGCGAGCGGCGCACGCCGAACATGATCGAGCCCCACGTTCGCCAGGTCGTCGGCGGTCTGCTCGTCCAGGACCGGGACTTCGACATCGAGGAACGCGGCGAGATGCAGGTCGTCACCGAGCGCCGGCCCACCGAGGCCGAATGGCAGGAGCTGTCGTTCGCGTGGAAGGTCTGCAAGCACGTGAAGTCCAACGGGATCGTCATCTCCCGGAATCTGGAGACGATCGGGATCGGCGCCGGCCAGATGAGCCGGGTCGACGCGGTCCGTCTCGCATTGGAGAAGGCCGGAGATGACCTCGAGGGCGTGGTTCTCGCCTCCGACGCCTACTTCCCGTTCTCCGACGGACCCCAGCTCGCGCTGGAGGCGGGGGTGACGGCGATCATCCAGCCGGGCGGGTCGGTCCGCGACCATCTCACGGTTGAGGCCGTGGACAAGGCGGGCGCCGCCATGGTCTTCACCAGTCGCCGCCACTTCCTCCATTGACCGAGCGTTCGCCGGATGATTCGGGCTTTGGCCCTTCCGGCGAGGCTCGACGGCGTGCGGACGTGAGGCTCGAAGGCGACCCGCCATCTCCCTACGAGGAGGAGTTCGGGTTCAGCCGCGTCGTCCGCGCCGGAGGGTTCGTGCTCATCGGCGGGACCACCTCGGTGGGCCCCTGTGGCTCGGTCATCGGCGAGTCACCGTACGAGCAGACGATCGAGATCCTGGCCAAGCTGGTGCACGAGCTGGAGCGGGCCGGGGTGGGCGTCGCCGATGTCGTCCAGACGCGGGTCTTCGTCACCGATATCTCTCGGGCGGATGAGGTGGGGCGGGCGCACGGTGATGTCTTTGGCAAGTACCGCCCCCTCATGACCATGGTCGAGGTCAGCGGGCTGATCGACCCGCGGATGCTGGTTGAGATAGAGGCCGTCGCCTACGCGGGCTGAGCCGCCGGTACTGCAATGATTAGGCTTCGCCGCCGTAGCTCAGTTGGTAGAGCAGCGGACTTTTAATCCGACGGTCGCAGGTTCGAGCCCTGCCGGCGGCACTGGGAAGTTGCTGGTAAATCGGGGCTTTTGGCTTTTGGTCTTGCCGGATCCGGGACTGAGGTGGACCACTCCACAATATGTCCCGAGATGTGCGTTCGGTTGCTGTCCCGACGGGCCACGTGTTCCGGGTGCGGCGCGTGCGTGGTCCAGTCTGGTATGCCAAGTACCGGCTGCCGGACGGCCGCCAGGTGCAGAAGAAGCTCGGGCCGGTCACTCCGGAGGACATCGAGCGCTACGCCGTTCGCTCGTGACCCCGTCGAACCGGTCCAAGAACAACCTGCTCCCAAGGGTGCTTGGGTCGCACGGTAGGTATTCCAAGTATTAGCGCCAAACTTGGATCATGGATGTGGAGGCGCTAGGAGCGTCGCCGATCGGTCAGCTGCTGCCAATCAGCGGGACCGATGGGCGTACCGGCGAGCATTACGACTCGTTCGCGTATCTCGCCGACCCGCTGCCAGGAGTCGGTGCAGCTCTCCTCGGAGTCAGGGACGATTGTCGCCCGGGCCGAGGCGGCGCTGGCCCGCCTTGACCAGGCTGCCCGCCAGGTGCCGACGCCGGAGCTACTCCGTGACCCGGCGATCCGCCGTGAAGCGCAGAGCACGAGTGCGCTGGAGGGGACCTACGCACCGTTCGCGACGGTGCTCGAGTTCGACGTCGTGGATCGTGGTCAGCTTTCGCCGGCCGTCCTGGAGATCCTCAACTATGTCGCCGTGGCCCGCTTGGCCTTCGAATGGATCGAAGACCGGCCTCTCACGACCGGCCTCACAGGCGAGCTGCAGAGGACGCTGGTGCGGCGCATTTGAGATCTGGATCCGATGGGTGAATCGCGAGGACCTGGCGATGCCTCCGGTCGCCCAGGCCGGCTCGCTCACTACCAGTTCGAAACCTTGCATCCGTACTCCGACGGCAATGGCCGGATCGGCCGGCCCGTCATCGTCCTGCAGCTGATGCGATTGGGCGTGCTGCGCCATCGGATCCTTGTCGTGTCGCCCTGGCTTGAAGCTCGCCGGTCCGACTACCAGGATGCGCTCCTCTCACTCAGCACCACCGGCGACTGGAGAGCCTGGCTCGCGTTCTTCGCGACCGGCGTCCACGCCGCCGCCGAAACGACGCATCGCCGCATCGACGGCCCCCTCACCTGGCAGGAGGATGCCCTGCGTCGCGTCAGGGAGGCCAAGGCGTCCGGACTGGCCGAACGCCTCGCCGAAGACCTCATCGGCCTGCCGGTCCTACGAGCCGGCCAGGTCTCAGCCCACTACGACGTCACCCACCAAACGGCGATGAACGCGCTGCGCCGCCTCGAGCAGTTCGGCCTACTCACATCGCACACGGACCACGGCCGCATCACCTTCAGGGCCGAAGACGTCATCAACCTCCTGGCACAGTAGGTCGAGCCGGGGCAGGCCGATGTGATGGCCCGGACCGGCAGGGTCGGAGACGCGGATCTCGCCGATTGGAGGCCCCGCGTCGCGGCGCGCAGAATCGCTGCGGTGGCTATGCAGCGTCGCCGGGGTCGGCGGCCTCCCCGGGAACCTCCGCCACGCTCGGATTTGGGCGAAGGCGACAGCGAGTGGCGGCCGGATGCTGCCTAGCTCCCGACGAGCGCTTTCTGGGAGAGCACTCGTGCCGGCGCGCTCCTCGCCCCGACGCCAAGGGGTGCGGTCGGGCCGGATGCTTGGAATCACGCGATAGCGAGCGCCGAGGTTGAGCGGCGTTGCGCTCGCCGCCAGGCGCGGCGATGTCTATGCAGAGGCCGGGATGGCGCTTCTGGATGTCATCCGAGCCAGGATTCAGCTCCGAGCTGACTCCAGCTCCGCCCCTGTCGTTAGCGAAAAGCCTGCTCCCGCCGGGCTCGTTCGACTCAGCATGGCGCGACCGGCTGTTGAGAACCACGAGGCGTCGGGGCCCTCATGCTCACCGCCGCTTAGCCCTCCAACCACTCAAGCCACGCCGCTCCCGGGTGGGCGAGGCCGAGCAGCGCGCCTGTGCGCCGGCCGGAGCGGTAGCCCAGCCGTCCGACGACGCCGAACAGGCCTTCGCGCCGGTTGCGCTCGACGAGTGTGGTCGGGACCGGGATGCCGAGCACGCTGCTGTCAGCTGAACCGCCCAGAGGCACGAGCGGATCGATCGATACCCAATCGAGGTCGCGCTCTGCTCCAACTCGATCGACGAGCGCACGGAACCGGGTCAGCTCATCGGCAGTGAAGAACACATGGACGTAGCTGTCGATCAAGCACACCGGCGATCCGGCGGGAACGCTTGCCAACACGTCGGGGAGGACCTCGCGCGCATCACCGCGAACGGTACGCGCGGGATTCGCGATCGCGACCTCGACAGCGTAATGGAAGCGAGTTACGGCTCCGATCTCCTGCGGAATGCAGGCCGCGAGCCAGGCCCGCACCTCCCCCTCGCGAAGGTCAAGCGGCTCGACGTCGATGCCCACCCGATCGGCAATCCGAGGAACCACCGACGGGAGCGGAGGCAGCTGCGAGCCACGCAGCTCGGTCTCGAGCACGACCTTTGAGGCTTGGTCACCGATCACCGACGCCTGCTCGCCCGCGCGGTAGAGGTACCGGTAGCGGTCGAGGTGGAGCGCCAGCCCCGCGCCGGTGCCGATGTCGACGAGCATCATCTCGCGCCCGTCTGCAATCTCCGGCGCGAATGCCGGCAGCAGGTCCGCGCAGCGGCCGACCTCGTTCATCTGATAGCGATGTCCCGCACACAACTCCAGCAAGCGCTCACGGTGATCGAGGCAGAACTCGCGATACGTCACCGCAAACTCGGCGCCGAGTTGAGACTGGGGTTCGCCCACCCGCGGGAACCAGCTGCGTAACGGCAGCGGCTCGAGCTCCAGCACCAGGAAGCTCGCCGCGGCCTCAAATAACAGCGGAGGAAGCCTGTCGGATGGGATCGTCGCAGCGATCGCGAGCAGTTCCTCGTCATGACGCAAGATCTCGAACTGCGCCGCAGTCAGCCGCCACGACTCCGGTGCTCCGGGCGGCGACCACGCGCCCGCAATCGCGCCGGCCTGCTGAGCGACGACCGCCGGATCGGTCGCGTGACTCGGCTGGCTCATAGCGAGCCGTGCGGAACTACCCTGATGGCCCCGATGCCAAAGAACGCGCCAAGACACGACGTGGCCGAGACGCCCGTTATGCACAAACCAGGCACGCCACCCGCGGACGCCTCGTCCGGCTCGGAAAATGCATCCGACGAGTCGCGGCGTCCGGTCAGGTGCCCAACCCAAGGAACGGGCGAGAGATCAGCTCGCCGGTGCGTGCCGAAGCTCACTGAGTCGGCCACCAAGCGCTCTGCATTGTCAAAGCGTAACCCCGAGCGACGCTTCTGCATCAGCGGAGCCAACCTCCGCCACCTCGGGGCCATCATGGCGTGGAGAAGGACGACCCGCCCTCATGAGACGCAAAAGCCGCGCGGTCGCCCATGGCCGACATCCGCAAAGGCAACGGCCCGGGCGCATTCGCACGCCTCCGGCAATCCCGGGCTTGCGGTTTGCGCGACAAGCGAGCGCGAGGCACATCCGCGGAACACCTCTCGGATCATCGCGCTGCGCGGGACGATCGCGTGGATGCCGTTCACGAGCGCCCCGCGCCGATGATCCCTGCGGTCAACCGGCTTGGCCTCACGCACTGAGCCGAACCGGCCAAGGGCCGTGCGGTTTGGCACGGCCCACCGGCCTACCCCCGTCCGGGAAACGATCCAACGCGGTTATCGAACCCACCTACACCGCCCGATACGCCAGACCGCTGCTGCCGTTGAACCCGAGCGCGCCCAGCCGACGGTCGAGACAACCCAAAGCTTGCCCTATCAGCGAGCGTGCGCCGCGCGCTCTCTCATGAGATAGTCGCGTCGTGTCGCGGCGTCGCTCGCACGAGACGGTTGCGCCGAACGGGGCGATCCGCCGCGCTCAGATCTCGTTTGGTGCGCTGTGGGCGAGTGAAAGCGCCTTCACAGTTGGGCTCACCGTCGTGGCGTTCCGCGACGGAGGCGTCATCGCGGTCGGCATCGTCACCGCCGCGCGCATGGCCGCCGCAGCGCTGCTGGCGCCGTGGCTGGCGACGATAGCCGACCGGGTGCGCCGTGAGCGGGTCCTGACCTGCGTCGGCCTGGTGCGGGCCGCGGCGCTGGGCGGCGTCGCGGCGGTCACGGCTGGTGGCGGCCCGACCGCAGTGACGTATGGCCTGGCCGTCCTCGCGACGGTCGCGCAGGTGCTGTACCGGCCAGCGCACTCGGCGCTGTTGCCGGCGCTGTGCAGGTCGCCCGAGCAGCTGACGCGCGCGAACGCGGTGCGCGGCCTCCTCGACTCATCGGCCACTCTCGGCGGCCCCGCGGCCGCGGCCGTCCTGCTCGCGGTGAGCGGACCGGCGGCCGTGTTCGAGGCGTGCGCCGGCGCGTCCCTGCTTGGCGGGCTGGTCGTCGTCGGGCTGTCATACGACGCCCCGCCGCGCTCAGAGGCGGCGACCGGCGGCGCGAGTGAGCTGCTGCGAGGGTTCACAACGATCGCGACCGACCGCACGCTGGCGCTGATCACCGCGCTCGGCGTCGTGCAGACGTTCACGCGTGGCTGCCTGACGGTCTTCACCGTGGTGGTCGCCATCGACCTCCTGCACACGGGGAATCCGGGCGTGGGCATCCTGACCGCGGCCGTCGGGGCCGGTGGGATGCTCGGGTCGCTGCTTGCGTTCGGGCTGGTCGGGCACGGTCGGCTCGCCCTCTGGTTCGGGGTCGGCATCGCGCTGTTCGGGGCGCCGCTCGTCGTCGTCGGCGCCGTCTCTGAGCAGGTGCCCGCGATCCTGCTGCTCGGCCTCGTTGGCATCGGCAACGCCCTGATCGACGTCGGAGGCTTCACGTTGCTTGCCCGGCTGGCCGACGAGACCGTCCTCGCCCGCATGTTCGCCGGCTTCGAGGCGATCCTCACGCTCGGGGTCGCCGTCGGGAGCCTCGTCGCGCCGCTGGTCGTCGGCCTGATTGGCATCCGTCCCGCCCTGGTCGTGGTCGGGTTGCTGGCGCCTCTGGCGGTGACCGCCGGCCGGCCGGCGCTGCGCCGCATCGACGCCGACGTGCGCGTACGTGACGCAGACGTCGGGACCCTGCGCTCGATCCACATGCTCGGCGTGCTCCCGCTGGCGACGATCGAGCAGCTGGCCGGTGCGCTCGAGCACGCCGAGCTCGAGCCCGGGCAAACCGCGATTCGGCAGCATGAGCGCGGTGAACACTTCTACATCGTGCGGTCGGGTCGGGCCGAGGTACTCCTCGACGGGCGCGTCGTCAGGACCCTCGGACCCGGTGAGTGCTTCGGCGAGATCGCCCTCCTGCGGGACCGACCGCGGACGGCCACCGTGCGTGCCTCTCCGGACGAGCGCCTGCAGGTCAGCCGACTGCGCCGTAGTGCGTACCTGACGGCCGTGACGGGCTACCCGGCCGCGGCGGCCGCGGGCGACGACGTCGTGACGAGCCGACTTGAGGCCGACGCGCAGCGGACTGAACGTTCAGGGCTCGGAGGCGAGGCGCCTTGGTCGCCGGAGGCCCAGCATGTACGGCACTCCGCGGCCGGCGACGTCGACCGTCCTGGCGAGCCGACCGAGCCAGCCGGGATCCGGGATCGGGGGCAGTGAGCCCGCGACGCGGGTGATGTCCGCGAAATACGTCCGGACGGGTCCGATCCCCTCGAGTTCCTGCTCAATCTGCTGCACCGGATCAAACGCGCCGCCGCCGTTACGGTAGAGCTCCTCGGAGAAGAGGAGGTACTCCGGCGCCTGAACGGAGTTCTTCAGCAGCCGGTGGACCAGGATGACGTCGATCCCGACGAGCTTGCGGCGATCTCTGATCGTCTGGGTCGCGACCTCGCCCACGTGCGCGACAAATTTCAGCGTCAGATTGTTCGCCTGCTCGCAGGCATCGCACGGGCACAGGTTGGATGCGACGTACTGGCGCTCGCGGTGGAACGCGTGGTGCATGCCGGCGACGACCTGGGTCAGGGCGGCTGCCGTGGCGTCGGCGTCGAGCGTGTCGGCCCGACGCGAGAGGAAAGCCGCATCGCCTTCGATCTCGATCAGCTCGAACTCGCTGGCGGCGTCGATCACCGCCTCAAGCAACCTGGCGGTGTTGACCTCGGCGTGCGCGAGGCTCATCCGGTGGGTCCGCATGTACTCGGTGTAACCGCCGATGTCGGCGATCAGGAGTAGCGCACGCTCGGATCCCATGGTGAGGGATCCTAAACGAGTGGTCCGGCCACCGACTCACGAACAGTGCGGCGCCCGTCGTAGCCGCCCCAGCGGAAGCCGGTGGGGTGGGGCTCGGGCGCCAGCGGCGCCCGTGGCCGGCCGGCGACGGCGTCCTGGACGTTGTACTCCGGCGGCGCGACGTCGTTGGGCGTGTCCGGGTGAAACAACGAGGCCAGATATTGAAGTTGCCCGCGGCCCGGGCCCTGCTCGAACATCCCCCCGCCGTACATGCCGATGCCATGCCCCTTGCAGTAGTCGTACGTGTCGAGGAGGCCCCGCAGGCTGCCGAAGCGGGCGGGCTTCACATTGAGCATGCGCGGTCGCCACGGCAGCGCCTCGATGTCGGCGACCGAGTGGATCGGCTCGTCCCAGGTGATCCGATCGCGATGGCGCTCGAGCAGTCGCTCATTGCCAGGCTCGAGCGCCGGATCCTCGATCCACGTGTCGGGCAGCCCCTCGATGACGCGTCGGTACAGGCGCGTGTCCGGCTCCACCGCCACGGTGAGGTTGCGATAGAAGCCCTTCAGGTCGATGACGTCGACGCATCCCAGGTGAGCGAGCTCGCCCACGACGCCGTCGTCCCAGCTGGGGGTCGGGTCCAGCTTGAAGCGCAGCCCGGGATTCTCACCCAGCCACGCACGGAGGATCGCGAGGTTCGGCGGATCGCCGATCCGAACCGATGCCACGAAGTTGACGGGCTGCGCCTGACGGCCGATGGCGTCCTGGAGCGAGACGCCGTTCTGGCGTAGGGCGAGGTCGAGCGCCGCGCTCTCGAACGCCCACCGCCGGTAGAAGTGGGCGCTTTCGCGGATCGGCCGGACCGGGAAGAGGTTGGCCAGGGCGAGCAGCCGCGAGAACTCGTCGAACGTGCGCGTTCCGTGCAGCCAGCTCAGGTCACCGCCGCCCCGAAGCAGTTCGATCTGGTCGATCTGGTCCCAGGTGATGTCCTCGCCCTCGCCGACATGGTCCGCGCCGCTGAGCCGCACGACGATCGAGACCTTGGTGAACCCGCTCGTCGTGTCGCGCACGATAGGCTGCAGCTCACAGCGCTCGATCATCAGCGGCAGCTCGGCGACGTGCGCGTAGGTCTTATTTTGAGTCATGGTCGGCAGGCTTCCTGGCGCGCGGCGGCGGCCGGAACTCTACCGACGCGTCATGGTGGTGCCGCCCAAGCCAGGCCGCTGCCGCGAGGGCTGGCCCTACGGGGGCATGGCGACGTTTCATCCCACGCTTCCGCGGCATCTGCGTCGATCTGACCCGGGGCCGGCACCGACGACCGTGGCGGCGCCGGTGCGCATCGCCACCGCCGGCGGGCGGGTCGGCTCGGCCAGGGACGATGGTCGTGTTACCAGCGTCCACAGCAGGACGTCAAGGAATCCGTACCGTTGCTGGATCGCTCCGGGCGGCGCCGCTCATCGGCGACCACGTCCAGCTTCCACCGAGGCGTTTCGCCGAGCAACAAAGGGCTTCGGTATCCATCGGATCCGCCGACCGTGGAGGAGATCATCGCCGTGATGCGCGCTGCCGAGGATGCCGCATACCCACGACGCTATAGCCACCGGCTGCTACTCGCACCGACCCCTCGCGTCTACACCGCTCTCACTCGCGAGGCGGTGCGTTGCTCGCGGCGCCTCCTGTGCCGGCGACCGGGTAGTGCGAGAACACGAAGCTGCCTTCGGTCTCGGTCTGGATGTGCTCGAGCCGGTCCCAGCTGCTGATGATGGCATCGGGATTCCAGAGGTAGCCGGGGAGCTTGCGCTCGGCCATCTTCTGCGGGTGGTAGGCGGCGTCGGCGACGCAGATGACGGTCGCGCCCGGAAGGCGGACGATCACTGACTGGTGTCCCGGGGTGTGGCCAGGCGTCGGGACGAGGACGATCGCGCCATCGCCGAAGAGGTCGTGCTCACCGTTGTGTACTGCCCATTTGGTGACGGATTGCCAGTCGGCGGGCGTGTATGCCGGCTGCTGATAAATGGGCGGGTGGTTGGCGAACGACAGCTCGGCTTCCTGGACATGTACGGTCGCTTCGGGCAGCAACTCAAGGCCACCGCATCGCCGGCATCCGCGTCGGTTCGGTCGTCAGCTGCGTCGTGTCAGCCAGTCGTGGGTTTCGCTCAGTATGGTTCCTTGTCGGTTGGGGAGGTGAATTGAGTGGCGCCCAGCCGCCATCGGGAGGGTCAGCTCGACAAGCCGTCCGGGACCACTCCAGGCAGTACTTCGAGGCGTTTGATCAGGTTGGTCAGGCATCGCGGTGCGCGACCCGGATCAGCGCCGCCGCAAGGGCGATGATGGCGTACGCGCCGAGTACGGCGATCGCCGCGCCTGGCTTGAGCAGCCCGGTCCGATGACGAGCAGGTGATCGGCGGTTGGAGCTCTTGTTCTTCAGGCTGCAGCTGGTCGGTTAGCCTTTTGTCTCAGGCGACCGGGAGGGCGTCGTGGGTCCGGGCGGACGGGGCGCCGATGGAGGTCAGCGGCGTCGGCTTGAAGCCCTTGACGACCAGCCAGATGCCGAGGGTGAACTCGAACGCGGCGATCGGGAGCGCGGCTAGAGCGGCGAGCGGGGACACCTGG
>DASZMK010000156.1:0-7499 GCA_035551855.1 Solirubrobacteraceae bacterium
GCCCTCGGCGTCGAACGCAATGCCGTCAGGCACGACGCGCTCAAGCTCCACCACCGGCTCCGCCGGTCCGCCCTCGAGCGGCAGGCGGATCACGCGCGGCCACGCCGACTCGACCGCGTACAGCCATTCGCCGCCGACGGCCAACCCGTTGGCAAAGCGCAGCCCCTCGGCCACCCGCTCGGTCGCCCCGTCGGGATCGATCCGGACGATGGCGCCGCCGGCCTCCTCCCAGCCACCGGAGTCAGACACCCACAGCCGCCCGCGATCGTCGAACGCGGGGTAGTTGGGATAGCCGACCGGCGCCCCGTAGCGCTCGACCGCCCCATCGGGCGACACCCGCTGGACGCGGCCATTGCCGGCATCGCACACGTAGACACCTCCGGCGCCGTCGACCGCCAACCCGAGCAGGAAGCCACCGGGAACGGTCGTCACCCGCTCCAGCTCATCGCCGTCGAGGTCGAACCGGTAGACCTGCCCGGCCTCACCACCGGCGTAGACGCGCTCCTCGGCCGGAGACCAGCACACCCCTTCCGGGTGATCGAGCCCGTCGACGACGGTGCGCAGGCCGGCGGCTACCACTGTCCCTGAAACGGCGGGTTGCGCCGTTGCTCGTCGTCATGGGCGTAGATGAGGATGTCGCCGTCGCGTTCGTTGGCCTCCTCCAGCTCGGCCATCCGGTCCGCGTCGAGCTCGACGCCCAACCCCGGCCCGTCCGGGAGGGCAAAGCAGCCGTCCTCGTACACGTACGGCTCGGTGATGACGTCGGCGGTCTGGTGGTGGTAATGGGAGTCCAGCGCGTACGGCAGCACCGGCAGACTCGCCGCGATGTGCAGGTAGGCGGCGGTCGAGACGCCGCACTCGCCCCCGGAATGGAGGTTGAAGCCGATTTGGAATGCCTGGCAGGTGTGCGCCGCCTTCTTGGTGGCGAGAATGCCGCCCCACTCCTGACAGTCGCCGAGCAGCACGTCGATGGCGCCGGTGCGGATCCCCACCGGGAGCTGGTCGAAGTTCGTGACGCACATGTTCGTCGCGAACGGGATCCGCACGTCGCGCCGCGCGCGGCTCATGCCCTCAATCCCCCACACCGGATCCTCGTAGTACTCCAGGTCAAGCGCCTCGAAACGGGCGCCGAGGCGGATCGCCGTCTCCACAGACCACAGCGCATTGGGATCGAAGCGCAGCTTGTGGTCTGGAAACGCGTCCCGGAGCGCCGCCGTAGTCGCGTACTCGTCGTCCGGCGGCAGCACCCCGCCCTTGAGCTTGATGGAGTGAAAGCCGTGGCGCTCGACGAGGTCGCGTGTGTGGAGCACAATCTCCTCCGGCGTCGTCTCCCCGCCACGTCCGTCGGCCGAGCGGTGGCGGTAGAACACGTAGGCGGCAAGCGGAATCTTCGTGCGCAGCCGGCCGCCGAGCAGCTGACACAGCGGCCGTCCGGTCGCCTTGCCCATCAGGTCCCAGCAGCACATCTCCAGCCCGGAGATCGCCAGCCGTCCCGTGGTGCCGTGGTAGAAGGGGATCCACCACGTCTTCTTGAGGATGTGCTCGAGGTCGAAGGGATCCTCGCCGAGGAAGTAGTCCTTGATCGCGCTGAGCTGGACGAGGGTCGGCGTGCCGCCCTGGGTCTCGCCGATGCCCTCCAGGCCGTCGTCGGTCCGCATCCGGATGATGCACCGGGTCCATCCGTCCTCCACCCCGCCGGACCAGCGCAGCGGCGCCTCGAAGGGAATGTTGACCTTGTGAAACTCGATCTCGCGGATCTGCACCGGCCTCTCCTTGATCGTTCAACATACTGGTGGCGCTTGGTCCGGTCAACCGTGCCGGCGTGCCGGTGCTACGGGCTGACGGACCCGTCGACGCTGAGCCGTGACACCGACTGCACCCCGCCGTAGAGCACGGCGTCGACCTCGGTCTCCAGCACCCCACCAGGCGCCAGCGAACGCGCGCGCCCGGCGGCCACCGCATCGGCCAGCGCGCTGGGGTATCCCGTCCACGGCTCCATGATCGCGTGGTAGTAGCCCCGCCAGCCGCCGTACACAAGCCACAGCCAGATGACGGGGAACACCGTGCGGTCGAACACGAGCCCGAACCCGCGCCGGGCGATGGTATCGGTGCAGGCGACCCACCCGTCCGACAACTCGGTCAGGTAGTGGAGAGCGAAGTCGTCGGCATCTGGGCCGAGCGCTCGCCGGACGTCGAGCTGGCCGAACATCGGCCACTCGTACGTGTCGCCCTTGGCGCCGAGGATCCCGCCGTCATGCTCGTCGACCTCGGCGAGGCGCGCCGGGACATCGAACCGGTGCGCCGGCGAGATGGCCTGAACCGGGTGGATGCCCCAGTTGAAGTCAAACGGCCGGTAGCCGGTGTTCTCGATCCGGTACCCCAGCGAGATCACCGGCGAGCCGGCCTGGAGCGTGAGCACGCGCTCCCAGCGCGCCGTGGTGATCGGCGTCGCGATCGAGAACACCACCTCGATGCTGTCCGGCGAGCAGTAGCTCAGCCGCCAGTCGGCGCGCTGGGTCCACAGCTCGCCCATGTGGGGGAGCTCGTCGCCGTAGCGGTTGGTCGAGACGACACCGCCGGGGATCACCTCGTCCCACCCGCCGGGCCAGTGGTCGTCGAAGTTGGCGTGCAGTGGCGCGGTGTGCGGCGCGACCCGCGCGGAGTGCCATAAGACGTCGTAATCGCGCGCCTTGTCGACGAGGCGGAAGATCTTGGCGCCAAGCTCCGGCAGGACGTCGATGGTCACGTGCTCGTTCTCGATCCGCAGGCACTCCAGCCCGCGGTACCTCCAGTGGGGGTCAAAGCGACACGCCATCAGTAGCAGTCCGCCAGCAAGCCCCCATCCAAAATCAGCGGCTGGCCGCTCATGAACGACGAGTCATCGGAGGCGAGGAACACCACGCCGCGCGCGATCTCCCCCGGCTGCGCGATCCGGCCGAGCGGGTACTCGGCCTCCACCTCGGCCCGGAGCGCCGCGGGATCGTCGCTGGTGGCGAAGTAGGCCGCGACCAGCGGCGTATCGATGTCGCCGGGACAGATGGCGTTGCAGCGGATCCCGTCGCGGCCGTACCGGACCGCGGTCGCCCGCGTGATGCCGAGCACGCCGCCCTTGGCGGCGCAGTAGGCGGCGAGGATGCCGTCGCCGACGAGGCCGAGGATCGAGGCGATGTTGACGATCGAGCCGCCGCCGGAACCACGCATCGCCCGGACGGCGTGCTTGCAGCCGAAGAAGACGCCCTTGAGGTTGACGCCCAGGATCCGGTCGAGCTGCTCCTCGGTCGTCTCGGCGAGCTCCTCCTCGATCTGGATTGCCGCGTTGTTGACCATGACGTGCAGCTTGCCGAACCGCTGGAGTGCCTCGGCGACGAGCTCCTCCACCGCGCACTCGATGGCCACGTCGGCGTGGCGATAGGCGCCGACGCCGTCCATCGTCGCCTCGCCGGGCGCGTCGTTGACGTCGCAGCCGAGGACGTGCGCCCCCTCTGCGGCCAACACCCGCGCGATCTCCCGCCCCAGCCCGGACCCCACGCCGGTGACGATCGCCGCCCGCCCCTCCAGTCGCCCGCTCAATACGCCCCCTTCTCCACCTCTTCAGGGTCCTCGTACCAGCGCACGCGGTCGCCGACCCGGGCGCGCATCTTCCATTTGCCGGTCTTCGGCGTCTGCTCGATCGCCTCCTGAAGCTGCCGCAGGCGCCCCCGGATCGTCTCATGCTCGTCCGGTGTCAGCTCCGGGACCTGGAGGTCGGCCTGGAGGCGCTCGAGGTTGAGCTGGACGGTGCGAAACAGCCCCCAGTCCCGGGCACACAGCTCGCCGACCCACCGGGCGTTGATCGTCTCGTCGTCGTGGTCGGACACCTCGTGGCTGAGCAGGAGCGAGTACAGGTCGTAGGCGTCCTTGCGGTTGAGCTTGACGATCTGCAGCTTGGTGAGGGCGAGGTCGGCGAGCGGGAGCGTCAGCGGCTCGAGGCCGAGCCGCTGCTCGAGGGGGAGCTGATGGCACATCTCGAACGTGCCGACAAACACGTCGATCTGCCGACCGTTGGGTTCGTCGTAGAACAGCAGGCGCCGGGCGCCGTGCATGGCGTTGAACGTCCTGTTCGGCTCATAGCCCTGGACGGCGAGGAACTCGGCCACCTTCCGTCCCTCGCGCTTGGGGGTGGCGAGGTCGATGTCGCGGATGTCGCGGCGAAACGCCGGGTGGAGCAGGTCGCCGACGCGCAGGACGACCGCCATCCCGCCGAGCGTGCGCACCCGCAGACCGGCCTGCTCGGCCGCGGCGAGCAGCCGCGCCGCCTCCTGAAACACGTCGGCGTGGATCAGGCGACCGTTGCCGGTCACGCCGATTCCCGCAACTCGAGCGCCACCGGAAAGACGACCTGGCGCTCGGCGGGCGGGTCTCCCTCGAGGACGCCGATGAGCGCTTCGCCCGCCGCCCGCCCGATGTCGTATCCGGGGATCCGGACCGTCGTCAGGGCCGGGTCGGCAAACTGCGCGAAGTCGAAGTCGTCAAAGCCGGTCACCGCAACATCCCTCGGTACGGAGAGCCCCCGCTCGCGCACGGCCCGGATCGCGCCCAGGGCGAGGAGATCGTTGCCGCACATCATCGCAGTTGGCGCCGCCTTCCGGGCAAGCAGACGCTCGGCCTGCTCAGCGCCGGAGGTGGGGGTCCACGTCCCGCCGGTGAGGACGATCGGCTTCAGGCCGGCGGCGCGCAGCGCATCACGGTAGCCGAGCAGGCGCTGCTCCAGCATCGGCCACGGAACCTTCGTTGTCAGAAACGCAATGCGCTCGTGGCCGCGGGCGATCAGGTGCTCGGTCAGCCGGCGGGCACCGTCGCGGTCGGCCGCGCTGATGGTGAAGAGTTGGGGATCGTCGGACGACTCGAGCAGGATGAACGGAAACCCGAACTCGCCCAGCTTGGAGACGTACCAGCGGCGGACCTCCGGCTTGCCGGACATGAACAGGAACGCCCCGTCGGCCCGGTTCTCCAGCAACGGCCGGATCAGCGCGGGATCCGGCTCGTGCGGGCGGGTGGCCTGGATGAGGAGGCCGTAGCCGCGGTCCCGGGCGATGTCGCCGATGCCGGCGATGATCAGATCGGTCATCGGATCGGCGAGAAAGCGGTTGCCCTCATCAAGCAGGAGAAAGCACAGCGTCTGCGTCCGCTCGGACCGCAGCGTGCGCGCAGCGAGGTTGGGGTGGTAGCCGAGCTCGCTCATCGCCCGTTCGACGCGCTCCCGGGTCTCCTCCCCCATGAGGTGCAGGCGATTGTTGATCAGATTCGAGACGGTCTGAACCGAGACGTCGGCGCGCTGCGCCACGTCTCGCATCGTCGGCCTGCGCCTGCGTCCAGCTCCGGCAACGGTCACGAGTGCCCCGTACTTGATCGAAAAACGAAATCGCAGTATAAGCCGGGCTGTCGCGGCATTGAATCAGAGAGAGGAGCCCAGGTGCGGATGGACGACAAGACCGTGGTCGTGACCGGCGCCGCCAGGGGCATCGGCCGCACCATCGCCGAGCGGCTGGCGGCAGCCGGCGCCTACACGATCGGCGCGGACGTCGACCTGGACGAGCTCCAGACAGTGTCCGCGGCGATCGAGGCGGCCGGTGGACGCGTCGAGGTCCACCGGTGCGACGTCTCAGATCCGGACGACGTCGATGCGCTGATGGCGGCGGCCGAGACCAAGGGTGGTCCCCACGCGCTCGTCTGCAACGCCGCGATCCAGTATGAGCGGACGATTGAGGACACGCCGCCTGAGGATTGGGACCGCGTCATGGGGATCAACCTCAAGGGCGTCTACCTGTGCGCGCGCGCCGCAATGCCCCGGATGCGCCGGCTCGGCGGCGGCTCCATCGTCAACATGGCCTCGGTCAACGGCTTCTGGGTCGAGCCCCAGCTCGGCGCGTACTGCACGGCCAAGGGCGGCGTGATCAACCTGACGCGGTCGATCGCGCTCGATTTCGGCAAGGACGGCATTCGCTGCAACTGCATCTGCCCGGGCTACATCGACACCGGGATGGCGCAGCGCTACTTCGAGGTCCAGTCGGATCCGGACGCTGCACGGGCGGACGCGGGCAGGCTCCACGCGCTGGGCCGGATCGGCCGGCCGGAGGAGGTCGCGGCCGTTGCGTTGTTCCTGTGCTCGGACGAGTCCTCATTCTGCACCGCGCAGCCGTTCATCGTCGACGGCGGGCTGTCGGCCGGGGTCCCCGCACACTGAGCGGCGCTTTACCGGCCGTCACGCCGGCCCGCCGCCTCTGCCTGCGCGACCAGGTCCGGCGCGAGCTCGCCGATGAGCCGTTCGAGCATCCCGGCGCGGCGGACTTTCTCGCGCGCCTGAAGCGCGGCGACGCCCTCCAGGTGCAGACCGCTGGGATAGACGGCGGTGGCGTTGCGCAGCCCGACCTTGACGTGCACGGGCGCGGCCACCCGGACGATGTCCGGCACCAGGTAGTTGCGCACGAAGCCGCCCATGTCATCCGGCGCCTCGACGTAGACGTCGAGCGGCTTATCGGTGACGCCGCGGATGGCGGCGAGCATCCCCACCTCCAGATCGGTGGCGACGTTGATCGTGTCGGCCCCCAGGCGGTCGAGCAGCGCGGCCGTCGCCGGGTTGGCCGCACACAGGATCGCCGAGGTCTTGAAGATGAGGTCGGCGGGCAGCAGGCCGTCGTGGCGCAGGCGCGCCAGCACGTCGAGCACCCCGATGTCGCCGACGAGCACGCTGCGGACCCCATGGGCAAGGGCCCGGCGCACCTCGGCCACGGACGCCTCCACCGCCTCCGCCCCGCGGGCCACCCCGGCGGCGGCCTCGCTCGCCAGCGCCTGACCCCCGGCGTCCCAGGCGCCGCGCGGTCCTAGAAACAGGCAGACCTCGACGTCATGTTCGCGGCCGAGCTCGGCCAGCTCGTCGAGCTCGTCGTCGGTGAGGAGCATGATGCCGGAGCCCTGCGAGACGCGGTGGATGCGCAACCCCCGTGCGCTGGCCTCCTCCAATACGGCGCGCAGCACCACCGGCCCCTCCACGCTGGGGATCTCGAACCGGTACCGGCAGCCATCCGCGAAGCGATGGGGCGATTCCGGCCATGGGCGGGGCGGCGGCTCCACCCCCGCCGTCCGCAGCCAGCGACCGAGTTCGTCCAGGCTCATCAGCCCGTGACGAACTGGTGGTTGACCCGGTCGCCTCGCAGATTGACCAGGCAGCCGGCGATCCGTCCGGTTGCGTAGTCGCTGCCGGGGTTGATGCACAGCGTACGGCCGATGCGGGTCGCGCCCGGCGACTCATGGATGTGGCCGTGGAGCGCGACCAGCGGCTGGAAGCGCTCGATCGCGTCCCGGACAGCCGAGGAGCCGACCGGGATCAGGTGCGGTGACTTGCCGATGAGCACGAGGTTGAAGTCCTCGTCGAGCTCAGCGGCGGTGTCGAGCTGCGAGTCCCGGGGCGGGACGTGGATGTTCCACACCGCTCTTTCGTGGTCGTCGATCTGCTCGGCCAG
>DASZMK010000157.1:0-3738 GCA_035551855.1 Solirubrobacteraceae bacterium
ACCCACCACCGTGTCATACCCCTCCGGCAACCCCACCACAAACTCATGCGCATTCGCCGCCCGCGCCGCCTCCACAACCTCCTCCCGACTCGCCCCCGGCCGCCCATAAGCAATGTTCTCCGCAATCGAAAACGGAAACAAAAACGACTCCTGCAAAACCAGCGACACACTCGCACGCACCTGCCGCAACCGCACCTCACGCACATCACGACCATCGAGCAACACCCGACCCGCATCAGGATCAAAAAACCGCGGCACCAACCCCACCAACGTCGTCTTCCCCGCCCCCGTCGGACCCACCACCGCCACCACCTCACCCGGACGCGCCGAAAAACTCACCCCACGCAACACCGGCCGCCCCACCTCATACCCAAACGACACCCCCTCCACCACCACCTCACCACGCACCCCACCCAACACCACCGCCCCCGGACGATCCTCCACATCCGCCCGCGCATCCAACACCTCCACCACGCGGTCGATGCTGGGCCGCGCCCCCTGGAGGGTCGAGTAGATGCCGGTGAGACCGGCGATCTGACCCTGGAGGATGCCGACGTAGCTGGCGAACACGAGCAGATCGCCGATCGTGAGATGGCCATGGAGAACCGCGCGCGCGCCGACGAGGAGCACGACCCCGGTGCCGAGCGTGGTCACGAGCCCGGTGCCGAGGCCCCCGAGACCGCCCAGCAGGGCCCCTCGCGTCTGGAGCCGGACGGCGGTGTTGGCGAGTTGCTCGAAACGACGGTGCTGGCGCGTCTCCTGACCGAAAGATTGCACGACCGGAATGCCGGCCAAGGTCTGCTGGACGTGGGAGTGAATGCGTCCCTGCACCTGGCGTTGCTCCTCCCCCAGCGAGCGGATCCGCCGGCCGAGCAAGACGGGGGCCAGCGCCATCAGGGGCGCGACCGCGAACGCGAGCAGAGTCAGCCCGGAGTCGAGGGTCCACAGCACCGCCGCGACGGCGACGATCGTGACGGCGGCGTGCAGCGGGGTAAAGATGAGCTCGTCCATGACCGTGTGCGCGGACCAGCTGTCGCCTGCCACCCGCTCGATCGTGTCTCCCACGGGAGTGCGTAGGTGGGCGCGCAACGAGCGGCGCTGCACCTTGGCAAAGACGTCCCGCGCGACGTCGAAGACCATGCCCTGCCCGACGACGGTCCACAGGAACGTGCTCGCGACGTCGATCACGCTCGCGGCGACGAAAACGAGGACCTCGGCGATCACCACCCACACGAGCAGGCCGTGACGGGTGCCCGCTCCGGGAAGCCAGCTCATGACCGCGGGCGCCGGCTGGGACCCGAGGACGCTGTCCACGAGGACTTTTAGCGGCAGCGGCGCGAGCAGGCTCGCGCCCGTGCCGAGCACGGTGGTGGCGAAGATGGCGCTCCAGCCACGCCACCGCCGGCCTGCGTAGGCGAGCATGAGCCCGTAGCGGCGGCGCGACTGGGCGGCGCGAGGGCCGGGGGCGAAGGCACGCCGGAGGACATCCGCCGGCCCTCGCGATCCAGTGAATTCCATTGGCGTCAATCGGAGATCGTAGTGCCGGCGATGCTCTGAATCTAGGTCCTAACTTTGGCGGCCCCGCAGCGTCGATAGGGACAAAGGCGTCGCGCTACGCCGGCGCAAGATCGTGCGCCGTCCGCAATGAGGCAGCCGGCCACAACCCAGAAATGCTCATGAAGATTCTCGCTTCCAGACGACGGCGTCTCCCGGTCCTCGTCACCCGGACGGCCCTCGCCGTGCTCCTCACGCCCGTGATCCTGGTCGCGGGACTGGTCGCCGTCGTAGTCATGCCCGCGGCGATCCTGAGCCGGCACATCGCCGCACGTACGGTGGCGCGTCGCAAGCGCGCGCTCGCGCCCGTTCTCCAACTGGAGACCTCACCGGCGGAGCCCAGCGTTGCACTGTGACGCGTGGCGGCGCCGGCGCGGCGGCGGCCGTGCGCGGGCGCAGATGGCCCGCGGCCGGCCGACCTAGCCCGATCCCGGCTCGTCCCTTCACGTGCGCCCCTCGCCTGCCGTCCCCGCCCCGGGCTCCCAATCACCCGCGCCGGCCCCTCCCCCTGCGGCACGCCCGACCAGCGTGCGCCCTGAGGTTCACGGAAAGTTCTTCCGCGCCGGTGAGGAGAAGCTCTACCTGCGCGGGGTGACTTACGGTCCCTTCTCCCCTGGCCCGGACGGGGAGCCCTACGAGCCTGGTCGCACCCGCGAAGACTTCTCGCGGATGGTGCAGGCGGGCGTCAACGTCGTCCGGCTCTACACGCCGCCGCCGCTCTGGCTGCTGGACGCCGCCGGCGAGCATGGCCTCTTCGTGTTCGCCGGCCTGGCCTGGGAGCAGCACGTCACCTTCTTGGACGAGCGCCGGCGCGCGCGCGAGATCATCGAGCGCGCCCGCGGTGAGATCGCAGTGCGCGCGGGTCACCCGGCGCTGCTGGCCTGGGCCATCGGCAACGAGATCCCGGCTCCGATCGTGCGCTGGCACGGCGTGGACGCCGTGCGGAGCTTCCTGGCGCGGCTCTACGACGCGGCCAAGGAGGCCGATCCCGGCGCGGCGGTCAGCTACGTTAGCTACCCGACGACCGAGTATCTCGAGCTCGACTTCCTTGACTTCATGTGCTTCAACGTGTTCCTCGAGCGGCCCGCTCCGTTCGAGGCCTACCTGCACCGCCTGCACAACCTCGCCGGCGACCGGCCCCTGGTGCTCACCGAGATCGGCCTCGACAGCGGCACCCACGGGGAGGAGGCCCAGGCCGACACGATCGACTGGCAGGTCCGCGGCGCCTTCGCCTCAGGCTGTGCCGGGGCGATCGCCTTCTCGTGGACCGACGAGTGGCATCGCGGCGGCGCCGAGATAACCGACTGGCACTTCGGCCTGACCGACCGCGACCGGGTCCCCAGGCCCGCGCTTTCCCGGTTGCGGTCGGCCTTCGCTTCCGTTCCCCTCGACCCGGGCACGGGGGCGGCGCGCGTGTCCGTGCTCATCTGCACCTTCAACGGAGCGCGCACGCTGGGCGAGACCTGTGCCGCGGTGGCCCGGCTCGACTACCCGGACGTCGAGGTCATCGTCGTCGACGACGGGTCGACGGACGACAGCGCTCGCATCGCCGAGGATCACGGGGCGATGGTCATCTCGACCGACAACCGTGGACTCTCGAGCGCCCGCAACACGGCCCTGGCCGCCGCGACGGGGGAGATCGTCGCCTTCCTCGACGACGACGCGGTGCCGGACCCGCACTGGCTCACGTACCTGGTGGACACCTTCGCGCGCAGCGACTTCGTCGCCGTCGGCGGCCCGAACCTGCCGGTGCCCGGCGACGGCACGGTCGCGGATGCGGTGGCGGCCGCGCCTGGCAACCCGATTCACGTGCTCATGAGCGACCGCGAGGCCGAGCACATTCCGGGATGCAACTCTGCCTTCCGCGCGGAGTACCTGCGCCAGATCGGCGGCTTCGACTCACAGTTCCGCACCGCGGGCGACGACGTCGACGTGTGCTGGCGCCTGCAGGACCGCGGCTGGCGGATCGGCTACGCGCCGGCGGCGGTCGTGTGGCACCACCGTCGCGGATCGGTGGCCGGATATCTGCGCCAGCAGCGCGGTTACGGCCGCGCCGAGGCGATGCTCGAACGCAAATGGCCCGCGCGCTACAGCGCCGGGGGCCACGTCACGTGGCGGGGGCGAATCTACGGTGACGCCGTCCCGCGCCACCCGACCGGGCCCCTGCGGTGGCGGATCTACCAC
>DASZMK010000158.1:0-21777 GCA_035551855.1 Solirubrobacteraceae bacterium
TGTCTATCTGACGATCGTCGCCGAGACGGCGTTCACAAACGTTCTTTTCGTGGCGATGCCCGGGGAGGCGGCGGCCAACGGTGACTATCTGCTGCCGACGGTCTTTCACTCGGTTCAGTCCGACGAGAGCCGCCACATCTCCAACGGCTACTCAATCATCCTCATGGCGCTTGCCGACGAGCGCAACCGCGAACTGCTCGAGCGTGATCTGCGCTACGCCTGGTGGAACAACCACGCGGTCGTCGACGCGGCGATCGGCACGTTCATCGAGTACGGCACCAAGGACCGGCGCAAGGACCGCGACAGCTACGCCGAGATGTGGCGGCGGTGGATCTACGACGACTACTACCGCTCCTATCTGGTACCGCTGGAGAAATACGGGTTGGTGGTCCCCCACGACCTGGTCGAGGAGTCGTGGAACCGGATCTGGAACAAAGGTTACGTTCATGAGGTCGCCCAGTTCTTTGCGACCGGCTGGCCGGTCAACTTCTGGAGGATCGACGGCATGGACGACACCGACTTCGAATGGTTCGAGCACAAGTATCCGGGCTGGTACGACAAGTACGGAGTGTGGTGGGAGCGCTATGCCGACCTCTCCAAGAAGAACGGTCATGGCCCAATCCCGTTTGAACCCGGACTGGCCAACTACGAGTACCCCCACCGGTGCTGGACGTGCATGGTGCCGTGCCTGATCCGTGAGGACATGGTCGTCGACGAGGTCGATGGCCACGTGCGCACGTACTGTTCGGAAACCTGTCACTGGACCGACACAGTCGCCTTCCGTCCGGAGTACAAGGGCCGGCCGACGCCGGCCATGGGCCGTCTCACTGGCAAGCGTGAGTGGGAGACCCTGTACCACGGTCAGGACCTGGCGGACATCGTCGAGGATCTGGGATACGTGCGTGACGACGGCGAGACCCTCGTACCGCAGCCGCACCTCGATCTCGATCCGAGGGAGATGTGGACGCTCAACGACGTCCGCGGCTACACCTTCAACAGCCCCAACATCTTGCTCAACGAGATGACGCCGGACGAGCGCGAGAAGCACATCGCTCGGTACAAGGCCGGCGGCCCGGCGGGCCGTCCGGCTCCGGAGGACGCGGCGGCCTAACCACAGCAGGCGCGGAGAGCAGCCGGTCCTTGGGGCCCGGCTGCTCGCTGCCCACCGGGAGAGAGAAGAGAATGGGTGAGACACACAACGTCCGGCTGGAGCCGGTCGGCATCAACTTCGAGGTCGACGAGGATGAGACCGTCCTGAACGGGGCCTTCCGTCAGGGCCTGATGCTGATGCACGGATGCAAGGAGGGCCAGTGCTCGGCATGCAAGTCCTTTCTGTTGGACGGCGAGGTCGATCTGGAGCGCTACTCGACCTTCGCGCTCCCGGACTTTGAGGAGGCAGAGGGGTGGACGCTGCTGTGCAGGGCACACGCCCTGAGCGACCTGGAGATCGAGCTGATCAACTACGACGAGGAGATGCTGCGCAGCGGGCTCCCGGTGCGCACGCTTGCCACCAGGGTGGAGGCGATCGAACCACTGACGCGCGACATCCGCCGGCTGGTGCTGCGGATCACCGATGACGAGGCGCTGCGCTTCTACCCCGGCCAGTACGTCGACATCCGGATCCCCGGTACCGATGAGCACCGCTCCTTCTCGATGGCCGGGCTCCCGTCGGAGGGAGGGCGGCTGGAGTTCATGATCAAGATCTATCCCGGCGGCCGGTTCTCCGGCCTGCTGGCAGATGACGAGCTGGCCGTGGGCGATGAGCTGGAGGTGCGGGGTCCCTATGGCGTCTTCACGCTTCGCAGCAGCTCGATCCGTCCGCTGCTGTTCATCGGCGGTGGCGCAGGAATGGCGCCGATCCTCGCCCTGCTGCGGGCCCTCGTCGAGCAGGGGAGTGACCGTCCCGCCATCTACTACTACGGTGCCCGCGAGGAACAGGACCTGTTCCACGTCGACGAGCTCAACGCCCTGGAGCAGGCGCTCCCCGGCTTGCGCTTTGTTCCTGCGCTTTCGGATCAGGACTGGGGCGGAGAGACCGGGCTGATCACGGACGTCGTCGATCGCAGCGAGCCAGACCTGGCCGACGTCGACGCCTACGTGTGCGGGCCGCCGCCGATGGTCGACGCGGCGATCGAGCTGCTCGTGCGCCGCGGCGTGTCCGAGGGGCACATCTACTACGACAAGTTCACCACGACCGCAGATGCGGAGGAAAGCACGAGATGAGCACCCAGAGTCCGCCCCAGGAGCGGAGCGTACCCAAGCCGGTCTTCACCGACGCCGAGGCCGGCGCCCGCGAATTCCCTTCCTGGCAGAGTCGCGCGTTCACCTACTTCACGCCACGGAAGCGGCGCGCGACCGTGTACGAGGACGTCACCGTCGACGTTCAGCCGGACCCGGAGCGCTACCTCAGTCAGGGTTGGATCTACGGCTTCGCCGATGGCCCGGGTGGCTACCCACTGGAGTGGACAGCGCTCAAGTCCTCCAATTGGCACGCGTTCCTCGATCCCAATGAGGAATGGGAACAGACCATCTACCGCAACAACGCCAACATCGTCCGCCAGGTGGCGCAGAACATCTCCAACGCGAAGGCCGCCCATGCCTTCGACCGCTGGAATCGAAGCTGGACGCACGTTGTGGAGCGCCACGTGGGAGCCTGGGCGCACGCGGAGAACGGCATCGGTCTGCATGTCTACACGGCCATTCAGCGCAATGCGCCGACGAACATGATCAACAATGCCCTCGCGGTATGCGCTGCGCACAAGCTCCGCTTCGCGCAGGATCTGATCCTCTTCAACCTCGACCTCGGCGAGCAGCTCGACGGCTTCGACGGCAGCGCCCACCGAGCCGGCTGGCAGCAGGACCCGGTGTGGCAGGGCGTGCGCGAGAACGTCGAGCGTCTCACCGGGACATACGACTGGGCCGAGGCGTTCTTCGCCACTGCGATCGTCTTCGAGCCGTTGATCGGCGAGCTGTTCCGCAGCCAATTCGTCATGCAGTGCGCGGCGCTCCAGGGTGACTTCGTCACCCCGGCGCTGATGGGTGTCGGCGAGGCCGACACCCAGCGCGACGAGAGCGCCGCGCGTCGGCTCTTCGAGCTGCTTCTCACCGATCCCCAGCATGGCGGCGACAACCGGGCGCAGCTGCAGGACTGGCTTGCGACCTGGACCCCGCGCAGCATCAGTGCGGCGCGGCAACTGCAGCCGATCTGGTCTCAGGTATCGGAGAAGGTCGTGACCTTCGAGGACTCGTTGCAGCGCGCCAAGGCCAGGTTCGGCGATCTCATCGGGGGCCTCGGCCTCGACGCCCCAAAGGAGCTGTGACCCATGAGCACGCATGCTGACCCCCGTTTTCACGCCGATCGGACAGCGTCGAATCGAACCGGCGTGACGCTGATGAACAACCAGGTTGGATACGTCGTGGCGCAGGTCATGGAGACCAAGCCCGGCGTGACGGTTCAGGAGCTGCCGTCGATGATCCGCGTCGACGGCGCGGAGAAGCTTGAATTCGGCTTTGCCGAGATCGCCGAGGCGCTGGGCTGGGACGACTTCGGCAACGACGACTTCGAGGAGATCATGTCGACGCACTATGGCCGCATGGTGGTGCTCGACGACCGCATCCTGTTCTTCGCCAATCCAGAGGACGCCGCCCAGTACATCGGCTTCGACCTCGAGCCCATCAAATAGGACGGAGGTAAAGGTGTACGAGAAAGACGGCGAGCGCTACTTCATCGTCGACGGGCACATCCATTTCTGGGACGCGAGCCCGGCGAACCAAGCCAACAAGTACGGCACGGGCTTCATCAAGTGCTTCTACGACTACCAGCAGAACCTCAGCCCCCCTGAGTTCAAATGGTCGCTGGAGAAGTTTGAGAAGTACAGCGAAGACGACCTGCTGCACGACATCTTCGAGGTCGGGTACGCGGACGTGGCGATCTTCCAACCGACCTACCTGACCGACTTCTACACGAACGGCTTCAACACCACCGAGCAATGCGCCGCGGTGGCCGAGAAGCATCCGGGAAAGTTCATCGTCAACGGCGCGTTTGATCCCCGCGACGGCGAGGCCGGGCTCGAGGCCTTGGAGGCCCTCGTCGAGCGGTATCAACTGAAGGGCGTCAAGCTCTACACAGCCGAGTGGAAGGGCGACTCCCGTGGTTGGCGGCTTGATTCCCCAGAGGCGTACCTGTATCTGGCGAAGTGCCGGGAGCTCGGGGTCCGCAACGTCCACATCCACAAAGGCCCCACCATCTGGCCGCTGAACCGGGACGCCTTCGATGTCTCCGATGTCGACGATGCGGCCACCGACTTTCCAGAGCTCAATTTCATCGTCGAGCACTTGGGGCTGCCGCGGCTGGAGGACTTCTGCTGGATCGCCACGCAGGAGCCAAACGTGTACGGCGGCTTCGCCGTGGCGATGCCGTTGATGTACACGCGGCCGCGCTACTTCGCGCAGATCATCGGCGAGCTCTGCTACTGGCTTGACGAGAACCGGCTGCTGTTCGGCAGCGACTACGCGATCTGGCAGCCGAAGTGGCTGGTCGAGCAGTTCGTCGACTTCCAGATCCCGGACGACCTGCTGAGCGAGTACGCACCGCTCACGCCGGACGTCAAGCGCAAGATCCTGGGATTGAACGCCGCGCGGCTCTACGACCTGGAGGTGCCGGCCGAGCTGGATGTGCTCTCCGTCGCCGAGATCGCGCCCGCCCGTCCCGCGGTCGGCTCGGAGCCCGTGAGCCCGGTATGACGACCGTGCAGGAGGTGGTCCGCGCCCTGGCGGAGGTCCGAGACCCTGAGCTCGACGAGCCGCTCACCACCCTCGGCTTCGTGTCGGCGGTGCGGGTGACTCAGGTCCGGGTGGAGGTGTGGCTGCGGCTGCCCACCTACTTCTGCGCGCCCAACTTCGCGTGGCTGATGGTGGATGGGGCGCGCGCGGCCGTGCTCGCGCTGGACGGCGTGCAGGAAGCCGACGTGCGGCTGGCCGACCACTTTGCGGCCGACGAGATCAATGGCGCGGCCACCCTCGCACACGCCTTCCCAGGCCGGTCGCAGGGCGAGTTGACCGAGCTGCGCGACGTGTTCGCGCGCAAGGCGTTCGTCGCCCGTCAGGCGCGTCTGTGTGAAGCGCTGCTGCACGCGGGCCGGACGCCGGAGGAGGTGTCGGCCCTGCGGCTCTCCGATCTGGACCCGGGGCCGGAGGTCGAGCGCTGCCGGACGCTCCGCGCCGAGCTCGGCATCGCTGCCTCGCCCCGGGATCCCGCCTTCGTGCTCCCGGACGGCCGGCCCCTCGACGGCGACGGACTGCGACGCTGGCTGCGCGTGGCTCGCCTCGTGGGACTGAGCATTGAGGGGAACGCCGGCATCTGCCGGGGCCTGTTGAGGACACGGTACGGGCTTCGTGACCCGGAAGGGGCGGGCTGAACCGGCAGCGCCGACGGGGTCCCCGGCCTCACGCCTCGTCGTGGCGCCGCGCGATCCGGCGTCCATGATCCGCCGGCGGCGGTGACCGCGGGACGACACCGCGCGGCAGCGGTGGCGGGGGCGCCAGTCCGGCCGGCGCCGAGGCCGCCCGCACGTGGAGGACTCCCGTGGGAGCGAGCGGTACGCGCACCCGTGGCGCGCCCGGCACAGAATCCCTGAGCATGGCCAGCCGGCGATGCATCGCCCGCCATTCACCGGCGAGCACCGCGACGCCCGTCTCGCCGGCGTCGCCGGGCAGCAACACGCGACAGCCCCTCCCGCGGGCGAGCGCCCGGATGTAGCCGGCCGCTGTTCGTGCCGCCCAGTCGACGGCCTGCGAGCTCGGCGCGCCGACTGTGTCGACGACGACGAGCGGCAGCCCGCCGGGCGGCGGCGCGAACTGCCGCACGTGGAGTCCGGCTCCCCGTGCCAGCGCGGGCCAATGGACGCGGGCCAGCGGGGTACCCGGGGTGTACGGCGCCAGGCCCTGGGGCTCGAGATCGTCGGCCGGGATCGACCGGCTCGGATCTGGTTGCGCAGAGGCGTCCGGCACCGGAAGGATGAGCAGGGGCTCGGCGCGACCGGCGTGCAGATGCCACTCAAAGATGCCGGCCGCGTCGCGCAGGCGCAGCCGCGACGGCGCGAGCCACACGGCGCCGGGACGGCCCACGCACACGGTCAGTACAACCTCAGACCGGGTGATGGGCTCCCACTGGCCGGCCTCGGCCTCGATTTCGAGCCGCACCGGCAGCCATTTGATGCCCGCGACACGAAGGCGCAGGTGGATGGGCCTGTCCTCTTGGACCTCGCGCGCGCTGATCGCTCGTGTGACGGTAATCCGCCGGGCGGCGAACCCAACGGCCACTCCGGAGCCGGCCGCGAGGAGGACAAGACCGATCGCGGCCGCGAGCAGCGCCACCGAAGCGAGGGCCCCCGCCGCGACAATCAACGCCACCGCAGCCGCGATCGTTCCACTCGCACGTCTCACAGCAGCGTCTCGCGGTCAGGCAGTGCCAGGTGCGGGTGGCTCGGACACGGCTGATGGCTCACGCATTTGCCGGCGGTGGAACGGCCGCTTCGATCACCTCGGTGACGCGGGCAGGCCCGCGACTGTCGCCGAGCACGAGGGTGTAGTGGTTCACCCCGTGAACCTCCTCGACGTGCGCCGTCGGATGGTGGGAGACGAACTCGTCAAGCTCCCGGTCCTCGATCAGCGGGTTCTCATCGCCCAGCACCCCGTGCTGGGCGCGCAGCAGGTGGAGCGGTATCTGCACCTGGTCGATCCAGTTCCGGTCGATCCGGTCAGACAGCATGTCGTCGCTGTCGGTTTCGATCGCCTCGACGCTGATCACGTATCTGAAGGCCCCTGGCCGGCCGCTCAGGTCATGGAGGACGTAGGCCTCGACGTCATCGTTCCACGCATCCGAGAACGCCGGATGCTGGCGCCAGAACGTGAGGTAGGCCTGCACCGATGGGAACGGCATGGCGTGCCGGACCAGCGCTGGACCCACCAGCATTGCGTGCGCGCCGGCGGCGGCTTCCCGGCTCAGCTGGGAGATGTGCGTCCCCCCGTCCACGAGCACGAGGCCCGCGGCGCGATCCGGATGCTCGGCGGCGATCCGAGCGGCAACGTAGGCGCCCATCGAGTGGCCGACGAGCACCGCCCGTTCGATCTCGAGTTGGTCCATGACGGCGAGCATGTCGGCGACGTGACCGGCGATCCCGTAGGGGCGCGGCAGTGCCGCGTTCTGGCCGCGTCCTCGCAGGTCAGGAGCGAGCACGCTCATCCGCGTGTCGCGGCTCACATCGCGCGCCACCGAGCGCCAGATCATCCCGTTGCCGGTGATGCCGTGGATTGCGAGGACGACGACGTCGGCGGGGTCCTCCCGGGGCCGGGTTTGCGCGACCGTCATCCGTCCACCGGCAACCTGCACGGTGGCGGGCGGTCCGAATGGATCTCGAAGTGCTTCGTATGCGGGGATGGACCCGTTCTCGCTGTGTCTCACCTGATCCAGCTTGGCGCACCTGGTTCCGAGCGGTAGCTGGCCGTCAAGCCAGCGACCGATGCGCGTCCGGACGGTTCGCGCTCGTGCCGGTGGCGTCAACCCGTGGCCGCCGACGACGGCGCCTCAGCTGAGCAGCACGTCTCGATAAAGCCCGGTGAACCGGCGAGCGGCCGGAGGATTGAACTGAGCGCGCCGATACCGCAGCGTCACGTGGAGCCGGTCCCCCAGCGTGACGACGCCGATGGAGACCCCAAGCGGCATCTGACCCGGCGGCGAGAATCCCACCGCGGTGACGGCGCCGTCGAACGGGGGCGGCAACGCCTCCAGCCGGCCGAGATTCGACAGGGAGGCGGTGTCGACGACGATATCCCCCGTGAGCGGCTTCAGATACTGGAGCCACCGCTTCGCGGCGATCATCAGCTTGCCCGAGAGTTCCAGGAGATCGACGGCGAGACCCCCCAGCCTCTCCCGCTTGAGCGTGCGGGTGCTGGCGCCGACGCGTTCGATCACCGCGCTCAGATCCTCCTCGGGCAGCGGGCGTATCCACACCGTGACCCAGGATGCGAAGTTCGACAGGATCTCCGACCTCCACTCCGGGGGCCGCAGATTCACCGGCATCGTCAGTGCGATCGGCCGGTCGGACCGTCCGTGCTCGGCGTTCCAGCGACTGATCGTGACCGCCAGGGCCGCCAGCAGGACGTCGTTGACGGTCCCGCCGGGCGGATGCCGGGCGAACAGCGCCCGGCTCTCCTCCGGCGTGAACGTCATGAGCTCGAAGCCGTACGCCGGCCGGCCGTCACCGCCGTCTCGGGCGACACGGGCGATTGGGACAAAAGACCGGGACGCCCCGCGGAGCAAGGCGCGCCGCCGGCTCTCGTGCTCGTCGGCGCTGCGGGCAGCCGACAGCCGCCGAACATCGTGCACGGCCAGCGCGTCAAGGGCCGGGACCGGATCGTCTTCCCCGAGGTAGGCGCGGAGGATCGACAGCATCAGCCGGGCGGCGCTGATCCCGTCGCCGGCGGCGTGATGGAGGTTGAGCAGGAGCGAGTCCCCGTCCGGCCGGCGGGCGAGCACGAGAATGAACGGTGGCGCCGCATCCAGCGACGGACTGCGTTCGAAGAGCCGCTCGCGCTCCTCGGCGAGCCGGCGCTCGTCGCCGCACTCGACGACTTTCATGGAGGCCGTTTCGAGTTCGTCGGCGATCACCCAGTGATAGCCGTGGTCCTGGTAGCGCCAGCTCGCCAGGCGGGCGCGCGACAGCGGGTGCCGGTCGGCCGCCGACGTGATGGCACCGGCGAGGCGGCCGGCGTCGAGGCGCTGCGACAGGTGGAGCTCATACTGCACGGTCCACGGCTCCGCTGCACGATCCAGGTTGAGATACAGCTCGTCGAGGAGGCTCAGCGGCAGAGAGGTGATGGACGGTGTCACTGACGAAGGCACGAACCCATCGTTTCGTGCCATCGCTGCCCGCCCCGCTGTCATAAGGGACGGCTGTTCTCTGGCCGCCGCCTGACTACCTCGGGCGCATCACCGGCGTCGCGTGCCGTATGGCCCAGTGAGGAGGATCAGTCGGACCGGCGCGTGAGCCAGTCGCTCACGTCAGGCCAGATCTGTTGCGGCGCGCGTGATCCGGCCATCAGTCCGATGTGGCCGCCGGGCCTGGCGAGGTGCGTCCGGTCCCCCGTTCCCGCCAGCTCGAGCAGCGGCATGCTGTTCTCCGGCGGCACGATATGGTCGCGGTCGGCTGTGACGACGAGCATCGACTGCTCGATCCGGCGCAGGTCGACGCGCTGTCCACGCAGGCGCAGCATCCCCCGCGCGAGCTGGTTCTCCTTGTAGATCCAGGTGACCCATTCGCGAAAGGCCCGGGCGGGAAACGGCGGGTTATCGGCGATCCACTTCGCCATCGAGGTGAAGGCCACGCGGTCGGCTTGTCCGTCGTAGACATTCTGCCCAAGCCGTCGGTAGGTACTCCACAGGTTCGTGACCGGCTTCATCAGCTTGTTGGCGATGTCGATTCCCAGCCCCGGGATGACGTCCCAGTGCGCGCAGATGTAATCGACGTCGAAGGAGTCGCGCCCCACCCACGTGTGGTACAGCGAGCCGGTGGGATCGATGGGGGTGGTCAACAGGAGTAGGTTGCGGGCCAGGCTCCGCCTCCCCACCAGGCCGGCGTGCATCGCGCAGAGCGTTCCACCGATGCACCAGCCGGCCAAGCTCAGGCTGCCGCCACCGGAGGACCGCAGCACCTCTCTCATCGCCCAGGGCAGTGCATCGCAGACGTAGTAGTCGAGGCCGGTGTCGGCATCCTCCGGACCCGGAACTCCCCAGTCCAGGAGATAGACGTCGAATCCCTCGCCGACAAGAAATTCGACGAACGAGTGACCTGGCCGCAGGTCGAAGATCGCGGGCCGGTTGATCAGCGCGAACACGAGCAGGATGGGCACGCCATGGCGGCGATTGCTCGAGCGGTAGCGATACAACGTGGTCTTGCGATGCGTCCAGACGACGTCCTTGGGTGTCGTCGCGATGCGCGCGTCGCGCGTGGTGAGAATGATGTTCGCGGTTTCGACCCCGGCAGCGAACGGGGACAACGGCGACATCGGCCGGCTCACCACCTCACCGGCTCCTCCTCCACAGGGGACTCGAGGGTCTGCAGGAGCCGCTCGAGCTTGTCCTCGGTCGTAGTCAGCTGCCGGGCGAGCCGGTCGATGTCGGCACGGCCCGCGACCCGCAGGTTCCGCAGGACCGTGTCCCAGACGTCCGTATTGATGGTCGTCAGGGCGACCGCGTTCTCGGTGAGATGGACGAGCAGCTCCGCAAATCCGTCCCCGGCGACGACCCGCTCCAATCCGGTCGTGGCCTCGCTCTCAAAGCTCTCGAGCCACCCCCGCCACCACCCGGCCATGTCGGGCGCCCAGGGGCCAAACGGCTGCTCACCCATACGCCACCGCCGCCGCGTCGAATCCGGCCAGCTCGACGCGGTTGGCGGTCAGGACCTCCCTCAGCGTTTGCGGCCGGCGGCCGACGACTCGCTCGAAGGCATCGTCGACGACGTCGAAATAGCCCTCACGAGTGGCGATGCCCAGTTCGACGATCGCGCGCGCCACCGGCTTTGGCGTCCCCAGGCGCCCCAGCCCCCAGCGCATGCGCCGGTCGCCGGTCTGAACCACAGTCACCGGCCGGCCGCTCACCTCGCTCAACATCCGGGCGATGTCCGACTGGGAGAGCGCATCTGGACCGGTGATCTCATAGGTCCGGCGCTCGTGGCCCTCGGTGATCAGCACCGCAGCGGCGGCCGCGGCACAGTCGACCCGTGAGATGGGAGCGACCCGGCCCTCGGCCGCGTTGGTCACCAGCTTCCCGTACGTGATCGCCACTGCCCCCAGCGGCACCTGCAGCTCCGCGTAGGCTGCGTTGCGCAACACGGTCCAGGGCAGGTCGCCGTCGCGCATCATCTGCTCGGTCAGCCTGTTCTCGTCGACGACGAGGCCGCAGGGGTGACCCTCGACCGGATTGGTCAAGGACGTGTAGACAACGCGCTGGACGCCGGCGATCGCGGCAGCCTCGAGCGCGCCGCGATGCTGCTCCACGCGTCGGCCCACGGCCATCGAGCTGATCAACAGGACTCGATCGCACCCGGCGAACCCCTCCGCCAGCGATCCCGGCTCGTCGAAGTCGCCGTATCGCACCTCCACGCCGCGCTCGGCAAACTCCGGCAGAGCCTCGGGCGTGCGCGACATCAGGACGAGCTCCTGAGCTTCCAGATGACCCAACAGCTCTTCGCCGACAAGCCGTCCGAGCTGGCCCGACCCGCCTGAAACACAGATTTTCATCCCAATCTCCCAGCAATAGGAACCGCGGCGAACGCCGCGAACGATCTCGTCGTCTCCCGGCCGCACGCGGCCATCAGCGACCGAAGACAGGCACGGCCGGAAGGGAGGCAGACACGGCGCCGATGCTGGCGAACAGGAGCCCGTCTGTCATCGGTCACAGGGAGTCTTCGCGGCTACCGCGATCGGAGTAGGGCCGCACGTCTCCTCCGTCCGTCGGTTGCGGTCGGCAGACGCCACCTGCTGTACCCAGCGTGGCCCCCGGGCCAGTCCCGACCGAACTCCCGACCATTGCCCGTCCCCCACGCGTCGCGGACGATGGCGCGAACTGGAGGCGGGACAGGCAAAAGGAGGGCTTTGCGTATGGCTAACGCCACGTCGACGACGACCAACGGATTCAGGTCAGCAGAGAGCAACGGAGGCCTCGACCCGGCAATGACCGCCGGGCGGGCTACGGAGATCTACGAGCAGCTGCTTGCGCTGGCGGACCGGATGGGAACCGCCTACGTCGACGCCTACCAGAAGATCACGGTGGGCATCGGCGCCGAGCAGGACAGACTCGTCAGGGCAGATCGGTCCGAGTGGCTCTCGGACATCCCCAGCGCGCTGGGCAAGGCCGGCGGGCCTGATGCCGTCGGCAGCGCCGCTCAACGAGCGGTTCAGCTCAGTGACATCCTGCTGGACATGAGCACCAAGATCGGCCTCGCCTACGTGGATGCTCACGAGCAGGCCGCTCTTGCGGCTGCCGACTGTCGGGAAGCGCTCGCCGCATGTAGCCACAACGAGCTCGTGAAGACCGTCGCGAGTGCGCGAGCGGAGCTGATCCGCGAGATCGCCAGGACGTGTGCCTCCACGGCGCGGGAGATCGTGGACTGAAGGCCACAGGCGCCGCGTCAGCCCGGGCGTCCAGCGCCTGGGCTGACCCGCCGCTCCCGCCGGGCCAGAGCCGCCGCCCCGGATCGGACAGCCGGCCCAGCTAGGGCAGCGACCACTCGATGATCACGTTCGTCGCCCCGGACGCGCCCGGGCGCCCGCCGTGGGTGACGACGACGCGATCGCCGCTCCGCAGCCCCGCGAAGTCCCGGGCCACATGAACGGCCGTGTCGAGGAGCTCGTCCAGGGATTCCGCGAGCCCGGCCGCGACCGGGTAAACGCCCCATTCGAGCGTCAGCTGCTCGGCGACACACCCGTCATGCGCGAGCGCGATGATCGGCTGGCGCGGACGATACTTGGAGCAGGCGCGTGCGGATCCGCCCGTGGCCGTCGGCACCACCACGGCGGCGGCGTCGAGCTCCTCGGCAAGCCGCACGGCGGCGTGCATCACCGCCGCTGCCGGACTTCCGGCGGCCAGGTCGCTGCCGCGCACGCGATCGTGGACATCCGGCGAGTCCTCGGCCGCCTCGGCGATCACCGCCATCGCTCGCACGGCCGCGACCGGATGCGCTCCGACGCTCGTCTCCGCCGAGAGCATGACGGCCGATGTGCCGTCGATCACGGCGTTGGCCACGTCGGCCACCTCGGCCCGCGTCGGCTCCGGCGCGCCGATCATCGACTCCAGCATCTGAGTCGCTGTGATCACCAGCTTGCCGGCGCGTGTCGCTCTGCGGATGGTGTCCTTCTGCATCAGCGGGACACGGGCCAGCCCGGCGGTCACGCCGTAGTCGCCGCGGGCCACCATCACACCGTCGGCGGCGGCCAGGATCTCGTCGAGGTTCTCGTACGCGTCGACGGTCTCGATCTTGGCGATGATCAGCGCGCGGGACCCGCGGGCTAGCAGGCGCATCCGCAGTTCATCGATGTCGGCGCCGCTGCGGACGAAGGACAGGGCGACGAAGTCCGCGCTGACATCGGCCGCCAGCTCGAGGTCGACGATGTCCTTGGGAGTGATCGCCGGGAGCTCGGGGCGCGCGAACGTGACATTCACTCCCTTGCCCGGGGCGAGCCGGCCGGCCGACACGACTCGTGCGGTGACGGCGTTATGCTCGATGCGTTCGACCGCCAGCCGGGGGACGCCGTCGCCGATCACGATCTCTGACCGTTCGGTGACGAGACGCGCGAAGCCCTGGTAGTCCACGACTGCGCGATCGGTGATACCAACCGTCCGCTCACTGGTCATCACGATCGTCTCGCCCTCCTGCAGCCCACGCTCCTGCGTGTCCCCGGCGAGCCGCAGCTTTGGGCCCTGCAGGTCAAAGAGCACACCGAGCGGACGTCCCGCGCGACCGGCCGCCGCTCGCACCTCCGCCGTGCGGCGCGACAGATCCGCCGACGTGCCGTGCGAGCAGTTGAGGCGGGCACAGTCCACACCGGCGGCGACGAGTGCATCGAGGACGCCGGGGGCATCCGTTGCCGGCCCCAGGGTGGCGACGATCTTCGTACGCCGCTCGAGCGTTTCGCCGGTGCGCGGCTCAACGGGCGAGGCGATCCGGAGCCAGCCGCGGGCGTGAGCACCGGTGGGAGCTACCAACGGACGAGCGGCAGTGGCCATTGCCTGCGTAGGTTCGCCAGCCGCGGCCCCGTTTCCGACCGTCCCAGAGAAGTGCGCACGCTGTCCCTTCGCTCGATGCGCGTTCCCGCGTCGACGCGCACCGTGCCAAGGATCACTGCGATCGACCGTACGCCCGACGCCTTACGGCCGCCGAGTCTCAACGGCGCGTCGAGCCACAACGGTGCCTCGAGCCACAACGGCGCGTCGGGCCCCAACGGCACCGTGGTCGACGCGGCGGAGACGCGGGAGTGGATCGAGGCGCTCGACGCCGTCGTGGCCCACGACGGACCGGAGCGCGCCGGGCAGCTGCTGACCGAGGTCGTCGCCCGCGCACAGCGCGCGGGCGCCAGGCCGCTCGCGAGCCTCAACACCCCGTACATCAACACCATCCCGCCTGACCGCGAGGCCCGGCTGCCAGGCGATCCTCAGGTGGAGCGCCGGCTGCGCTCGATCGTCCGGTGGAACGCGATGGCGATGGTGATCCGCGCCAACAAGGTCTCCTCCGAGCTCGGCGGCCATATCGCCAGCTACCAGTCTCTCGCCACCCTCATGGAGATCGGCTTCAACCATTTCTGGCACGCGCCGAGCGACGCGCACCCGGGTGACCTCGTCTACTTCCAGGGCCACTCCTCTCCGGGCAACTACGCCCGCGCCTTCCTCGAGGGCCGCTTGACCGCGGAGCAGCTCGACAACTTCCGCCAGGAGGTCGGCGGCCGCGGGCTGTCCTCGTACCCGCACCCCTGGCTCATGCCGGACTTCTGGCAGTTCCCAACCGTCTCGCTGGGAATCGGCGCGATCACGTCGATCTACCAGGCGCGGTTCATGAAGTATCTGGAGGCGCGTGACGTCACCCGGACCGCCGGGCGAAAGGTGTGGGCGCTTCTGGGCGACGGCGAGATGGATGAGCCTGAGACGATGGGCGCGATTGGGGTCGCCGGACGCGAGCAGGTCGACAACCTGATCTGGGTGGTCAACTGCAACCTGCAGCGCCTCGACGGGCCCGTCCGGGGCAACGGCAAGATCATCCAAGAGCTCGAGTCCGATTTCCGGGGTGCCGGCTGGAACGTGATCAAGGTGATCTGGGGCTCCCACTGGGATCCGCTGCTCGCCGCCGACAACGACGGCCGGCTGGTCAAGGTGATGGAGGAGTGCGTCGACGGCGACTACCAGATGTTCAAGTCGCGCGATGGCGCGTATGTGCGGGAGAACTTCTTCGGCCGAGATCCGCGTCTGCTCGAGCGGGTGTCCCACATGTCCGACGACGAGATCTGGATGCTGAACCGCGGCGGCCTGGATCAGCAGAAGGTCCACGCCGCGTATCACGAGGCGATCCGCCACACCGGTCAGCCCACGGTGATCCTCGCCAAGACGATCAAGGGATACGGGATGGGCGTGTCCGGCGAAGGCCAGATGACGACACATCAGGCCAAGAAGATGACCGAGGAGGCGCTGCTGGCCTTCCGTAACCGGTTCGACCTGCCGCTCACCGACGATCAGGCGCGCCGGGTCGAGTACTACAAGCCGTCCGAGGACTCCCCGGAGATGCAGTACCTCCACGCTCGTCGCGCCGCTCTCGGCGGCAGCCTGCCGGCGCGCCGGCGCCGGGCCGCGCCGCTGGAGCCGCCGCCGCTGCACACGTTCAGGGCGCAGCTCGAGGGCACCGGAGATCGTGAGATCTCGACGACGATGGCCTTCGTCCGGGTCCTCGCTGCGCTGCTGCGCGACAAACAGCTCGGCCGTCACGTCGTCCCGATCGTCCCTGACGAGTCACGCACATTCGGCATGGAGGGCCTGTTCCGGCAGTTCGGCATCTACTCGCCGGCCGGACAGCGCTACCGGCCCCAGGATGCCGCGCAGCTGATGTTCTACAAGGAGGACGAACGCGGCCAGATCCTCGAGGAGGGGATCACCGAGGCCGGGTCCATCTCCTCGTTCATCGCGGCCGGCAGCTCCTACAGCACCCACGCGGTGCAGATGGTCCCGTTCTACACGTATTACTCGATGTTCGGCTATCAGCGCGTCGGCGATCTCGTCTGGGCGGCCGCCGATACCCGCACCCGGGGCTTCCTGCTGGGGGGCACGGCCGGCCGCACCACGCTGAACGGGGAAGGCCTGCAGCACGAGGACGGCCACAGCCACGTGCTCTTCTCCGTCGTCCCCAACTGCCGGGCCTACGACCCGGCGTTCGGCTACGAGGTCGCGGTCATCGTCCAGGAGGGGCTGCGCCGGATGCTCAGCGAGCAGGAGGACGTCTTCTACTACGTCACCCTGATGAACGAGAACTACCGGCACCCACCGATGCCGAACGGCGCCTGCGAGGGCATCCTCCGCGGCATGTACATGCTCCGCGGGTCCCCCCGCAAGCAGGGACCACGCGTGCAGCTGCTCGGCTGCGGGACCATCCTCAACGAGGTGGTGGCGGCGGCCGATCTCCTGGAATCCGATTTCGGCGTCGCCGCCGATGTGTGGAGCGTCACGTCCTTCACCGAGCTGCGGCGGGACGGGATCGAAGCGGAGCGGTGGAACATGCTCCACCCGCTCGACGAGGCGCGAGGCGCCTACGTGACCGAGTGCCTGTCCGCCCGCTCAGGCCCGGTGGTCGCCTCCACCGATTACATGCGCACGTTCGCCGATCAGATTCGGCAGTGGGTGCCCGGACGCTATCGCGTGCTCGGAACCGACGGCTTTGGTCGCAGCGACTTCCGGCGGGCCCTGCGCCGCTTCTTTGAGGTGGATCGCCATTACGTGGCGGTGGCCGCTCTCAAGGAGCTTGCCGATGAAGGGACGGTCGACCCGGCTCGCGTCGCCGACGCGATCAAGCGCTACCGGATCGACGCCGAGGCGCCGGTCCCCACGAGCGTGTGAGCATGGCCGACGGCCGGGCCGCACGGCTCATTGGGACAGTCGCCGCAGCGCCAAGGGCGCTCGATGATGCCGGAGGCCGTTCACCGAAACGATATGAGGACGACGATGGCTATTACTGAGACGGAAGCCGTACGGCACGAGTCTTTCGGCAATGAGCTTGCGGGGCGTGTCGCGCTCGTAACCGGGGGTACCAGAGGAATCGGCGCGGCGATCAGCCGCTCCCTGGCCGAGGCCGGCGCCACCGTGGCGGCCGGATTCGCCCGAGATACCCGGCGGGCTGAGGAATTCAAGGCACAGTTGGCCGATGCCGGCCGCGCGGTATCGCTGCATCACGGAGACGTCAGCGCTCCGGACGACAGCCGCCGGACGGTCGCCGAGGTGATCGACCAGCATGGTCGGCTCGACATCCTGGTCAACAACGCCGGAATCACCTCGGACAAGCCGGCCGTGAGGATGACCGACGAGGACTGGGACCAGGTGATCAGCGTGAACCTGTCCGGCACCTTCTTCATGTGCCGGGCCGCCATGGAGCAGATGCACGAACAGGGCAGCGGGAGGATCATCAACATCTCATCGATCATCGGACAGACGGGGAACATCGGCCAGGCGAACTACGCCGCGTCGAAATCCGGCCTGTTCGGGCTGACGATGTCGCTCGCCCGCGAGGCCGCCTTTGGGCTCAAGCGCGCCGGCCGCCTGGATCCGTACGGGATCGGCATCACCGTCAACGCGGTCGCGCCCGGTTTCATCGAGACCGAGATGCTCGACACCGTGCCGCCGAAGGTGCTCGACAGGATCCGCTCCCAGGTTCCGCTCGATCGATTCGGGCGACCGGAGGAGGTCGCGCGGGTCGTTCGCTTCCTGACGGCCGACGCGTCCGCCTACATCACCGGTCAGGTCTGGGCCGTCAATGGTGGCCAGGAGATGTAGGCGGCACGGGTGCCCGGCCTCCGCGACGGCCGGGCACCCGATGCGTACCGGATCTCAGCCCATCGGATGGGCGGTGAAGAACGCGTACATCGACGCGGTCTCGTCCGGCCCCGAGGGGTCGGAGAACTGCTCGCTGCTACTGCCACCGGACCACGCATGACTCATGCCGTGGACAACCCACGCCTGGATGAGCTCGTGACCCTGACCGTCCCCGTACGTACTCGTCGTATACGTCTGGCCGCTCAACCCTCCGCCGAAGGAGCTGCTCGTCGGCGAGGTGGGAAGCGAGCTGTGCATGACGAGTCCGTCGGTGGTCTGCCACTGCTGGATGAGCTGCTGGGCGTTGACCGGGGGAACGGTGTTGTCCTGATCGCCCTCGAAGTCGATCACCGGCATCACTCGCGCGTGCGAGCCCATCGCGGAATACGCCTGCTGACCGGCCTGGGTCGGATCGGCGCTCCTGTATCCCGCGCAGGTCGCGGTGGCGGCGTACTCGCAACCGTCGCCGATACCGGCCGCGGCATACACGTCCGGATAGGTGGCGGCCATGACCGAGGTCATCGCGCCGCCCGCCGAGAAGCCGCTGACGTACGTGCGCTTGGTGTCCACGGTGTAGTGCTGCTGCACCCACTGCGTGATCCCGGCGATCAGCGACGGCTCCCCGGACCCACGGCTCATATCGGCCGACTGGAAGAAGTTCCAGCACTCGAACTGGTTGTTGCTCGAGCTCTGCTGCGGGAGCACGACGATGAACCCCTTGGCCTGGGCCAACTTGTCCCAGCCCGTCAGCTGGCGGAACACGTCGGCCGACTGGGTGCAGCCATGCAGGGCGACGACCAGCGGCATTGGCGTCCCCGCCCTGTACGTCGTCGGCAGGTAGATCTCATACGTGAGCGAGCCGGCACCGTTGCTGTAGGTGCTGGTGGTGACCGCGCCGGGCGAGGCCAGCGCCGGCGCGGCCGCATGCGCGGGCCCGCTCGCCGGTTTCGGCCTCGGCTTCTTGGGATGGGCCTTCTTGTGATGCCGCGGAGTCACGCATCTGGCCTTCGCGCCGTGGCGCTTCTTGCCGCGCGACCGCGCTGCGCATCGCGTCTTCGCGGGACGGTGCTTCTTCCCGTGTGTCCGAGTCGGACGTCCTGCTTTATGGGGCGAGGCGGCTTGGCGGCCACGCGTCTGCGCCGCGGCCGGCAGCGAGCCCAGGCCGCCCAGAGCGGCGAGGCAAACAACGGCGATGGACAGGCGACGGTACAGCGCGGCCCGCGGCCTGCGCCGTGTTGTCCCGCACGGTGGCCCCGCAGTCCGGCGCAGCCCGAAGCCTGCTGTCCGAAACAGCGTCTTCATGTCGAACTCCTTCCCTTGCTCCAGTTCGACAGCTGGATGTGTCACACGCAAACTAGGGGGCAGGACGCCCCACCGGTATACGGCAAACCGAGAATCTGGGGGTCCCCCTTTCGTAGCGGCTACAGGGTGACGTGGTCGCCGAGCGAGCTGCGGTGAGCGCCGCCCGCTCTCTCTCAGGCATTCCGGACCCCGGTGCCGGCGGCGACGCCGCAACGCGGGCCATCGTCGCGCGGCTGGCTGCCGAGCGCGAACCGCTGGCTCGCCGGATCGCCGAGCGCCTGGCTGCAGAAGCCCCGCCGAGCGTGCCCAGAGGGGATAGCGCGGAGGAGCTGGCGGACCGGGTCGCCTTCTCGCTCGAGCTGATCGATGGGTTCCTCAGGAGCCTGAACGGCGGGGCGCCGGTCCCGCCGGCGCAGGTGGAGCGCATCCGCCAGATCGCCGCGCGTCGCGTGCACGAGCGTGTCGCCCTGGGCTCGTTCCTGCACTCCGCGCGGGTGTGGGGCGAGCTCGTCTGGGAGTCCGTCGTGGCGTCGACCCGGATGGGCGAGCGTCAGGAGCGCGAGGCCGCGATCCAGATCGCCAGCCGGGTCATGCGTCAGGTCGACGCCATCTCGAGCGTCGCCATCGACGCATACCTGGACGAGATCACCGACCGGGGATTGCTGCGCCGCGATCTGATGGACGCCCTCATCTCCGGTGAGGAGCAGATCAGCCGCCGGCTCGCGCGCTCGCTGCATCTGAAGCTCGCCGACAGCTACATCGTCGTCGTCGTCCGCGGCGAGGACATGCACGGAGAGGCCGGCGGGGACGAGCCGCTTCAGGCGCGCGTCACCCTGGATCGCATCGTCGAGAGCACACGCCGCCATGTTCGGCCGGTCGAGGGCTCGCTGCTGACCGGGGTGCGCCAGGGAGACCTGATCGTGCTGTTTCCGGCCTCGGGGCCGGGGGACCTTCAATTGGTGCGCGACGAGTGCGCGGCCCTCGCGCAGACGCTGCCCCCGGACGTCAGTCTCGGCATGAGCGCCTGCCATCGGAGTTTGCCGGCGATCGCGCGGGCGTATTCCGAGGCGACGGAGGCGGCGGAGATCGCCGATCGCCTCGACATCCGCGGGCGGGCGGTGGGACTGGAGGACGTACTGGTGGATCACCTGCTGCGTGCCAGCGACTACGCGCAGCGGATCCTGGTGGAGGCGATGCAGCCGGTGGTCGACTACGACCGCCAGCACGGCGCCGCGCTCATCGCCACGTTGAACGCCTACATCCAGACGCGCTTCAACCTCACCAAATCAGCCGGGCTGCTGTCCGTGCACCCAAACACGGTGGTCTACCGCCTCGGTCGCGTACATGAGCTCGCCGGGCGCGACCCCCATGTCGTCGATGACCTGCTCGTGCTGTGGCTGGGCCTGAAGGTCATCGAGCTCCGCGCCGGCCAGACGCCGTAACCGAGGGGGCACGGGCGCCCGGCCGCCGCGACAGCCGGGCACCCGATGCGTACCGGATCTCAGCCCATCGGATGGGCGGTGAAGAACGCGTACATCGCCGCGGTCTCGTCCGGCCCCGAGGGGTCTGCGTACTGCTCGCTGCTGCTGCCACCGGACCAGGCGTGACCCATGCCGTGCACGAGCCAGGACTGGATGATCTCGTGACCCTGGCCGTCGCCGTAGTGGCTGATCGTGTAGGTCTGGCCACCTGGCGCCGTCCCGTTTGTGACGTTCATCGCGGCGGCGGGCATCGAGCTCTTCGAGACGAGGCCGTCGGTCGACTGCCACTGTTGGACGGCCTGTTGTGCGTTCACCGGAGGAACCGTCGTGTCCTGGTCGCCCTCGAACAGGATCACCGGCATGACGCGCGCGTAGGAGCCCATCGCCGAGTATGCCGACTGAGCGGCCTGGGTCGGATCAGCGCTCTTGGATCCCGCGCATGTGGCGCTGGCGGCGTATTCGCACCCGGAACCGATGCCGGCAGCGGCATAGATGTCAGGGTAGGTGGCGGCCATGACCGAGCTCATGGCGCCTCCCGCCGAAAGACCGGCCACGTACGTGCGCTTTGTGTCGACGGTGTACTTCTGCTGCACCATCTGCGTCATCCCGGAGATGATCGCCGGCTCTCCGGACCCGCGGCTCATGTCCGCCGACTGGAAGAAGTTCCAGCACTCGAACTGGTTGTTGCCCGAGCTCTGCTGCGGGAACAGCACGATGAAGCCCTTCTGCTCCGCCAGCTGATCCCACCTCGTCAGCTGACGAAACACGTCCGCCGACTCGGTGCAGCCGTGCAGGGCGACGACCAGCGGCATTGACGTCCCCGCCTTATAGGTCGATGGAACATACAGCTGGTACGCCAGCGTGCCGGAGCCGTTGGTGAAGCTATTCGAGGTCAGGGCTCCGGGCAGCGCCGTCGAGGGGGCGGTGGACACTGGCTGGGGGGTAGGCGTCCCGGGCAGGGTGCCGGTCGTCCCGGGCAGGGTGGTCGTGGTCCCGGGCAGGGTGGTGGTGGATCCGAAACCCGGGAGGTACGTCCACCACGGTTGTTGCGTCGACGGCGTCGACGGCAACCCGGGGATGGCCGGCACTGTTGCGGCACCGGCAACGGCCGGCACGGATGTGAGCACGCCGAGTACGAGCGCGGCAACGAGGCCGAGCAGCATGACCGGCCGGCGGCGGCCCCGCAGGGTCCGAGCCGTGTGATCTGTGTTACCGCAGGGGACTCCGCCCCTGCGTCGCACGGTAATGACAGCTGTTCCGTACAGCCTTTCCATGTCGAACTCCTTCCCTTTATTCCAGTTCGACCGCTGGATATGTGGTCCGCAACCTAGGGAGGAAGACGGCTCGCCGGTATGCGGGAAACCGAAAATCTGGGGG
>DASZMK010000159.1:0-3754 GCA_035551855.1 Solirubrobacteraceae bacterium
CCGGCCGCGGCTCAGATCCGGTGATAGCGCGCGTCGGCGATGGAGTACAGGCCGAAGCCGATGAGCCCGGCGGCGACGGCGCCGAGCAGCACGGGGCCCGCGGAGGTGTGGGCGAGATTTGCCAGCGCGCCGTCGAGCCCCACGGCGCTGCCGGGCGAGTAGCCGATGGCCGCCCTGAGCAGGCCGTAGCCGATGAGGCCGAAGACGACCGCCCGCGCGAGGTGGCCGAACACCGCCAGGGCGACAAAGGACCGCTTGGTGGCGGGGCTCATCCGGGATGTCCTGGAGTCCTCCAGGAACTTCCGCGTCACCCCCATGTACGCCTGGTAGAGGGCGACGCCGATGAAGATCGCGCCGATGACGCCGACGAGGACCGGGCCACCGGGCGAGCCGAGCACGCCGGCGGTCTCATGCTTCGGGCTGTCCGAGCCGCCGGAGGCGCTGCCGCCGGTCAGGATCTTGAGCGCGGTGAAGCACAGAGCCGCGTAGGCCACCGCTCCGGCGCCGGCCGAGACCCGCTGCACCGCTCCGTCATCGTTGTGCGTGAGTCCGGTGACGGCGATCGCCAGCTGCCAGAGGGCATAGCCGGCCAGCCCCACCGCCACGACGACGAGGAGCACGGTGCCCAGCGGTTGGTGGGCGATCGTCGCCAGCGCTCCCTGCTGGCTGGTGGTCTTTCCGCCGGCGTGCACGGCCACCTCGAGCGCGAGGACGCCGACGACGGCGTACACGACGCCCCGCGCCACCAGTCCGGCCCGCCCCAGCTCCTCGACCACGTTCCGGCTGTCCGCCTCCACCCGGTGGCGCCGCGGAGCCGGCGCTGCGTCGCTCGCCGGCCGGCTCACGACCGCTGCGCTCGCGCTCGGCTCACCACGTCCTGACATTACCCGGCGCTTTCCGATCCGAGCGCGGGCGTGGCGGTGGTTCCTGCGATGGACGGGGGACGACCGCCCGGCGCGCTTGCCCCCGCTCACGTCCCCCCAAAGCAGGCGGCGAAGCGAAAAAAAGAAGGGCCCGGCCGCGAGGCCGAGCCCTTTTCACAAACCTGCGTTGGGCGTCAGGCTTACATCATCCCGGACATGTCGGGCATACCGCCGCCCGGCGCGCCGCCGCCGTCCTTCTCCGGCACCTCGGCGACGATCGCCTCGGTGGTGAGGATGTTCTTGGCGATCGATGCCGCGTTCTGCAGCGCGGACCGCGTCACCATCGCCGGGTCGATGATGCCCGCCGCGATCAGGTCGACGATCTCGCCGGTGGCCGCGTTGAGCCCTTGGCCCTTCTTCGCCTTGCGGACGTCGTTGACGACGACCGAACCCTCCAGACCGGCGTTCTCGGCGATCTGACGGAGCGGCTCCTCGAGCGCCCGGACGACGATCCTCGCGCCGGTCTGCTCGTCGGGCAGTTCGATCGCTTCGACGTTGAGCGCCTTCTGGGCGACCAGCAGCGCGACGCCGCCGCCGGGCACGATGCCCTCCTCGAGGGCGGCCCGGGTGGCCTGCAGCGCGTCCTCGACGCGGTGCTTCTTCTCCTTCATCTCGGTCTCGGTGGCCGCGCCGACCTTGACGACCGCGACACCGCCGGACAGCTTGGCGAGGCGCTCCTGGAGCTTCTCGCGGTCGAAGTCCGAATCGGTGGTCTCGATCTCGGCCTTGATCTGGTTGATCCGGCCCTTGATCGCCTCGGCATCACCGGCGCCGTCCACAATCGTGGTCGTGTCCTTGGTGACGACGACGCGACGAGCGCGTCCGAGCTGTGAGAGCTGGGTGTTCTCCAGCTTGAGACCCATCTCCTCGGTGATGACCTCGCCGCCGGCCAGGATGGCGATGTCCTCCAGCATCCGCTTGCGGCGGTCGCCGAAGCCCGGGGCCTTGACGGCCACGCCGGTGAACGTGCCGCGGAGCTTGTTGACGACCAGCGTCGCCAGCGACTCACCCTCGACGTCTTCGGCGATGATCAGCAGCGGGCGGCCGGACTGGATGACCTGCTCCAGCACGGGCAGCACGTCGCGGACGGAGCCGATCTTCTGGTTGGCGATGAGGATGTACGGGTCCTCGAGGACCGCCTCCATCCGCTCCTGGTCGGTGACCATGTACGGCGAGATGTAGCCCTTGTCGAACTGCATGCCCTCGGTGAACTCGAGGTCCATGCCGAACGTCTGGCCCTCCTCGACGTTGACCACGCCGTCCTTGCCGACCTTGTCGATGGCGTCGGCGATGACGTCGCCGATCTCGTCGTCGCCGGCCGAGATCGTCGCCACACGGGCGATCTGGTCCTTGCCGGAGATCTCCTTGGCCTGCGACTGGATGTTCTTGACGACATCGTCGACGGCGCGCTCGATGCCGCGCTTGAGCGCGAGCGGGTTGGCGCCGGCGGCGACGTTCTTCAGGCCCTGGCGGACGATCGCCTGGGCGAGGACGGTGGCGGTGGTGGTGCCGTCACCGGCGACGTCGTTGGTGGCGGTGGCGACCTCGCGAACGAGCTGGGCGCCCTGGTTCTGGAAGACGTCCTCGACCTCGATCTCGCGTGCGATCGTGACACCGTCGTTGGTGATGGTGGGGGCGCCGAACTTCTTGTCGAGCACGACGTAGCGGCCGCGCGGGCCGAGCGTCACCTTGACGGCGTTGGCTACCGCGTCGACGCCCAGTTCGAGCGCCTTGCGGGCCTCCGCCTCGTACTTCAGTTCCTTGTGTGCCATGTTTTGTGACTTCTCCTAGGGAGTTTCTAAAGGGGGAGCTTCTACTGGACCTTGGCGAGCACGTCCGACTCGCGCAGGACGAGGAGATCCTCGCCGTCGACGCTGATCTCGGTGCCGCCGTACTTGCTGTACAGGACCTCGTCGCCCTCAGAGACGTCAAGCGGGGTCCGCTTGCCGGTGTCCTCATTGACCTTGCCATCGCCGACGGCGATGACCTTGCCCTTCTGGGGCTTCTCCTTGGCGGTATCGGGCAGGACGATCCCACTCGCTGTGGTCGCCTCCTCCTCGATGGCCCGTACGATCAGCCGATCGCCGAGGGGCTTGAGATTCATGTGATTCGACCTCCGGTTGAAGTATGCGAATTGACGGTGCTTGGCACTCTGCGCGTCAGAGTGCCAGCGCGCCCCGCACTATAGCTCGCGTGCGAGCCGATTCAAGGGAAACTTGGCACTCCTGGCCTACGAGTGCCAAGGATTTTCACATAGTCGTGGTCTGACGTGGCGTGGCCGGGACGCCGCGGCGGTCTGACGTGGCGGGGGCGGGGACCGAGCGCCCTGCCGTGCGGCGAGCTCGCGGGTCCGGGCGCGCGTTGCGCCGGATTTCAGCGTGCGCGTGCGGCGGCAGAAGCACGCGTTGCACCGGATTTCAGCGTGCACCGTGCGACAAATCGCCGAGGCCACGCACGATTTGGCACCAGTTGCACCCCCAGGCCCCAAACTGCGCCAAATCCCCGAGCACCGCGGTGATTTGTCGCGCTGTGCATGGTTGTCGCGCTGCACATCGTTGTCGCGCTGGCCTGGGTTGCCGCACTGGGCACGGCAGGCGCCGCGGACTGCCGGCCCGCGCGCCGTGCCGGCCACGCCGCGCCCCTGACAACCGCGAAGAGCCGGCGTCGCAGCGCCCGGCGATACCGTCATCGGCGTGGACAAGGTATTCGGCAAGCACTCCGTCCGGGCCGTCCTGCTGACGCGTCCGGAGTCGGTCAAGCGGCTGGTGATGGCGGGCAAGGAGTCCTACCACCGTGATCTGATCGAGCTCGCCCGCGGCGCCGGGATTGAG
>DASZMK010000160.1:0-1730 GCA_035551855.1 Solirubrobacteraceae bacterium
GCTAGCGCGCTGCTGCGTCCTGCCGCGGGCCCGCCGCGGCTGCTCGACGCTGCGGTGGGCCTCTAACCGAGCCGCGGACTAACCGAGCAGCGCACCGGCGAGCATGATGACGCCTGACGGTTGCCCGTTCAGCGACCCATTCGGATGCTCAGACAGCGAGATGAGGACGGCGATGAACGTGCCGAGGCCGAGAATGACGCAAATGAGCACGAGCACGAACGCCTGTGGGTTGGCTCGGAAGAACTTGGTCATCGCGCGCATGTCTCTACTAAAGATCTTCCCACCCACCGGCGCTGACGCGCGACGTGCCGTGCGTCGCCGGGACCTGCACCACGCGTCAAATTAGGGCAGCGGGTAGCAACTTGGCGCAGATTCGCGGCTCTGCGTGCGCGTGGTGCCAAATCATCCAGCGGGTGCCGGATTTGGCGCACCTTGCACGCTGGAAAGCAGAGCAATGGGCTGGTGAGCGCCTGCGGCGGGCATGCTCGCCGGTCACGCCCGCGCCAGTGGCCGCGGCGCCGCCCGGCGCCCCCCGCGCAGCCCCGACCTCGGTGCGCCCCGCGCAGCCCCGGGCGCGGCGCCGCCCGGGGCCCCCCGCGCAACCCCGGGTTCACGCTCCCCCACCCGCCCAGCCGGGTCCGCACCCGCCGTGCCAGAATGCTCGGATGACGACATCAGACCACGACGGTGAGCCGATCACCGAGGAGGGGCTTGCGGCCCTCAAGACCGAGATCGGCGAGCTGGAGACCGTCGGCCGCCGCGAGATCGCCGCTCGCATCCTGACCGCGCGCGGGCACGGCGACCTGAAGGAGAACGCGGAGTATCACGCCGCCAAGGAGGATCAGGCGCACCTGGAGACCAGGATCAGCCGCCTGCGGCAGCGTCTGCGCAACGCGGTCGTGGTCGACGTGGTCGAGACGATCGCAAACGGCACCGCAGCGTTCGCGTTCGGCCGCTCGGCCGAGGTCCGCGACGAGGGCACCGGTGAGCTTCACACCTGGACGATCGTCGGCGCGACCGAGGCCGACCGGGCGCAGGGCAAGCTCAGCGCGGAATCGCCCGTCGCCAGGGCTCTCATCGACCGCTCCCCCGGGGAGACCGTCGAGGTGCCGACTCCGAAGGGCACTCGGCGGCTGAAGATCGAACGAGTCCTGTAGCCGCACCGAACGTATCGTCAGCCGGCCCGGCTCACAGCCCCTTCCCACCTGCCGGCCGCAGCTGGGTCACCTGCGGGCGCTCGGCCAGCAGCGGCATCACCCGCTGGATCAGCGCCCGCGCGTCCGGATCGTTGAGGCTCGCGTCATGGGCTTCGCGGCTGCCCCACACCTCCAGCACCCAGACGAGATCGGACTCCTCCGGCGAGCGACCGACCACGTACAGCCGGCAGTCCGGGGCGTCCCCGGCGCCGGCCGCAGCCTCGAGCAGCAGGCGCTCCAGCTCAACCGCCAGCCCGGAGTTCGCCCGGAACCGAACGTGCAGGCCGTACAGCTCGTCCATGCCGCCAGTCTCGCACGTTCCCCGGCGATGTCAGGAGGGCCCAGACAACAAAAGACCCCGCCGCGCTCACCGCGCCAACGGGGTCAGATAAAAACCGGCGGCGACCTACTCTCCCAGGCCCTTGCGGGCCAAGTACCATCGGCGCTGAGGGGCTTAACGGCTCTGTTCGGAAAGGGAAGAGGTGTTTCCCCCTCGCTATAGCCACCGGAAATTTGTAGAGACCGGGTTGAGCC
>DASZMK010000161.1:0-47700 GCA_035551855.1 Solirubrobacteraceae bacterium
CGCTGAGAGGGTTTGGCGCACGCGGGGGGCTGAGCCTGCGTGCTGTGCCAGATCTCCCGGCGACCCCCGGATTTGTCGCACCGTGCATGGCCGCGCGCCCACATCACCCGGCCGACCACGCTCACCCTCCCCATCCTCAAAAGCCCATGCCGTTTTCGCCCGCGTCACCTGCGCTCCCCCACGGCCCAGACCACCCCCGCCCCGCTCGAGCCGAGCCGGGCCGAGCCGAGCTGGGCCAAGCCGGCGCCGCTGTCACAGCCGACTGATCAGAGCGGCCCGGCGCTCAGTCCGCGAGCCCATGGGTGTAGGCATAGTGGACGGCCTGGGCGCGATCACGCGCGTCGATCTTGGCGAACAGATGGTTGATGTGGCTCTTGACCGTCGCCTCGCTGACGACGAGAGCGGCGGCGATCTCGGTGTTCGACATCCCGCGTGCGATCAGCCGAAGGACATCGGCCTCCCGCGGGGTCAGCTCGTCCGGAAGCTCGGCGACGGGGGCCGGCGGACCGGCCGCCCCGGCCGCCCCGGTCGCCCCGGTCGCCCCGGCCGCCCCGGCCGCGGCGGCGAGCAGGCGGCCCTGCACTGCCGGATCGAGCAGCGCTTGATGGGCGGCGGCGGCTTGGATGGCCCGGGAGATCTCGGCGATCCCGGCGTCCTTGGTGAGGTAGCCGCGGGCGCCCGCCTGGAGCGCGCCGAGGATCGACTGATCGTCAGCGTGGGTCGTGAGGACAACGATCTCGGTCTCAGGCTGGGCAGCGCGAATCCGCCGGGTTGCCTCGACGCCGTCGAGCCGCGGCATCCGCAGGTCCATCAGCACCACGTGCGGGTGGTGTCGCGCGGCAAGGGCAACGGCCTCCTCGCCGTCGGCCGCCGCGGCGACCGGCTCGATCTCGGCCGCGACCTGCAGCAGCGTCATCAGCCCTTCGCGCACGAGCGCCTGATCGTCGGCGACCAGAACCCGGATGGGGTCACTCACGACCGGACCCCCGGACGAAGTCCGGCGCACTCACCGCGCCTCCTGGACCGGGTCCGCAGACTCGGCGAGAGCCGGAACGCGAAGTTCGACCCGCCAGCCATCGCCGCGGGCGCCCGCCGTAAGGGTGCCGCCGAGAGCCCGGGCACGTTCGCGCATGCCCTGGACACCGTAGCCGCCGCCGGTCGCGGCCAGCGGGCTCGCAGCGCGGGCTGCGCCGTTGGGGTGGTCATCGACGACGAGGACGACGTCGCGGTCGGCGAGGTTGCCGGCGTGCAGCGCAACCGACACGCTCGCGCCGGATGCGTGCTTGCGGGCGTTGGTGAGGGCCTCTTGGACGACGCGCACGACGGCCTCGCCGACTGGTCCGGCGAGACGGCTGGGATCGCCGTCGATCGTCAGCTCGGCGCCGCCGCCGGCGGACCGGTACTCCTCGACGAGCGCCTCGATTCCGGCTTGGGCGGCGATCGGTTCGCTGCGCAGGGCGCCGACCGCGCGGCGCGTCTCGCGCAGTCCCTCGCGCGCCAGCGCGTGGGCGCGGTCCAGACGGGCCTTGATCGTCGCGGGATCGGCGCCCTGGTCGACCAGGGCGCTTGTCGCCTCGAGCTGGATCGCGAGGCCGGCGAGCGCGTGGGCGAGCACGTCGTGGATCTCCCGTGCGATTCGCGTCGACTCCTCCAGGCGGGCGGCCCGGAGCTGCTCCTCGTGCGAGCGCTGGGTCTGGGCCAGGAGCAACTCGGCCTGGTCGGCTTTGGCCGCCGCCTGGCGGGCATTGGCCCCGGCCAGGGTCGCAGCGGCGAAGCCGAGCGAGTAGGCGAGGAGGCCGAGCGCACTGCCGCCATAGACGAGGACCGACACTGCCAGCGCGAGGACGCCGACCCCGACGACGATGAAGGCCTGCGACAGCTCGGCCCGGACGCCGGCCGCGACCACCGCGACGAACACGAAGGCGCTGGCGGCGCTGCTCGGGGAGGCGCCGCACAGGACCCCGCCGGCTGCCGCCAGCACCCACACCTCCGGCGTGATGCCGCGGTCGGGACTGGGCCGGCGCATCCACATCAGCCAGGCCCCCACGCAGATCGCGAACAGGACGCTGATGAGCAGGCCGCGTCCGCTGCCACCGGGGGCATGGCGGCCGGCCCTCAACACGGTCCAGCTGAGCAGCGCAAGGCCGATCAGCCGGATCGTGAGCGCGGCGCGCCCGGTGAGCTGAGTGAAGATCACTGCGCGACAAGGTAACGGCGTCAGGCGAGCTGGACAGCACGGCGGTCCTGCAGGTGCTGACGGCGGACCGCCATCAGCACCGACCGGGAAGCCACTTCGCCCACCGCCATCGCGAGGAGGGCGACCGTCCAGGCGCCTCCGGTGATGGCGTGCTGGGTGCTGAAGTGCGCGATCGACGAGCCGCCGGTGTGGGTGATCCAGTAGATGAAGGCGAACCGCGAGCCCATTCCCAGCACCCAGAAGAACCCGGAGGCCCAGCCGGCGCGGGCCAGGACGGCGCCGTCGTGCCCAACCCGCATGAGCACCGTCTGGGCGCTGGCGAGCCCGATCGCACTCCCGGCGAGCGCCAGGATGGCGACGAGGACGAGGTCGTTGCCGGCGGTCGGGATGCCGTGCAGGTAGTTGACCGCGGCGATTCCGACGATCACCAGCGGGCGGACGAGGGCCTTGGTGGTGAGGGCCCGCTCCTTGATCTGGAGCAGGACGAGGAGGACGAGGACTGAGTCGATGAGGTAATCGGTGGTTGTCATGCGAGCATCGTGATCTCCGCGACGGGTTCTGACATCGGCGTCCGGATTGATCTTCAGGTGGAGCTCGCCTCGCCCTCCACCCACGGGTGGAGACTCCCGGGTGGAGGGCGACCCGGCCCGCCGAACAGCTGGCCGTCGTCGGGGGCCTGCGCGCAGACCGATGCGCGGTGGCGAGATTGGGCGCTCGATCTTGGGTTATGTGCGAACGCGCCGCCGGGCCTTGGCCGGTTGCGGTGGCGCCGGCCGCCCCGGACGTCTTGCCCCACCCGGCGCGGGACGCAGGCCGTGGAGCGCGGCCTGGAGGATCTGCTCGACGTAGTCGGTTTCGCCGCGGATCGTGGCAATGGCGATGATCATGTCCAGGATCTGCTCGAGGGTGAGGTCGTCACGGACCTCGTGCCCATAGCTGAACAAAAGCCCCGCATACGGGGCCAACCTCAATCCCCAGGTCGGAGGTTCGATCTTTCCGCGGGCCATCGAGAAGCCCCGCACTGCGGTGTTGGATCTGCCGGCTCCGAAACAAGTCCTCCACCAGGTGTCGAGATCAGCGTACGATCGGCGAATGGCCGGGGGTTTCAGGATCACGACGGGCACGTCTCCGCGTGCAACCAGTACGGGCGGACCTCGAGACCGAGAGCAGGCGCGGCGCGCCGGCAGGGTAACAGCGTGATCACCGGCGCCGGGCGGGGGGTCACCGGCGATCTCGAGCAGGCCGCCGGCGACGCCGGATGAGGAGAGGCGCTGACCCGACGCCCGCGACTGCGGCGCTGCAGGCGCGCTACGGCGACCAGATCGGCCGCGCCCGCAGCGACGTGTCGACGCCCGCACTGCTGCTCGACCTCGACAAGGCGAAGCACAACATTGCCACGATGGCGGCGAAGTTCCGTGAGCTGCCGGCGGACCTGCGCCCGCACTTCAAGGCGCACAAGTCGCCGCAGCTGGCGCGCCTCCAGGTCGAGGCGGGGGCGATCGGCGTCGCCTGCGCGACGATCTGGGAGGCGGTCGTGACGGCCGAGGCGGGGCTCGTCGACGTGCTGATCGCCAACCAGCTCGTGCAGCCCGACCAAATCCGTGCGGCGGCTGAGCTCGCCCGCTCGCACCGGCTCACCGTCGCGGTCGATGACGTCCGCAACGTCGAGCAGCTCTCGCGGGCGGCGGTCGACGCGGGCGCCGAGTTCGAGCTGCTGATCGAGCTCGACGTCGGTATGGGGCGCTGCGGCGTGCGCTCGCACATCGAGACGCTGCCGCTGGCCGAGCGGATCGCCGAGCTGCCCGGGCTCAAGCTGCGCGGCGTGGAGGCCTACGAGGGCCACTGCATGCTCGAGCCTGACCCGGACAAGCGCATCGCCGATGCCCAGACCGCGAACCGCCAGGCGATCGACGCGTTCGACCTCCTGGCCGAGCGCGGGCACCCCGTCGAGGTGATCTCCGCCGGCGGGACCGGCACGTACCACATCACCGGGGCCAACCCGCGGATCCACGAGGTGCAGGCCGGCTCCTACGTGCTCATGGACGCGATGCACCGGCCGCTTGTCCCGGGCGGGTTCGAGGTGGCGGTGACCGTGGCCAGCACGGTTCTCTCGCGCCAGGGCAGCACCGTCGTGCTCGACTGCGGCCGTAAGACCGTCGGCATCGACTTCGTCACCCCGCCGCTGGTCTCGCACCCGGACGGCCGGGTGCGCTACTACGCCGAGGAGCACTGCCTGGTCGATTTCCCTGGGCCGCCGTCGCTCGACCTGGGCGACGTGGCCGAGGTGATGGGCGGCTACGGCCCGACCACGGTCAATCTCCACGACGTCTTCCATGTGGTCGAGGACGGCGTCGTGACCGACATCTGGCCGGTCACGCCCCGAGGGCCGGGCCGGCCTTGAGGTGAGGTGGGCGAGGAGGGATCGGATCGGAGTCACACCAGGCAACGGCGGGATCGAGTCGCGGCCGCAGACCGGCGGGTTCAGGACCGATCTGCAGGTGGATGCGGTCGGGCTCCCGGGCATTCTCATGCAGGGCGTGGCGACGATCGCCCCGTCGTTCGCCATCCTGGCGACGTTCGTGTTCACCGTGTCGCTGGCCGGCATCGTCACGCCGTGGGCCTACCTGTTGGCCGGCTTGGTGTTGCTGCTGATGGCGATCACGTCGTCGCAGCTGGCCAAGGAGCTGCCGTCCGCGGGTGGCTGGTACACGTGGATCGCCCGGGCACTGAGCCCGCAGGCCGGCTTTTTCGCCGGCTGGGTCTTCTCCATCTGGCTGCCGCCGGTGGCCGCGCTGACGTCAGGCTTCCTGGCCAAGACCGTGCTCGAGCCGGAGATCAAGGCCCAGTACAGCGTGACGATCCCATGGTGGCTCTGGGTTGTGGCGATCGTCGGGTTCGTGACCTTCCTGACCTACCGCGGGATCACCGTCTCGGAGCGCATACTGCTGATCACGGGCGCGCTGGAGATCGTGATCATGGTCGTCCTCGCGCTCTGGGGACTCGCCGACCCCGGACCGGGCGGCTTCAGCGCAGAGCCGCTCAATCCCGGCCACTTCGGCGCCGCGCCGGACCTGTTCCTCGCGGTCGTGTTCAGCATCTTCGCCTTCAGCGGCTGGGAGGCGACCGCGCCGCTGGCGGAGGAGAGCAAGAAACCGCGGCGCTACATCGTGCTGGGGATGATCGGCTCCGTGATCATCCTCGCCGTCTATTTCGTGTTCGTGACGTGGGGCTACCTGGTGGGCATCGGCGTGGACCACGTGGCCGCGATCCCCAAGGCGAGCGCGTTCCCGGTGTTCACGCTGGCGACGCGGGTGTGGGGCGGCGCGTGGGTGATCCTGCTGTTCGCGCTGCTGAACTCCGCCATCGCGGTCTCCATCGCCTGCTTCAACGGCGGCACGCGGACGTGGTACGGGATGGGGCGCACCGGTGTGCTGCCGAAGGCGCTGGCCGAGGTGTCGCCCACGCGCAAGACGCCGGACAAGGCGATCGCCGTCGAGGCGGGCGTGTGCGTGCTGGCGTTCCTGCTGATGATCATCTTCAGCGTAGAGGACGTCTTCTTCACCTGGGCGCTGACCGTCACCCTCGGCCTGATCCTCATGTACATCCTGGCCAACGTCGGGGTGATCCGCTACTACCTGACCGTCAGGCGCGCGCAGTTCAACCCCCTGCTGCACATCGTCCTGCCGATCGTCGCCAGCGTCGCGGTGGGTTACGTGGGCTACAAGTCCGTCGTCCCGTTGCCCGCCGCGCCGGCCCGGTACGCGCCGATCATCCTCCTCGGCTGGCTCGTTCTCGGCGCGGCCCTGCTCGTGTGGCAGAGCGCCCGCGGCAACAGCGAGTGGCTGGCCAAGGCGCAGCTGGCGATGGAAGAGACACATCAATGAGCCGGGGATGGGCTCAGCTGAGCATCGCCGAATTCGAGGCGATCCTCGAGTCCGTGAAGAACTGGGGGCGCTGGGGGCCGGACGACGAGCTCGGCACGATGAACTTCATCACACCGGAGAAGGTGCGCTCGGCGGCGGGGCTGGTCCGCTCCGGCCGGCGCGTCTCGCTGGCGATCCCGATCAACAAGGTCGCCGGCCCGGACAACCCCCAGCAGGCGATCCACTTCGTCGTCCAGTCCCACGACGTCCCGGTCGACACGAGCAAGGCCGGCTTCGCGATGGACTTCCTCGGCATGTCGTGCCACGGCGACTGCCACACACACGTCGACGCGCTGTGCCACATCTCGTATGACGGGTTGACCTACAACGGCCGGCCGGCGGCCGAGGTCGTGCCGTCGACGGGCGCGACCGCGCAGGACATCACCGCATACAGCACCGGCGTGGTGGGCCGGGCGGTGCTGCTCGACGTCCCGCGGCTGCGCGGCGTCGAGTGGCTCGAGCCGGGGGAGGCGGTGACGCGGGCAGAGCTGGAGGAGTGCGTGCGGGCGGAGGGCGTGGCGCTCGGCGAGGGTGACATCCTCGTCCTGCGCACCGGCCACCACGCGCGCCGGATCGCGCTCGGCCCGTGGGACAACGGTCCGCCGCCGGCGGGCGAGGGCAAGGCGGGCATCCACGTCGACGCCGTCCCCTGGATGCATGAGCGCTCGCTCGCGGCGTTCCTGCCGGACGGCGACGGCGAGACGGTGCCGAGCGTGGTGGAGGGCATCACCTATCCGATCCATCCCCTCCAGGTGGTGGCGATGGGGATGCTGGTCTCCGACAGCCTGCAGCTCGAGGACCTCGCCGCCGCCTGCCAGGCCGAGGGCCGCTACGAGTTCATGGTCGTTGGCCTCCCGCTGCGGTTGCCGGGCGGGACCGGCTCGCCCTGGAACCCGATCGCGATCTTCTAGCGAAGATCACGCGCGAGCTGAACGGTGCACTAGGTCGGCGCAGGAGCCGCTACTGGCATCCGCGCAATCAGCTCCGTGCCGCCACCGGTTTCGCTGCGAACCTCAAGCCCGCCGCCGAGCGCCTGGACGCGGTCGCGGAGGCTGATCAGTCCGGACCCCCGGGAGGGATCGGCGCCGCCGACGCCGTCATCGCGGATCTTGAGCACCAGCCACCGGCCGTCCGCCTCGACGGCGATGTCCACCTCCGACGCCTGCGCATGCTTGGCCGCATTCGTCAGCGCCTCGGAAGCCACGTAGTACGCCGTCACCTCGACATGCTCGGGCAACCGCCCGTCTGTGTGCGCGTCCACGATCACCGGGATAGGGGAGCGGCGAGCCAGCGTCTTGAGTGCCGGCCCGAGCCCACCGGACGAGAGGATCCTCGGATGGATCCCGCGCGCGAGCTCGCGCAGTTCGTCGATCCCGCGCGCGGCGTCCGCGAGCGCCTCCTCCATCAGCTCGGCTACCGGCCGGTTCGAATCGCCGAGCTCCATCAGCGCCAGCCTCAGCACCAGCATCATGCTCACCAGCCGCTGCTGGGCGCCGTCGTGCAGGTCGCGCTCGATCCGCCGGCGCGCCTCGTCGGCCGCCGCCACGATCCGCCGGCGGGACGCGGCCAGCTCGGCGCCGCTCTCGGCGTTCGCGACCGCGGTGGCCACCAGCTCCGTGAACTGCCCGATGCGGACCTCGGTGTCGCCGCCGGCCATCTCCGGCTGCTTCCACGCAGCCACGATGGCGCCCCACGGGTGCCCGGAGACGACGATGGGGGCGGCAGCCGCGGCAGCGGCTCCCACACCCCGCTCTGCGATCCGCCGCCAGAGCCGGCCGGGGTTGTAGGAGTCGGCGCCGAGCTCGGCATCGGCGGCGCCGTAGCTCCCGACCACGGCGGTGGTCCCGTCCTGCCGGTAGCGCAGCAGCCGTGTGGCGTCCGCGCTGAGGAGCCGGCCGACTTCGCCCGCGACGGCGTCGAACAGCTCAAACGCAGCATGCCCCTGGGCCACCAGGGTGGCGACCCGACGCAGCGCGGCCTGTTCCTGGGACAGCATCCGGTTCTCGGTGACGTCGCGTGCCGCGGCGTACATCAGGCCGCGCTCCGGCATTGCCCGCGCGTGCCACTGCAACCAGCGCACCGTGCCGTCGGCCCGGACGCAGCGGTTCTCGAAGTCCGAGACGTGCTGCGTCTCAGGCAGCCGGCTGATCACCGCGGCCGTCCGTGCGCGGTCGTCGCGATGGACGAGCTCCGAGAGCGGGCGTGACAGCAGCTGGGCGGCGTCGTAGCCGAGCGTTCGCTCGAATGCCGGGTTGACCCGCTGGAAGCGTCCGTCCAGGCTGGCAACGCACAGAAGGTCGGGAGACAGGTCGAAGATGTCGTCGACCTGGCGCTCGGCGAGCCGCCGCCGCAGTATGCCGCGGCCGAGCAGGTAGACCAGTAGCGCGGTCGCCGGCGGCCAGACGAGGGCGGCGCCGACCCCCACGCGAGCGGAGCCCGTGGAGCGAAGCCGGCGATGTCGTGCGGCGTCCAACTTCGACAATTATCCGTGCTGGCGGGCTTCTTGCCGAGGGAGAGCTCCTGTGGCTCACACCAAATTCTTTTCCTCGGCTGCGAAAGCTCTAAGTGAGCGGCGTCAGGCTCATTACGTGAGCTTCGATCAGACCATCCGACGGAACATCGCCGCGGCCGGCGCCGGCGTCGGTGGCGGCCCCGGCACCCGCTCGCGCGACACGGCGTCATGACCACGCTCGCGACAGAGCCTGTGGCCGTCGAGCGACCCGTCTGGCCCGCGCCGGCCACATCACCGGCCACGTCGTCGGCCACGTCACCGGCCGTGCCGCCGTCCCGCCGCCAGCCACGAGCGCGGCTGACCCACGTCGATGCCATGCGCCCGGTCAAGCAGCTGGGGGTGGTCTCGACGCATTCGCTGCAGTGGTTCGCGCCCGCGGCAAACATCGGCGTCGGCGCCGGCCTGATGCTCACCCACGTAACCCGGTTTGCGTTCATGTTCATCTCGGCGGCGATGCTCGTCTATGCCTATCCCGACGTGGGCCGCGGCGGCTGGCGCACGTTCTGGCGGCGCCGGTTGCTGGCGGTGGCCTTGCCGTACGTGACGTGGACGGTCGTCTACTTCGCGCTCGGGATCGTCCAGAGCGGCTGGGTCGGCAGCATCACCGGGGACGCGGAGCGGCTCGGCTCGCTGCTGCTGACCGGCTACGACCAGCTGTACTTCCTGATCGTCCTCCTGCAGTTCTATCTGGTCTATCCGGCGTTCCTGTGGCTCGTGCGCCGAACCGAGCACCATCACCGGTGGCTGCTCGGAGTGAGCCTGGCGGTCCAGCTGGTCCTGTTCTGGCTCGTTCACGAGCAGGACCTGCCGGCGTGGATGCTCGGCCAGGGCGCGACGAGGGAGCTGTGGAACTACGAGCTGTTCATCGTCGCCGGTGCGGTCATGGCGTGGCACTACCGAGCCATCCACACCTGGCTGTGCCGTCACTGGCGCGTGCTTCTGGCGGCCGCGGCCGCCGCCGTCGCCTTGGGCGAGGCCTGGTACGTCCTGGCGGCTGTCGGCGTGCCCGGTTTCGGTGGCGGCGATCCGTCGGATCCCTTCCAGCCGGTCGAGATCCCTCTATACCTGGGGCTGATCACGCTCGTCTACCTGCTTGGGGTGCTGATGACGAGCAGACGGTGGCCCAGCCGGCTCCGGGCGCTCGTCCGGGCCGGGGCCGACTACTCGTACGGCATCTACCTCAGCCAGGTCCTCGTGGCGACCCCGCTGACGATGTTCGGCTGGCGGTCGCTCGACGGTGAGCTGCCCTGGGCGGTGGTGACCGCGGGCGGAATCGCCGTCATCTTCGTCGCGGCCGGCCTGCTCACCGCCCTGCTCGCCCGGCTGCCCGGTGCCCGGGCGACCGTCGGCATCCCGCGCCGGTCCTGGCGCACGATGAATGGAGGCCCCAATGGCAGTCACTGATCACGACCCATGCCGAGTCGCGCCTGTGCCCCGAGTTCGTGCGGGCGAGCGCCTGGACCGGCTGCCCGCAACCCGCTGGCTGAAAGGGATCATGGCCATCCTCTTCCTCGGCTGGCTGGCCGAGTCCTACGACATCGGGCTCACCGGGAGCGTGCTGCCGTCGCTGACGGGCGTGTACCACCTCAGCACCGGCCTCAAGACGATCGTCTCCATCTCCTCCGCCGTCGGAATCGTGGTCGGTATCGCCCCCGCCGGATGGCTGGCGGATCGCTTCGGGCGCAAGCGGATCATGATCGCCGGCACCGTTGCGTACTCGGTGCTGACGTGTCTCACGGGGCTGGCGGGCGATGTCGCGACGGTCATCGTGCTGCGGGTGCTCGCGGGAATCGCAATGGGCGCCGTCTTCCCGTTGCCCTACGCGTACGGTGCCGAGCTGTGTCCGCCCGCGTTGCGCGGGCGGTTCACCGGAATCGCCGACTCCTTCCTGTCCATCGGATACTTCCTGTCGCCGCTGCTCGCACTGGTGTTCATCCCCTCCACCACGAACGACACCGGGTGGCGCGTGATGTTCTTCCTCGGCGTCCTCCCGCTCGTCTTTGCCGGCCTGGTGTGGCGGTACGTCCCCGAGTCTCCTCGGTGGTATGAGGCTCGCAATCGCCTCGCCGAGTCCGAACGGGAGATGGAGCGGATCGAGACCCGGGTGGCGGCGGAGACCGGCAGGCCGTTGCCGCCGCTGCCCGCCGACGGTTCCGCCCGCGGGGCGACGACCGGCGGGTCGGCTCGGATCCTGTTCCGCCGCCCCTTCCTGGGCCGCTCCCTGATGCTGTGGACGACGTTCGGCGGGATCTTCTTCGTCTTCTACTCGATCCAGACGTTCATGCCGACCGTCGTCGCCTCGATGGGCTTCTCGCTCACGTCGGCGTTCGTGTTCACCGCCGTCATCGTGGGGGTCTCCCTCCCGGGCAAGCTGCTCGAGGCGTGGCTCGTCGAAAGGTGGGGGCGCCGGCCGGTCATCATCGCCTTCGGCATCCTCGCCGCCGCGGCTGCGTTGGCGTTCGGATTCACCCGCGGCGCGCTTCCGGTGCTCCTCGTCGGCTGCGTCATGTCCTTCTTCGGCATCGGCGCCGATCCCGCCGTCAAGGTCTACACCGCCGAGAGCTACCCCACGGAGATCCGCGCCACCGGCACCGCGGTCACGGAGGGATGCGGCCGTCTCCTGTCCGGTGTCGTGGGGCCGTCGCTCGTCCCCCTGCTGCTCGCGGCGGGCGGGGTCGTCGCCGTCTACAGCCTCGTCGGGATGGCCGCTCTGGTCGCCGTCCTCACGGTCGCCGTGTGGGGCGAGGAGACACAGGGGCGCCCGCTCGAAGCGATCACCGCGCCGCGCGTTCGCCGTGGGCCAGGGGCCGGGCGCTCCGGATCCAGGCCGAAGCCGCACCTCCGCCCTCGACGCGCGCGAGTCCCGGTATCAGACGCGAGCTAACGTGCACCGATGCGCCGCAGAGCCATCCTCGCCGCCGGGGCCCTGGTCCTGCTCGCACTGGTCGGCGCCGCCGTCGCTCGCAGCGGATCCACGTCGTCCCCGGCGAAGCCGCGGACGCCAGGGGTCGTCGCTCCGGCCGGCTCGCACGACGCCGCTGGGGCGCCGCGCCGGCCGCTGCTGGCGGTCGTCGGTGCCTCGTTCTCGGCCGGGGTCGGCGCCGGGCATCGGCACAACGCGTGGCCGCAGGACCTGGGCCGCCTGCTCGGTTGGCGCGTCACCGTCGCCGCCGATCCCGGTGCGGGGTTCCTCAATCCCGGCCGCGGCGGCCGCGGCCCGTTCTTCCGGCTGGCCTCCCGGCTGGACCTGGGTCGCGTCGATCCGCGGGCGATCATCATGCAGGGCGGCCACGACGACATCGGCCGGCCGTTGTCCGTCGTCGGCAACCGGGTTGAGCGACTCGTCGCCGGGATCCACCGCCAGGCGCCTCACGCCCTGCTCGTCGTCCTGAGCGTCTTCGCCCGCGGCAACCATCCGTCGGCGGCGGCGGTCGCCACCGACCGGACGATCGCTGGCGCCGCGCGCCGCGCCGACCCCGGCGTCGTGGTCGTCGATCCGCTCGCCGAGCACTGGCACTTTCCCCGTGTCGGCGACCACCTGCATCCCACCGTTGCCGGCCACCACTGGATCGCCCGACGGCTCGCGGCCGTCCTGCGGGACCGGCTGGCGGAGCCGTGATCCCTCCGCTCGGCTCGCGGTTCTCCGCGAACCCTTAGCACGGGCACACGATGGACTCACGCAGCCGCGCCACGCTGCTGTCATGACCCATGACGACGTTCCGGCCCGCAGCGACCTCGCGCTGCTGATCGCCCGCCGTGCCCGGGACGCCGGGACGCGGCGCTTCCTAAAGGACATCGGCGACGGCCACGGCGTGAGCTACGCCCAACTGGACGGGGGCGTCCGGGGCTGGCGCGCCGCCCTGGAGGCCGCCGCCATCCCGCCCGATGGCCGGGTGCTGCTCGACGCGGCGAACCCCATTGCGTTCTCCGTCGCCTACCTCGGCGTCATCGCCGCCGGCCGGTGCGCCGTACCCGTGAACCCCGACGCGCCGGAGGCCGAGCTCAAGCGCGCCGCTGCGGCGCTCCGGCCAACCGCCGTCATCGGCGATCGCCCGGCCCGTGCCGGCGGCCTCGGCCTGCCGTTCGTGCCCGTCACGGCCACCGGCGGGCCGGAGGGAGGTCCGCGCGGCGGCGACGCCGGCGCCCGCGGGGGATCGGCGCCCGGGTCGGTGCTCCTCCTGACCTCCGGCTCGACCGGCGCTCCCAAGGCGGTCGAGCTGACCGAGGGCCGGCTGCTGCACGTGGCGCGCGCGGTCGCCGCCCACAACCGGCTGACGCCGGACGACCGCGGGTTCAACCCGCTGCCGCTGTTCCACATCAATGCCGAGGTCGTCGCGCTGCTCGCGACACTGTCTGCCGGGGCGACGCTGCTCCTGGATCGGCGCTTCCACCGGCACGGGTTCTGGGAGAGCCTCGCCGAGCACGATGTGACGTGGATCAACCTGGTGCCGGCGATCCTCGGCATCCTCGCCGCGCATCCCGTCCCGGTCCGACCGCGCCGGCTGCGTTTCATCCGCTCCGCCTCGGCGCCGCTTCCCGCCGCCGTCCGGCAGGCCATCGAGGCTCTGGCCGGGGTCCCCGTCGTCGAGAGCTACGGCATGACCGAGGCCGCCAGTCAGATCACTGCGATGCCGCTGGACGGCAGCGGCCCCGCAGGCTCGTGTGGACGACCCGTGGGCACCGAAGTCGAGGTGCGAGGGCCCGGCGGCCGGGCCGTCCCGCCGGAGACGGTCGGGCAGATCTGGATCCGCGGCCCCGCCGTCATCGAGGCCTACGACGGCGGGCGCGCTGCCGAGCGGTTCGACGCCGGCGGGTGGCTGGATACCGGCGACAGCGGCCTGCTGGATGCGGACGGATACCTGTTCCTCCTGGGGCGCACTGACGACGTCATCAACCGCGGCGGTGAGATGCTGTTTCCCCGGGAGATCGAGGAGGTCCTGCTCGCCCATCCCGGTGTTCGCGACGCCGTCGTCATCGGCCGGGCCGACCCCGTCCTCGGACAGGTTCCGGTGGCCTACGTGATCCCGGTCGAGGATTCCGATGCGACCGAGCGCCCGCGCGAGCTGCTCGATCGGCTCTTCGCACACTGCGTCGCGCAGCTCAGCCGCTACAAGGTGCCCCAGGCGATCCACGTGATGCAGAGCCTGCCGCGGGCGGCGACGGGCAAGATCCAGCGGCGCGTGCTCGTTGGCGAGTCGCACTGAGCGGGCGCGCTTCACTACGGTTGCGACCATCGACGGCGAGGATGCGCCCAGAGCAGCCGAAGGGAGTTCGATTGGGTGGCCGGTCTCGCATCGTTCCGGTATCCGCGGTCCTGCGTCTGACGCGGCGTGTGACGCTGCCGGCAGCGAGATCCCGGTCGCCGCTGGGGCGCGTCGCGGCGGTTGCGTTGGCCGGGCTGGTCATGAGCGGGCCTGCGTCGTCGGCCGTGGCCGCGGCTGGTCAGACGGTGGGCCCGGGCACCGTGCTCATGCGCGTGCGCCAGATGGGTCCGAGTGGCCCGGTGGAGGCGTTCGTGCTCCGGGTGAACCTTGGCGACCCGGCTGTGCAACCGGGCCTGTTGTACCCCGGCGTGATCAGTGCGGCACGGACGCTCTCGGCGATGGCCGAGCGGACCGGGGCGTTTGCGGCGATCAACGGAGACTTCTTCAATATCGGCGCCAGCGGCGCGCCGGTCGGCCCGGTCGTCGCCGGCGGACGGCTGCTCAAGGCCCCGCAACCCGGGCGGGCGCTGGCGGTGGGGATCGGAGTCGACGGGGTTGGCCGGATCTCGACGGTGCGGTTGCGAGGCTCCGTCGGACTCCCTCGCGGTCCGGTGGTGCTGTCGGATCTCAACGATGCCAACCCCGGGTACGCGCCGATGTTGACACCGAACGGAGTGGGGCTGTTCACCTCCTCGTGGGGGTCCTATACCCGGGCTGGGGCGGCGCGGGGTCTGGAGTCGGTGACCGAGGCGCTGATCCGCGGCGGCCGGGTCGCGGGCATTCGGCATCAGGCAGGTTCAGGGGCAATCGCGGCCGGCAGCTACGTGCTGCTCGGTGCCGGCCGCGGCGGACGGGCCCTGGCCCGTCTGCGGATTGGCGAGGCGGTCTCGGTCGACTACGGGCAGACGACGCCGGCCCCGGCACGGTTCCGGTTTGCGATCGGGGCCAAGTATCGACTGCTGCGCGCCGGGGCCGTCCAGGGGGGCCTTCCCGTCGCGGCGGGAGCGGAGCGCACCGCGGTGGGCTTTTCGCACGATGGTCGCGTCATGTACCTCGTCGTCACCGAGGGGCGTGAGGTGGGCGTTCCGGGGCTGGACCTCCCGCAGCTCGCCGGTTTCATGCGGGGACTGGGCGTCCGCGATGCGGTGAATCTCGACGATGGGGGCTCAACCACGATCGTGGTGCGGTTGCCCGGGCGCGGCGGTGTCTCCCTGCTGAACCACCCGGCGGACGGGACCGAGCGCAATGTCGCCAACGGGATCGGGCTCCGCGCCCTGAATCCAACTCGGGGGCGGACGATGGTTGAGCCGCGCCCGGAGGGGTGACCTCGTCCCACACCGCAGCCGTGGTGACGGTTCCCGGCACGGCACCATGAGGCGGCTGGCCCGGAGGCCCGTTCTGCCTGGTACAAGAACCAGCAGGCGCACAGCGGCCGGGGCGGCAACCTGTTGCGTCGTGTCCCGTACGATCTCCGAAGGTTGCCGGGGATTCCGCAACCGCACCGGCGACGGGGTCGGCCGGCCGAGCATCGTCGTCGGTTCACGCGTCTCAGGCTGCCGGCGCGGTCGATCCCCGGCGGACGGCCCGTGTCCGGGTTGAACCGGAGGCAGTTCATCGGCGGGAGCACAGCGGCCACGGCCGCCGCGTCGCTCACGCGGGCCACTGTCCCGGAGCCCGAGCGCGGCAAGACGGGGGGCACCATCCCCGGCCCCGTCAACAACCCGGTCGACCGGGAGAATCCAGACCTGCTTGCGCCGCCGAGCACCGACGCGGGTCTGTTGCCGAACCTCAAGTATTCGATGAGCGATGCGCACATGCATCTGCTCGACGGCGGCTGGTCTCGCCAGGTGAACATGCAGCAGCTGCCCATCGCGACGACCATCACCGGCGTCGAGATGCGGCTGGAGCCGGGGGCGATCCGCGAGTTGCATTGGCATCAGCAGGGCGAATGGGCGCTGATGCTCACCGGCCGCGCCCAGGTCACCGCAATCGATGACCACGGACGCAACTTCATCGGGGACGTGGGCGAGGGCGACCTGTGGTTCTTCCCGGCCGGCTACCCCCATTCGATCCAGGGCCTGAAGGACGGCTGCGAGTTTCTGCTCGTCTTCGACGCGGGCAACTTCAGCGAATTTGACACCTTCATGGTCACCGACTGGATGGACCACACCCCGCGCTCGGTCCTGGCGAAGAACTTCGGCGTGCCCCAGAGCGCGGTCGCCAACCTTCCGCCGGAGTCGGCCCGCTACATTTTCCCGGGCGCCGTGCCGCCGCCGGCGTCGGCGAACGCCGTCCGCTCGCCCGCCGGCACGGTCCCGCAGAGTTTGACGCATCTCCTGATGGCCCAGGCGCCGATCACCACGCCGGGTGGCTCGGTGCGCATCGTGGACTCCTCGAACTTCCCGCCCTCGACGACGATCGCCGCCGCGCTCGTCGAGATCGACCCGGGGGGCATGCGGGAGCTGCACTGGCACCCGAACGCCGACGAGTGGCAGTACTACATCGGGGGACAGGGGCGCATGACGGTCTTCGCCGCCGAGGGGGAGGCGAACACTTTCGACTACCAGGCCGGCGACGTCGGTTACGTCCCGTATCCGATGGGCCACTACGTCGAGAACACCGGCAACGGGACCCTCCGCTTCCTCGAGATGTTCCGCAGCAGCCACTACGCCGACGTCTCGCTAGCCACGTGGCTCGCCCTGACGCCGCCTGAGATGGTTCAAGCCACGCTCAACCTCGATCACCGCACGATCTCGAAGCTGAGGAAGCGCGAGACCCCCGTCGTTCGCTGAGAACCCGCTGACGAGGGCCGGCCGGCAGACGTGAACCTGAGGCCGTAGCCGGCCCTCGCGGTGCGCGACCGCGCGACCCGCTGAGCCTCGCGCAGCACGGCCGGCACCCGCACCGAGATCCGCTGGCCTCCGGGGCGTGAGCGCAGGTCCCTGACCGACAAAATAAGCTTGCTTGACAAAAATAACTGTCGGTGAGAAGCTCCTCCTGTGCATGACGTCACCGTGATCGACGACCCCGCCGCCGCCGAGACCTCATTGGATCCGATCCGGGCTCGCCTGCTTGCCGAGCTGGTCGAGCCGGGATCCGCCAGTACGCTGGCCGCGCGCGTCGGGCTCACCCGCCAGAAGGCGAACTACCACCTGCGTGCCCTCGAGCGCCACGCCCTGGTGGAGCTGGTCGAGGAGCGCCGCAAGGGCAATTGCACGGAGCGCGTGCTTCAGGCGACCGCGGCCTCATACGTGATCTCGCCCAGCGCGCTGGCGGCCGTTGCGCCGGATCCGTCCCGCCGGCCGGACCAGCGCTCCGCGCGCTGGCTGCTCGCGGTGGCGGGGCGCCTCGTCCGCGAGGTCGGCGAGCTCATCTCCGGGGCGAGCGAGGCCGGGAGGCCGCTCGCGACCCTCGGGATCGACAGCGAGGTGCGGTTCGCGTCCGCGAAGGACCGGGCCGCGTTCGCCGCGGAGTTGGCGGACGCCGTCAACGCCCTCGTCGCGAAGTACCACGACGAGACCGCCCCCGGAGGGCGTCCGCACCGGTTTGTCGTCGCACTGCACCCCGCCATCACGACCAAAAAGGAGCCTCCGTCATGAGCCGTCCCTTCGAGATCACCCGCGAGGTCGATCTGCCCGCCGCCCCGGACGATGTCTGGACCGCGATCACCGCTGACACCGCTGCCTGGCAATTCCCGACGGGGATGGAGATCCCGGCCGGCGCTACGCCGCCGGAGGGAGGGCCGGTCAAGACGTGGGACCCGCCGCACCGCCTCGTGATCCGCATGGAGTCCCCTGATGGGACCTTCAACGCCCTTGACTACGCGATCGAGGCTCGCGAAGGCGGGACGGCGCACCTGCGCTACGTCCACAGCGGGATCCTCGCCGATGAGTGGGAGGACCAGTACGACGCGATCGACGGGCACACGGACTTCTACCTCCACACCCTGGGGCAGTACCTCCAGCACTTCAACGGCCGCCACGCCACGTATGTGGGCCAGCCGTCGTCCGGCATCGAGGGTCCGCAAGCCGCCGGAGCCCCGGGCGCGATGAATGCGCTCCGCGCCGCCCTGGGGGTCTCCGCAGACGCGGGTGTCGGTGACCCCGTCCACGCGTCCCTCGGTGAGGCCGGCACTCTGGACGGCGTCATCGACTATTCGACGCCGGCCTTCCTCGGTGTCCGCACCGCCGACGGGCTGTACCGCTTCTTCGGGCGCAACCAATTCGGCGGCGTCGTCGGGATGAGCGCGCACCTGTTCACGGATGGCGTGGACGCAGCGGCCCGGGAAGCTGCGCTCAAGGCGTGGCTGGACGGCGTCTACGCGTAGACGCTCTGACGACGCGGTGGGTCCCGGCCGGGGCGGGACGTCCCCGGCGGCACCGTGCCGAGTGACGGTTACACTGCCCGTGTGATCGCACCGACGGCCGCTCAGATCGAGAGCTACCGGCGCGACGGCTTCCTGATCGTCGAGAGCTTCCTGGAGGAGAGCGCGCTCGCCCGCATCGGTGATCACTTCACGCGCGTGTTCGAGCACACCTGGGAGACCGGCATTCAGCCGGACGAGGTCAACTACATCCCCGGCGTCACCGCCCCGGATCTCACCCGCCAGCTGTGCAACGTGTGGAAGGCGGACCTCGTGCTCGCCGCCGTCGTACTGTCACAACAGGTCGGTGAGTTCGCCGCCCGGCTGGCGAATCTGCCCGGGGCCCGCCTGGCGCAGGACAACGCGATCTGGAAGCCGCCGTCCGGACGGGCGTTGCTGTGCCATCAGGATGCCGCCTACCTGGACCACTTCGACCCACCGAACATGACAACTTGCTGGATGGCTCTCGACGACACTGCGGCTGACAGTGGGACGATCTACTACGTCCGCGGCTCGCATCTGTGGCCGCACGGACCGCTGGGTGGCACCTTCCACGCTCCAGACGATTGGCTCGCCCATGTACGCACGGCGATGCCGCCGGGTGCCGAGCTCGAGCTTGTTCCGATTGAGGTCCCGGCCGGCGGCGCGGCGTTCCACGACGGTTGGACCTTCCACGGCAGTCCTCCGAACGAGCGGGAGGACGCGCAGCGCCGGTCGATCATCAGCCACATGATCTCGACCGAGACGCGATGGGATCCCGCGCATTCCCACCCCATCTACTCGCGCTATCGACGTCCCGGGGAGGCCGAGCTCGACGAGGCATTCTTCCCGGTCCTGTGGCAGGACGGATACCGCACCCCGTGGCTGCGGGACTGCGCGCGGGCCGCCGCCGGCTGACCATCCGAGACGTACCGAGTCGGCCGACAGCGCCGTGACATCGTTGATCCGAGTTCCTACGGTCAGTTCGGACCGGGCCGCGGATCAGCCCAGGTGGGGGGTGAGGAGCGGAACATCTATCCCCATGTCGGCGGGGCGCGCTGGAGACAGCGCCCGGATCCAAGACAAGTCCCGCGGTGGCCTCGGCCGCTGGTTTTAGGAGTTACCGAATGGTCCTTCGCAAACTTGCAGCGGTGGTACCCGTGATCGCCGCGCTGGCGCTCGCCGTTCCGGTGGCGGGCGCGAGCGCCCAGACCACGGCCGCCCCGCCTGCTTCGCAGATCCCGTGTTACCCCTACCCGGCGTTTTGCGGCCCTGGCGGGCAGCCGTGGTTCCCGCTCCAGCCGTCACCCCCAACGACCCTCCCCTTCCCGGGGCTCATCCCGCTGCCGGGGCTCCCGCTCCTCTAGGCCGAGGTTCCCCGCTGGGGAACTTCGCTCCAGGGAGTGCCTCTCCTCCCCGGTGGTGGCGCCGCGGCGCACGCACTCGGGCGTCGGCCTGGTCCCGTCTCAGCCTGACCAGGTCGGCGCTCGAGTTGGATGGCCTCGACCCTCCCCGTCCCTTGGGTCAGTTCCCCGGTCGAGGAGCCGCGGGCAAGCTGACATCGGCATCTGAAGGGGCGATGGAAACGAACCCGTGGTCGAACGGAGAGAGAGGTCTGTTTTGAGCGACAGCCAGATAATCGAAGCCGAGCCCGGCGAGATCGAAGCGGTCGAGCCGCTCGACGGAGATCAGCTGAGGCTGACCGACGCGTACTGGCGGGCGGCCAACTACCTGGCGGTTGGCCAGATCTACCTGCTGGACAACCCGCTCCTGCGCGAGCCGCTGCGGCTCGAGCACCTGAAGCCGCGGCTGCTCGGCCACTGGGGCACGACCCCCGGGCTCAACTTCATCTACACCCACCTCAACCGAGTGATCAACGACCGTGATCGCAACATGATCTACGTGACGGGGCCCGGACACGGTGGGCCGGCGATCGTCGCCCAGACCTACCTGGAGGGCAGCTACAGCGAGATCTACCCTGACGTCTCGCTGGACGAGCAGGGGCTGCGCCGACTGTTCAAGCAGTTCTCCTTTCCGGGCGGGATTCCGAGTCACGTGGCGCCGGAGATCCCCGGCTCGATCCATGAGGGCGGCGAGCTGGGCTATGCCCTGTCGCACGCGTTCGGGGCGGCGTTCGACAACCCGGATCTGATCGTGGCGTGTGTGATCGGCGACGGCGAGGCGGAGACAGGGCCGCTGGCGACGAGCTGGCACTCGAACAAGTTCCTCAACCCGGTCACCGACGGCGCCGTGCTGCCGATCCTCCACCTGAACGGCTACAAGATCCACAACCCGACGGTGCTCGCGCGCATCCCGCGCATGGAGCTGGAGAGCCTGCTCGTCGGCAACGGCTGGAACCCGTACTTCGTCGAGGGCAACGAGCCGGAGCTCATGCACCAGCAGATGGCGGCGGCCCTGCGCCACGTCGTCGATGAGATCGACCGGATCCAGCGCGAGGCGCGTCAGTTTGACGTCCGGAACCGGCCTCGCTGGCCGCTGATCGTGCTGCGCTCTCCGAAGGGCTGGACCGGCCCTGCCCAGGTCGACGGGCTTGACATGGAGGGCTCGTGGCGCTCGCATCAGGTCCCTCTGGCAGACGTGGCCCGCGTGCCTGGTCGGCTGGAGGAGCTCGAGGCGTGGATGCGCTCCTACCGGCCGGAGGAGCTGTTCGACGAAGACGGGGCGCTGATCGACGAGCTCGCCGCGCTGGCGCCATCCGGCGATCGCCGGATGGGTGCCAACCCGCACGCCAACGGCGGGCCGGTCGTGCGCAACCTGCGGCTGCCGGACTTCCGCGATTACGCGGTCGCCGTCGAGGAGCCGGGCGCGTCCGCCGCGGAGGCCACGCGTGTCATGGGCGCCTTCCTGCGCGACGTGATGAGACTCAATCTCGGTGCCCGGAACTTCCGCGTGTTCGGCGCCGATGAGACCGGATCGAACCGCCTCGACGCGCTCTATGACGCGACCGACAAGCGGTGGGTGGCGCAGACCCTGCCGGAGGACGAGACCCTGGCTCCTGACGGGCGCGTCATGGAGTTCCTCTCCGAGCACACGTGCCAGGGCTGGCTGGAGGGCTATCTGCTGACCGGCCGGCATGGCTTGTTCTCGAGCTATGAGGCATTCATCCACATCGTCGACTCGATGTTCAACCAGCACGCGAAGTGGTTGAAGACGATCCGCGACCTGCCCTGGCGCCGGCCGGTCCCGTCGCTCAACTACCTGCTGACCTCCCATGTCTGGCGCCAGGACCACAACGGCTTCAGTCACCAGGATCCGGGGTTCATCGATCATGTCGTCAACAAGAAGGCCGACGTCGTGCGCGTCTACCTCCCGCCGGACGCGAACACGCTGCTGGCGGTGACCAACAGGGTGCTCCGGAGCCGGAATCTGGTCAACGTCATCATCGCCGGCAAGCAACCCGCGCCGCAGTTCCTGAACATCGACGCCGCCATCCGGCATTGTGCTCAGGGCATCGGCATCTGGGATTGGGCCAGCAACGACCAAGGCGGCGAGCCTGACGTGGTGATGGGCTGCGCCGGCGATGTGCCGACGCTGGAAACGCTGGCCGCCGTCGATCTCCTGGGCCGGCACTTCCCGGATCTCAGGGTGCGGGTCGTCAACGTCGTCGACCTGATGACGCTCCAGCCTGAGATCGAGCATCCCCACGGGCTGTCAGATCGCGAGTTCGACTCGATCTTCACCGCCGACCGTCCGGTGGTGTTCAACTTCCACGGCTACCCGTGGCTGATTCACCGCCTCACCTACCGCCGCACGAACCACGCCAACCTCCACGTGCGCGGGTACAAGGAGGAGGGGACGACGACGACACCGTTCGACATGGCCGTCCGCAACGAGATCGACCGCTTCGGCCTGGTGTGCGACGTCATCGACCAGGTCCCCAGGCTCGGATCCCGCGCCGCGCATGTCCGGCGGGCGATGCGGGACAAGCTGATCGAGCACCGGGAGCACATCCACCGCTACGGAGAGGATCTGCCGGAGATCAGAGCCTGGACCTGGGGGCGCTGAGCCGACCCGACGTCGCCACGGTGATCGCCCTCGCCCTCAACGCCGGGTCGAGCACGCTCAAGACCTGCCTCTACAGGCTCGGTTCCGGCATTCCCCTGGCCGCTCCACCCGCGCCGGTCTGGGAGCGGCAGGTGAATTGCCGCGTCGGTGCGGCCGGCGATGACAGCGCCGCCGAGCTGCTGGGCGAGCTGTGGCGCGGACCGGACGCACCACTCTCAGGGCCTGAGCAGATCGACGTCGTCGGCCATCGCATCGTCCACGGCGGCACCCGATACACATCCGCGATCCCCATCGGCGACGATGTCAAGCGTCAGATCACCGAGCTCGCCGTGCTGGCTCCGTTGCACAACCTGGCTGCGGTGAACGGCATCGAGGCGGCGGAGCGGAATGTGCCGGGAACGCCGCAGGTCGCCGTGTTCGATACGGCGTTTCACGCCAGCCTGCCGGTCTCCGCCTACACCTATGCCGGCCCCCGGGAGTGGATGGACGCCGGACTGCGGCGGTTCGGCTTCCATGGCATCAACCATGAGTACGCGGCCCACCGCACCGCCCGGATCCTCGATCGCAGCCTCGACGGGCTGCGGCTCCTCACGTGTCACCTCGGCAGCGGGGCCTCCCTTGCCGCCGTGCGTGACGGGCGCAGCGTCGACACGACGATGGGCTTCACGCCGCTCGACGGACTGGCGATGGCAACGCGCTCTGGGTCGGTTGACCCGGGCTTGCTGCTGCACCTCCTCCGTTCTGGGGAGACCTCGCCGGACGAGCTCTACGAGGTGCTCAACCGCGGATCCGGCCTGGCCGGCCTGAGTGGCACGGGCGGCGACATGCGCGACGTGCTCGCCGCCCGGGAGCGAGGCGACCCCCGCGCCGGGCTGGCGTTCGACGTCTACGTACACCGGCTGCATCGCTGCATGGGAGCGATGCTCCCCAGCCTTGGTGGCCTGGACGCGATCGCGTTCACCGGGGGCGTCGGCGAGCACAGTGCGGCGGTTCGCCGGGCGGCGCTGACGCCGTTTGCATTCCTGGGCGTCGATGTCGACGAGGTCGCCAATGGGGAGTCTGCCGCCGATGTGGACATCGCCACGCCCGGCTCGCGGGTGCGTGTCGTCGTGATCAGAGCCCGCGAGGAGTGGGCGGTGGCCAGGACCGCCGCCGACGTGGTGACCGAGCGCGATGTGGGAGCATGAACTACCTTGCCACTGTTCAGAAAGCGCGCGGTACCGCTGAGCGAGGATGAGCGCCGGGCGGCAGCCGTCGACCTCGAGCGGATCCAGCGGGGCGGGATTCCGCTTGGCGCCGAACAACGCCTGAGGGGGATCGCCACGGCCAGGTCCCCGGTCTTCACCAGCGACCTGAGCGCCAAGGAGTACGCCGTCGCGCACGCCTCCGGCCTGACCCCGGTTGCCCAGGTGATGGGCTCCTCCGTCGTCCAGCACGGGTGGCAGAACTACGGCTGGTCGTCCTACGGGGGCGGGATCCGTGAGATGGCGTCGTTTGCGACACCGTGGAACCTGTCACGTCAGCGTTCGTTTGACCGTTTGCGCCAGGAGGCGCGGTTCGCGGGCGCCGACGCGGTGATCGGCATCGAGATGACGACGAGCAGCTTCCTCGGAGATCCCGGGAACGTCGAATACGCCGTGTTCGGCACAGCGGTTCGCGAAACGACGCCGGCCGCTCGCGAGAGCCCGCGCTCGCCCGCTCCGCGGATGTGCGCGCTGTCGGGCCAGGACGTCGACAAGCTGCGTCGCATCGGCGCCGAAACGGTCGGCGTCATCGGCCACACGTCCGTTGTCACGGTGGCGCTGAGTCCCCAGGCCAACCAGATGATGCGCTCCTGGTGGGGCAACCAGGAGATGACCGAGGTCACCGAAGGCGTGTACGCGGCCCGTCAACTTGCCATGAACGAGGTCCGCCGCCAGGCGAGCGCGGCCGGTGCGAACGACATGGTCATCTCAAACCTCACGCACCAGATCGACCACCACGAGTACGAGAGCGGCGGATACAGCCGTCACTTCTTCATCGTGTCGATGCACGTGCTGGGCACGGCGATCCGCCTCGGTGCGCACCGGCCACATCCGTCGCCGCTGGGGGTGCCGATCATGTCGATCAACCTCGGCGCCTAGCCCACCACCACCTCAGGAGAGCCTCGATGTCGCCCTATGACCCCACCAGTACCGAAGGCCTCGCCGAGCATGCGAGCGAGCGCCTGCAGATGAACGCCCGCGGGCTGTTCACCTCCGATCTATCGGTGAACGAGTACCTATGCGTGGAGAAGGCCGGCTTTGAGCCGGCGGGCCTGGTGGTGGGCTCCAGCATCTACCACATCGGCTTTCAGCAATCCAACTGGAGGGCGAGCCAGGAGATGGGTGTCCTCACCCAGGCGATGTACGCAGCCCGTGAGCTCGCCATGACGCGGATGGAGGAGGAGGCCGATCAGCTGGGCGCCGACGGTATCGTCGGTGTCCGCCTCGAGGTCGGGAGGTATGAGTGGGGCGCCGATATGGCGGAGTTCATCGCCATCGGTACCGCGATCAAGCACAAGGGCGGCAAGGTGCACCGTGCTCCCAACGGGCGCCCGTTCACCTCTGACCTGAGCGGGCAGGCCTTCTGGACCCTGATGCAGACCGGCAAGCGGCCAGTCGGCCTGGTCATGGGCAACTGCGTCTACCACGTCGCGCACCGCGGCATGATCCAGTCGATGCGCCAGACCGGTCAGAACGTGGAGCTCGAGCAGTACACCCAGGCTCTGTATGACGCGCGTGAGCTGGCGATGGAGCGGATGCAGAAGGAGGCCGAGGCCATCGGCGACGGCGTGTTGGGGATCGTCGAGGTCAAGCTTCACGAGAACAATCACGGCTGGGGCAGCCACGTGATCGAGTTCTTCGCGCTCGGCACCGCCGTGGTGCCCAACGAGCACGCCGAGGCGGAGCAGCGGTTGCCGGACATCACGCCGGTGCTCGACATCAACGACTGACACCCCGCGCGCCGGGCTGAGACACTGCCCCCATGGAGCAACCGGTTGAGATCGCCGGCGACATGATCCGCCTCGGCCAGCTGCTCAAGCTGGCCGGCGCCGCCGCGGGCGGCGCCGACGCCAAGTCGCTGATCGCCGATGGCCAGGTGACGGTCAACGGGGAACCGGAGCTGCGGCGCGGTCGACAGCTCCACCCGGGAGACATCGTCCGCGTCGGCCCGCACAGTCTCCGCGTCGTCGGCCAGAAGCGGTAGGGCCCGATGTGAAAGAACCCTTGCGAATCCCGCGTCGGGCTGCCATGGTATGAAACATGTCTTTCATAGATCAGGCGCGGCCGGAGCAGCGGCGACGGATCACCGATGCGCGGGCGTTGCGCGCGCTCGCCCACCCCCTCCGTCTGGCTCTGCTGGATCGGCTGATCTCGTTCGGGGAGCAGACGGCCGCCCAGTGCGCCGAGGCGGTGGGCTCGACACCGTCCAACTGCAGCTATCACCTGCGCGCCCTCGCCCGCGCCGGATTGGTCGAGGCCGGCGAGTCCGCCGACGGCCGTGAGCGTCCCTGGCGCAGCGCGTCGACCGGCTTCGAGTTCGGCCCTGATGATCCGCCGCCGGGGTCGTCCTCGGCCGCCGCGGCCCGGACGATCGATGAGCTCGCGCTGTCACGCGACGAGGAGCTGACACGGCGGGCGCTGGCGCGCCACCACGAGCAGCCCGCGGAGTGGCGCGCGGTCGAGGCCCGCAACAGCTACGCGTTGAACGTCGCGCCGTCCGAGCTGGCCAGTCTTGTCCACGAGATCGACCGGCTGGTGCGGCCGTACATCGGACTGACCCGCGGCGCGGCGCCCGACGATGCGGACGTCGTCTATCTCCGGCTGCTCGCCTTCCGACATCCGCAGTCGGCGTGACCGGCGCGGTCACCCGTGGCCCAGACGCCGTCGATCAGCCGGCCGCAGCCCGCCTGAGCCTGCGCGGCAACGCTCCGTACCGCCGGCTGTGGTCGGCGGTGGCGATTTCACAGACGGGCGACTGGCTGCTGTTCATCGCTCTGCCCCTGTATGTGCTGCAGGTCTCCGGCTCGGCGCTGGCGACGTCGAGCGTCTTCCTTGCCGAGCTGCTCCCCGCCGTCGTCGTCGCAACAGCATGCGGGCCGGTCACCGACCGCGTCAACCCGGCGCGTCTTCTTGCCGCCCTCACCGCCTTCCAGGCCGTCGTGCTCCTCCCGTTGCTCTGGCTGGGACCGGGGCGGCTGTGGATGGTGTATCCGGTCACGGCGGTCCAGGCCGCCCTGACCAGCGTCACGGCCCCCGCGCAGCAGGCCGTCGTACCCGCACTCGTCCCAGCCGACGACCTGCCGGCCGCGAACGCCATGGTCGAGCTGGCCGCCAACATGGCGCGGCTGATCGGCTCGCCGCTGGGCGGCCTCCTGCTTCCGGTGCTCGGCCTCGACGGCCTCGTGCTCGGCGACGCGGCCACGTTCATTCTCGGCGCAACGCTGCTCAGCGGCTGTCGCGGGTCCGCAGCCCCGGCGGCGGTCCGTCAGGCGACGAGGACGGCGGGCCGCCTCGGGGCGGTCGCCGAGGGCTGGCACGCCGTCCGCGGGGAGACCACCCTGACGGCGGCGGTTGTGATCTCCTTTCTCGGGGCGCTCGCCCAGGGCATGTTCCTGGTCCTCTTCGTCCTCTTCGTCCTCAGGTTGCTTCATGCCGGCGCGGAGGTGGTCGGACTCCTGCGCGGCGTCCAGGCTGTCGGCGGCGTGGCCGGCGGACTCATCGTCGGCGCGTGGGCGGCTCGCCTCGGTGCCCGCGCGCTCACCGTCGGGGGCCTCCTGGCGTTCGGCCTCGTCTCGCTCATCACGTGGAACAGCCCGCTTCTCACCTCCGACACGTGGTGGTACGTGGCGCTGTTCGCGGCCGTCGGAATTCCCGCCACCGCGCTGAGCACGGGGCTCATCACCGGGACCCAGCGCTCGGCTCCTCCCGGCGTCCTCGGCCGGACCTTGAGCCTGATGCAGGCCGCTCAGGCCCTCGGACAGGGAACGGGCATCCTCGCTGCCGGGTTGCTCAGCGCCAGCATCTCCCTGACCGCGCTGCTCGACCTCCAGGCCGGTTGCTACCTCGCCTGTGCCCTCGTCGCGCTGACGAGCTTCGCGCGCCGCCCGGGGCCGCCGTCCGCGCGGAGACGCGGCGCCGGGGCGGACATCGCCGACACCACGGCGTGAGGCGCGATCGGCGCACTCTCATCCCGTGACCGGTGGCGGGCCGGCCGAGTTACGGCCGGCGGCGGCACCGGGTTCAGTCGTCGTCGGCCGATAGGAAGATCGGCTGCACGGGAGGGTTCTCCCGCGTCCGGCGGTCCCTCCATACGAGGAAGCCACCGATGCCGGTCCCGGCGATCAGGGTCGAAGCGGCGTTGAGGATGAGGATCGTTGCCATCGCGGGTTCCTTGGTTGGTGATCCCAGGATGGCCTGGTTGGGTCAAGCCAGGACCACGAGCCGTCTTACAGCCACATAAGAATCGTGTCCGCGGGCGTGGACGTGGGCGGGCGCGGTCGCGGGTCAGCCGCCGATCAGCGCCCCGAGCGGCCGGCCGCTTTGGACCGACCCCGGACGCTCCGCCACGATGTCCGAGCCGGAACGGGCGTGCTCGTCCCGCCGCTTGACCAGGAGCCACTGCGGCTTGTCCCCGGTCCGCGTGCGCTGCAGCGCAAAGCCGCCGCAGAGCTTCGTGCCATGCAGGACGAACACGGCATGGCCGCGCTCCAGCGCGACCGGCCATGCAACGCGGCCGCCCTGTTCATAGACGCCGCGATCCCAGACGATCACACCCCCGCTGCCGGTTCGTCCCTCGAAGTCGTTGTGCTCGATGGCGTGGTCCTCGACCTGGACCGCAAGGCGCTTGACCGCCGGATCCATCGATGGCCCCTTGGGCACCGCCCAGGAGCGCATCACACCCTCGACCTGGAGGCGCACGTCGAAGTGGTGTGCCGTCGCCTGATGCTCCTGCACCACGAACACCCCCGCCGGGACCCCGCGAATCGCGAACTGCTCGTGCCCTTCGACTTTGTGCCGGTCACCGGTGACCGACCGGATTCCGGATGAGGCGCCCAGCCACGAGGTCAATTCCTCCAGTGCGTCAGGCGCGCCCTCGGCGTGTACGCACAGGGTGCCGTCCTCCATCAGGCGCACCCATCCGAACAGCCCCATCCCCCGCGCACGCGACTGGATCTCCGTTCTCATGGCGATGTCCGGGACATCGCCGGCCACGTGCAGCCGCCTCGCCTGCGGCCGGCGGTTCGACGAGCGTCGTGAGGCGGGCGACCGACCGCTCAATACACCCGTCAGCCGCGCCCGGGCGGAAAGCCGACCTGTACGTGCTCCCCACCGTCCCGGACGATGGTGGGGACAACCCCGCGGTTGTTCGTGTAGCTCATGAGCTCCGACTTCCACTCAGCGTTCTGAGTGGCGTCGCGCTCCTCCACGCTCTCGCCCTCGGCCGCCAGGTTCTCCCGAGCCGCCTGGCAATAGGGACATCCGGGCTTGACGTACATGACCACGCTCATCTGATCACCACCGAAGGGTACGCCCCCCGCGTGACGCCCCCCGTTGCGGCGGGCGGCGGCGACGTCGACCGACGGCCGGATCCTCCACGCTGCTGGTACGTTCGCGAGATGCCGATGAGCGAGGAGCTGCAGCGCCGCCTCAGCCGGAACGAGGTGCTGTACCGGAAGGTCAACGAGGCGATCGAGCGGGGGCTCTGGCCGGGGGAGGAACGGGATCTGACCCGGTTCCGGTGCGAATGCGCCAGCATGAACTGCAACGCGACGGTGGAGATGACGCCGGGGGAATACCAGGCCGTGCGCGCGAACCCCCGGCGGTTTTTGATCTGCGAAGGGCATGATCTGCCGGGGCTCGACGTCGTCGTCGAGCGCCACCCCGCCTACGCGGTCGTCGAGAAGTCTGGCGCGGGCGGCGCCGAGGCGGAGGAGTCCGACCCCCGGCGCGACTGAGGCGGCGTGGATCAGGGGCTCTGGCGGCGTGGATCAGGGGCTCTGCTACCGTGGCCGGGCTTCATACCAACGCCGAATCTCCGGCCGCTGACGGTCAAACGCGCGCTGGGGAACGGGGGACCCACCTGGGTGGCTTCGGCCACCGTGGGGCTAATCACCGCTTCTGCGGTGTAGCGCACTTTCTCGCGCGAGCCCGTCAGCTAACCCCGTAGGCACGAGAAAGAAGGAGGCTTCATGCCCTCGAGGAGGTCGCGGCGTGCCGGGCGTCGCATCAACCACCGCTCCGGACGCGTCGGAGCGGCGATTGCGGTCGCGACGAGCGTCGGCCTGGTCGCGGCAGCAGTTCCCGCCGCTGCCCAGATGCAGGCTCCCGCTGCTCTGCTGCGCCTGGGGAGTGCCGGTGCCGCCGTCAAGCGGGTGCAAACCGCGCTGCACATCCAGACCACCGGCCGCTTCGGCTCGCGCACCCAGCGTGCCGTCGTCGCCCTCCAGCGGAAGGACGGCCTCGTGGTGGACGGGATCGTCGGCCCGCAGACATGGGACACGCTGTTCGGCATCAAGCCCCGGCCGGTCGCCGCACCCGCGACCACAGGCTCCTCGGCGACGCCGGCGTCCGTGTCCCCGTCCGCGTCCTCGTCGTCGTCCAGCGGTGGCTACTCCATCCCGTCCGGCATCGTGCAGTGCGAGTCCGGTGGGAACTACTCGGCCGTGAATCCCTCGACCGGTGCCGGTGGTGCCTACCAGATCCTGCCCTCGACCTGGCAGGCGTACGGCGGGCAGGGGCTGCCCCAGAACGCATCGCCGGCCGAGCAGGATCGGATCGCGTCGGAGATCTACGCACACCAGGGCGCGTCTGCCTGGAGCTGTTGAGGCACTGCGGTTGCCCGTCGCGATGAGCGACGGGCGACCGCAACGCCCCGCTCGGTCGTGTTGCGCCGGTCGGATGCCATGCGCCGATCAGCACCGGAAGCGTCGCTACGAGCGAGCTGGAGCCCGCCCTCCATGCGCGCGGCGCGTGGGGCGCCCTCGGCGGCCTGCGAAAGCCTCCCCGCCCACCCCCTGACCCCAGGTGGGTCTCTTGCCTGACGGTGCGACGCCCGTCACCATTGCTCGTCATGCCCACCGGCGTGTCCCCAACGTCCCCGCCCGTTCGTCTCCGAGCCGACAAGCACATCAGTGATCGGAGGTCGTGATGAAGTATGCACTGTTGATCTATGAGAACGCCGGATCCCCGCCCGCGCTGGATGACGCCGAGCAGCGGTCGGTCAGGGCGGAGTACTACGCGCTGAGGGACGAGCCGACGTGCGTGTCCGGGGGCCAGCTCCAGCCGGTCCAGACGGCCACGACCGTCCGGGTTCAGGACGGCCGGATGCTGACGACGGACGGTCCGTTCGCCGAGACCAAGGAGGTCTTCGGCGGCTACTACATCTTCGAACTGGGCGATCTCGATGCCGCGCTCGAGATGGCGGCGCGGATCCCCGCCACCCGGATGGGCGGGTCGGTCGAGGTCCGGCCGCTGGTGGAGGTGCCTCAGCGGGTGGAGGACTAAAGCCGTGCTCGAGCGCGTGTTCCGCGAGGAGTGGGGGCGCGTGCTCGCAGCCCTGGTGGGCTTCCTCGGCGACTTCGAGCTCGCCGAGGAGGCCGCCCAGGATGCGTTTGCCACCGCGGCGGAGCGCTGGCCGCGCGACGGGGAGCCGGCCAACCCGGTCGCGTGGCTGATCGCAACCGCCCGCAACCGGGCCATCGACCGGATCCGCCGAGACCGGACGTTGGCGGCCAAAGCACGATTGCTCGACGTACCGGACCGCACCGAGGACGGGCTCACCGAGATGGAGGACACGATTCCAGACGAGCGATTGGAGCTCCTGTTCACCTGCTGTCACCCGGCGCTGTCACTCGAGGCGCAGGTGGGGCTGACGCTGAGAGCGCTGGGTGGGCTCAGCAACGACGAGATTGCGCGCGCCTTCATCGTCGCGCCGGAGACGATGAAGCGTCGCCTGTCGCGCGCACGGACGAAGATCAAGCTGGCCGGCATTCCGTTCAGCGTTCCACCCCAGCACCTCCTGCCGGACCGCCTGGCGACGGTCCTGACCGTCATCTACCTGATCTACAACGAAGGCTATGGGGGCCGGATGGAGCTGGCCGCGGAGGCGATCTCCCTGGCGCGCGTGCTCTGCGACCTGATGCCCGACGAGCCGGAAGTCCACGGCCTGCTCGCGCTCATGCGCCTGCTGCACGCGCGCGCCCCGGCTCGGTTCTCGGCCGGAGAACCCGTCCTGCTGGGCGATCAGGACCGAGCCCTGTGGGACGGCGAGCTGATTGCCGCCGGGCGAGCCGGACTCGAGCGGGCGCTGGCCCTGCGCGGCCGCGGGCCGTACCTCCTGCAGGCGGCGATCGCGTCGCTTCAGTGCGAGGAGCCGATCGACTGGCCGGAGATCGCGGCGCTGTACACGGAGCTTGCGCGCCTGACGAACTCGCCGGTCGTCGAGCTGAACCGGGCGGTGGCGGTGGCCGAGTCCGGCTCCCCGCAGGCGGCTCTGGCGATCGTCGAGAGCTTGGACCTCGACGACTATCCCTACACCCACTCCACGCGAGCGGAGTTGCTTCGCCGGCTCGGCCGGGTGCCGGAGGCCGCCGATGCGTACCGCCGGGCCCTCGCCCTCACGGACCGCGAGCCGGAGGCCCGCTTCCTGCGCCGGCAGCTGGCCCTGCTGTAGGTCAATCCGGCAGCAGCGGCACCCACGGCTCGGCGTCCCGCCCCAGAAGCGCCCCGCGCGAGATCGCGGCAGCGCCGAACCTGTCTCGCAGCTCGTCCAGTGCCCGGTCAAGCCCGGCGGCCCGGTCGAAGGGGAGCGCCAGCTGGACGGCACCCTGGTCGCACAGGTTCGTCAGCGCGATGCCCACCAGCGTCAGCCCGCGCTGCTCGATGACGGCGTTCGAGGCCGCGAGCAGCCCCCGCGCGACGCGGAGAAGCGTCTCCGTGCGGGTTGTCGCCTCGGCCAGGGTGTGCGACCGTGTGGCCCGCGTATAGTCATCGAACCTCAGTCGCAGCACGACGGTGCGGCAGGCACGTCCAGCCGTCCGCAGGCGACGCGCGACGCGATCGATGAGTGTCAGCAGAGCCGCGTCCAGCTCGCCCGGGGTCCGTGCCCGCCGGCCGAGAGCCCGCTGGGCACCGATCGAACGTCGTCGTCGCCGGGCGGTCACCGGCCGCGGATCCCGGTTGTGGGCGAGCGCATGCAGCTGACGGCCGGCGGCGCGGCCGACCAGCGACACCAGCGTGTCCTCCCCCAGCCGTGCGACCTGACCGACCGAGTGAAGTCCGTGGGCGTGCAACCGGGTGGCGGTCACGCGGCCCACGCCCCACAGGCGCTCAACGGGCAGCGGGTGAAGGAATCCCAACTCGCTGCCGGCCGGAACCACCAGCAGCCCGTCCGGCTTGGCGACCCCGCTGGCGACCTTGGCGAGGAACTTCGTACAGGCCAGCCCGACGGTGATGGCGAGGCCCACCTCCTCCCGGACCTGGCGGCGCAGGGCCCCGGCGATCTCTCGCGGGGAGCCGAGGATGTGGCCGAGGCCGGCGACGTCGAGGAACGCCTCGTCGATCGACACCGCCTCGACGACCGGCGAGAAGCGCTCGAACACGGCGAAGACGGCTCGGCTGGCCTCGGTGTAGGCGGTGAACCGCGGGGAGACGACGACCGCCTCCGGACACAGGGCCCGCGCCCGCGCTCCGCCCATCGCGGTCCGCACCCCGCGGCCCCTGGCCTCGTAGCTGGCGGCGAGCACGACCCCGGCGCCGACGATCAGCGGGCGCCGGCGGAGGCTCGGATCGTCGCGTTGCTCCACCGAGGCGTAGAAGGCATCAAGATCGGCGTGCAGGATGGCCGGAGTAGGCACGAACATATGTTCGCACTCCGGGATGACGGACAGAAGCGAATGTGGCGGACGTCGCACAACGGGGTGTGCCGCTCAGGGGGCGCCGACGCGTGTGAGCATTGCCGCTCCGCAGCGGGCGCCCACATGCGCGGCCTCCGCCGGGCACATCCCGGACGCCAAACCGAACGTGAACCCTGCGGCGAACGCGTCACCGCAGCCGTAGCTGTCCCGGATCGGCCCCGGCGGCGGGACGGCGTTCCACCGGCCCTCCGACGCGCCAGACCATCGACCGCCTGCCGCCCCGTCGGTGGCGACCATCAGCTGCGTGGACGGCTCGAGCGTCTGCGCCCACCGGACTTCGTCACGGTCGCCGGCGCTGAACACCACGGCGTCGAGCCGGACCTCCCGGCTGTCAAGGCGCTCGCGCAGCCGAGGGCTGGCAACAAGCACCCGGGCTGCTCGTGCCCGGTGCACGGCGCCGAGATCTCCCGCCGTCACGTAGACGCCGTCGGCGTCCCGCAGTCGCTCCCAATCCAGCTCGTCATCGCCCTGCGGCTGAAGCCGCTCACCCAGCGTCATGATCGTGCGCTCGCCGTCGTGATCGAGCAGGGTCAGCACCTGCCGCGTGCCGGCCTCACGTCGCGCCGCATGCATCCTGATGCCGCGGGACTCGAGTTCGCCGACCGCCGCATCTCCGTCGGCATCCCGGCCGACGGCGCAGAAGAAGTCGACCTCGGCACCCAGCTCCGCCAGTACCGCCGCGGCCACGACGGCTCCGCCGCCGGCGTGCGTCATCTCGCGCCGCGCAGCCTGCACCTCACCCCGGACCGGCAGATGCGCGACCCGCAGGAAATCGACCCACTCAACGTGTCCGACGACGCCGACCCTGGTCACGGTCCGGACGCTAGCGATCCCGGGGGTGAGGCCTGCGCTCCCGCAGGGCACAATGCATACAGCTCATGGCCACAGGCGGCGAGAGTCCCGGCTTCAGACCGCGCACGCCCGGCGCGGGGCAGACGGTCCTGCCCCCGGTCGCGCTCAGCCTGGCGCCCTCTGAGCAGGTCCGCAGCCTGTCTCGTCTCAGCGACCCCGCGCTCTCGGAGCTCGGCCTCGAGGAGTTGCTCGACGAGCTGCTGATCCGGGTGCGCGATGTGCTGGCGGTCGACACCGTCGCGATCCTCTTGTACGACCCGGAGTCCGACCAGCTCGTCGCCCGGGCCGCCAAGGGGATCGAGGAGGAGGTCGAGCACGGAGTCCGGGTTCCCGTGGGGCAGGGCTTTGCCGGGCGGATCGCCGAGGAGCGCGTGGCGATCTTCATCGCCGACGTCAACCACGCCGACATCCTCAACCCGATTCTCCGCGAGAAGGGCATCCACTCGCTGCTCGGGGTTCCGCTGATCGTCGAGGGCGACCTGATCGGCGTCTTGCACGTCGGATCCCTCACGTTCCGGTCGTTCGACGCGCGCGATCTGGCGGTGCTGCAAGTCGCCGCCGCCCGGGCGGCCCCCGGGATCGAGCGCGCCCGGCTCGTCTCGGCGTTCGAGCATGAGCACCGGGTGGCCATGGTTCTCCAGCGCAGTCTGCTGCCCAAGCGGCTCGCCGAGTTCGCCGGCGTCTCAGCCGCGGCCCGGTACCTCCCGGCCACCGACGACGTGGGTGGCGACTGGTATGACGTCTTCGAGCTCCCCCGGGGCCGCATCGGCGTGGCGATCGGCGACGTCGTCGGCCACGGGGTGCGGGCCGCCGCCCTGATGGGGCAACTGCGCACCGCGCTGCACGCCTACGCGGCGGAAGGTCACGGGCCGGCTCGAACGCTGGAGCTGGTCGATCGCTTCGTCCAGGCCATGCCGGAGCCGGGCATGGCAACGGCGGCCTACGCCGTCCTCGATACCGACACCGGTGCCCTGACGCTGGCCTCTGCCGGACACCTGCCTCCGCTCATCGTGCGCCCGGACGAGGTCATCGTGGTCGAGGTGGCGCCCGCGCCGCCGCTCGGCGCGATTCCCTACGGATCGTGCACCGAGGTCGAGGTCAGGGTGGAGCCCGGTGAGATGATCATGCTCTACACCGACGGGTTGGTGGAGCGGCGCGGGGTCCCCCTGACCGACAGCATCGATCTCCTGTGTGAGATCGTCGGCGCAGCGAACTCCGCCGAGGAGATCTGCCGGCTCGCGTTCGATCACCTGATCCCGGAGGGCGGGCCACGGGACGACGTCGCCGTCGTCGCGCTGCAGGCCGCGGAGATCCCGCCCGAGCTTCACATGCGCCTGTCCGCGGACCCGCAGGTTCTGGCCGACACCCGGCGGATTCTGCGCCGCTGGCTGCGCGCCGGCGGCGCGGGGGACCTGGCCACGATGGAGATCACGCTGGCCGTGAGCGAGGCGTGTACGAACGCCATCGAGCACGCGTATTCGCCGGCCCCCGCCGCCTTCCAGCTCCATGCGTCCGTCGTCGATGGGACGGCCCGGATCGTCGTCAGCGATGCCGGGCGGTGGCGCCCGCCCCGCGGGACCAACCGAGGCAGGGGACTGAAGATCATCGAGTCGGCCATGGACGAGGTGGTGGTCGATGCCGCGCCGTCCGGCACCCAGATCGTCATGACGAGGCGGCTGGGCCGGTGAGGCTCGCCGACGTTCAACTCAGCCACGAGGGGCGCATCGTCGTCGCCCGCCTGACGGGCGAGCTCGACATGTCCAATACGGCGAACATCGGCGGTGCCCTCGCCGAGAGCGTGCCCAACTCGGCGCTCGCCCTGATCCTCGACCTGACCGACGTCGAGTACCTGGACAGCGCCGGAATCCATCTGATCTACGAACTGCGCGAGAAGCTGCGGGCCCGCGAACAGTCGCTGCACCTCGTGATCCCGGCTGAATCGCCGGCCAACGACGCTCTGAGGCTGGCGGGCGTCTCCGAACATGTGGACACCGCCGGGACGGTGCAGGCGGCGCTGACCCGGTTCGGCTGACGCGCCGCCGCGACCGCCGTCTACGCTGCCCGCCGCGCCGCGGGAACCTGCCGGATGTGGAGCGGCAGCACCGGCAGCACGCCTCGGCGAACGTAGAGGGCGCCGGCGCCGACCAGCGCCTTGCGCACGGCTGCCGGCGGCAGCGGCGGGAAGCCGTACTCCGACCGGATCCGGTCAGGCAGCAGTGCGATCGTGATGAAGTTGACGGTGTCGCGGACGGGGCGCACCAGGGTGGGCACGGGCGGTTCGAGCACGATCTCGCGCGCCCGGCGCCGGGCCCAGCTGCCGACATGGAGCTCCTCGCCGTCGAGCATCGCGCGTCCGTACTCCTCGAGGTTCGCCAGTGTCTGCGGCATCGCCCCCGGCCTGAGCCCGAACAGGCGGCCGACGACCTTGTAGTCCTCCCACAGGGACGCTTGCTCGGATCTCTCGAGTCGGCCGACGTATGCCCGGTAGACGACGAGGGCCGAGTCGATCAGCGAGTACAGGATCCACATCAGCAGCCGGGGATCGTCGGCTCGGTACGGCGTTCCCGCCGGGTAGATCCCGACGGCGTCGGGGAGACGTCCCCGGACGGCCCGGTGCATCGCCCGCACCCGGCGGGTCATCCGGTCGGCGTCCGCGCGGGAGCCGAACGTCACGGTGTTCATCACCGCGGCGGTGCGCGCCAGCCGGACATATGGGTCGTCGAGGGCCTCCGAGTGGGCGAGCAACCCGGACACCGCGAGCGGGTGCGCGGCCTGCATGAGCAGCGCGCGCGGCCCGGACAGGGCCAGCGCGCGCTCCCGCATCACGCGCCTGATGACCGAGTCATCCGTGAAATAGCCGCCGTCGGCGGCGGAGGGGGATGGACGGGTCGCTGCCATACAGCATGTTGAGCTTAGCCAGACAGCTTGTGGTGGATTTTGGGCGGCGGCTCATGCCCCGGAGGCTGTCCCGCCGGCGGACCCGGACGGCGCGCCGGCTGGACGCAGATCCGCCTGGCAGCTCTTGGCCGCCGCCTGGAACTTCGCGTTCTTTGCGATGCTCGCCGGGAAGATCGGTCCCTTGCCGGAGAAGTTGGGCGACGGAAGGCTGTAGCCGTGCTGCTTGACGCAGGCCACGAACCTGGTGACCGCGGCATGGCTCAGCGCGCTTCCTCCACCGGCGGGTCCGCGGCCTCCGCCGCAGGCTTGGAACGCCGCTCGCAGCTTCGGATTGTTGGCGAAGCGACCGCCTCCCGCTCCGCCGCCGCCGCCGAAGAAGCCCGGACCGCCGCCCGCCCCGTTGGCCGGGCGCTGGCCTCCACCGCCGGGACGAGCGGGCAGGGTGACGCCGTGCGCCTTCAGGCAGGTGGCCAAGCTGCTGCGGTTGGCGCTGGATCCGGAGGAGGCGGCCGAGGCCGCGGAGCCGCCGGACCCCGCGGATCCCGCTGAGCTGGTGGAGCTGGTGGAGCTGGTGCTCGAGCTCGAGCCGCAGGCCGTCAGGCATAGCGCGACGAGTGCCGCGGTGAGCGTCAGCGCCGGCAGCCGGCGCACGCGCAAATGAGTCATGTTCCTGCCTGTTCCTTTCGTGATGCCATGGGTCCTCATCCACCGGATGAGAAGAGTGAGCCGACGGACGAGCTGCCTCCGCCGGACCTGCCGGTCGCGCCGCTCCCGGAGCCGCCGCCGCCAAGGCCCAGAGCCCCCGCTCCGGCCGGTCGCGTCCCGGAATCGGTGACCGATGCGGCGGAGACGGTGCCCCCGGAGCCGGTGACCCCCTGCACGACGATGGTGTCGCCGGGCCGGATCGCGGAGCGCGACACCGACTGGGTCTTGGACACCTTCGTCGCTGACGAGAGGGCGACCTTCACCGTGTTGCCGGACGTCTCGGTGATGTAGACGGTCTTGCCGCTGACGCTGGCGACCGTGCCGACCGACGCGCCTCCGCCCGCTCCACCGGCGGCGCCTCCGCCCGTTCCACCGGCGGCGCCGGCAAAGCCCCCGGTCCGCCCGGCGCCGGACAGCCCCGCGCCGAAGCCTCCGCGCGCCGCCGCACCCGCTCCGCCCCCCGCGCCGCCCAGGGCGCGGGCCGCACCGCCGGCGGCGGCCGAGGACGTCGTGCTCGAGGTGGCGAGCTGTCCCTTCTCGACGCGGACGCCCGCGTAGAACCCGATGGCGCACGTGATCACCGCGCCGAACGCCGCGGTGCGGCGGTTGAAGAACTGGCGGCGCGGCCGGTGCGGCAGCGGCTCGGTCGTCTCGTCCTGGTAGGCGGCGCTCCAGTCGGCGCCGGGCTGCTCGGAAGTCACGGTATTCATTCGCGTGTGCCTGCTCCTCGTGGTGGACCTGCGAGATGAGGGGGTGGGGGTCATTCGAACCTCAGGGCTTCGATGGGCCGCAGCGAGGCCGCGCGGCCGGCCGGATACGTGCCGAAGAACAGGCCGATGAGGACCGCCGCGCCGAACGCCAGGCCGATCGAGTACGGAGCGATGACCGGATGGACGCCGGCGATCCTGAACTGGCTGCCGAGGATCCCGGCGAGGACGCCGGCGATGCCGCCGAAGACGGAGACGAGCACCGCTTCGACGAGGAACTGGATCAGGATGTCGCTGCGCCGGGCGCCGACCGCCTTGCGGATGCCGATCTCCCGCGTCCGCTCCGTGACCGAGACGAGCATGATGTTCATCACGCCGATCCCGCCGACCAGCAGCGAGATCGCGGCGACCTCCCCGAGCAGCGTCGTGAACACGCCGCTCGTGGAGTTGGAGGCCTGCAGGATCGAGCCCTGGTTGATGACGTTGAAGCTGGAGGTTGTTGAACCGGGCGCCGGAGGCAGGAGGTTGTTGAGGATGCTCGTGACCTCCGTCTGGGCGGCGCCGAGCGCCGCCTGGGACACGGCCTGGACGGTGATGGAGTTGATCGACCCGTAGCCGGTCAGGGTGTCCTGGACGGCGGTGAGGGGCGCGACGGCCACGTCATCCTGATTGGTGGCCCCGCTGGCTCCCTTGGAGTTGGTCACTCCGATCACCTGGAAGTTCGTGCCGTTGACCTGCACGGTGGCGCCGATTGGGTCCGCGCCACCGAACAGGTTCTGGACGACCGTGGGGCCGACGACCAGAACCCGCGCGTGCTGGCTCTCCTGGGTGCTGGTGAACCACGAGCCGCCGGCCATGGTGTAGTCGCGCGCCGCCTGGTAGGTCGGCGTGGTGCCGACGAAGGAGGACGGGCTGTAGGTGGTTCCGTTGTAGGTCAGCGTCACGCCGTTGGCACTGACCACCGGCGACGCGCTCTTGACGTCCGGGGCGGTGAAGGCATTCTGGAGCGCGTTGGCGTCCGCGACGGTCAGCGGGCTCGTGCTGCCGGCGCCGCCGCCGCCGCGCAGGCCCCCGAGCGCGGGTCCGGTCTGAACGAGGAGCACGTTGCTCCCGAGCGCCTGGATGCTGGACTGGACCTGCTGCGAGGAGCCGGTGCCGACCGCGACCAACACGATCACCGAGCCGACGCCGATCATCAACCCCAGGATCGTGAGGGCCGATCTGAGCTTGTTTGCGGCGAGGCCGCTCAGGGCGATGCGGGCGGTCTCGATCATGGGGCCGGTTGGCCGACCGCGCTGGGCGCGTCGGACACGATCTGGCCGTCGCTGATGTGAATGACCCGGCCGGCGTGGATGGCGACCTCCGGCTCATGGGTGATCAGGATGATCGTCCGCCCCTCGTCGCTCAGGCGCTCGAAGACCGTCATGATCTCGCCGGTCGAGGCCGTATCGAGGTTGCCGGTCGGCTCGTCGGCCAGGATCATCGCCGGGTTGGTCACGAGCGCGCGCGCGATCGCCACCCGCTGCTGCTGACCGCCGGAGAGCTCTGACGGCAGGTGATCGGTCCGATCTCCGAGGCCCAGCTCGCGCAGTGCACGCAGCGCCCGCCGGCGTCGTTCCTGGCGGGGCAGGCCGGCGTACGCCAGCGGAAGCTCCACGTTGGCGAGTGCGCGCGTCCGTGGAATGAGGTTGAAGCTCTGGAAGACGAAGCCGATCTCGCGGTTGCGCACGTCCGCGAGCTCGTCCTCGCCCGCGTTCCGCGTGTCCAGACCGTTGAGGCGGTAGATGCCGCTCGTCGGAGCGTCAAGGCATCCGAGGATGTTCATCAGCGTGCTCTTTCCGCTGCCGGAGCTGCCCATGATCGCCACATACTCGCCGCGCTGAACCGTCAGCGAGACACTGCGCAGCGCCCGGACGGAGATCTCGCCGACGCGGTAGGTCTTCTCGACGTCCTGGACGTCGATGACCGCCGGCTGCGGCATCAACCGCCGCCCAGGGCTCGTCCGGCACCGCCGCCGAACCCGCCGCCGCCGCCGAACCCGCCGCCGCCGCCGCCGCCGAACGTGCGACCGCCTCCGCCGGCGGCGGCCCCGCCCAGCGTCCCGGTGGAGCCGGAGCCCGAGGTGGACGCGCTGCTGCCCAGCGCCGGCAGCGTCTCGGTCACGGCGACCTGCTGCCCGGTGCGCAGGCCGCTCACGATCTGAGTCCGGCTGGTGCCGACCAGGCCGACGACGACCGGAGTGGAGACGTCCCTGCCGTTCTGCACGACGTTGACGTGAGACACCGAGCCGCTGGTACCGGTGACGGCGCTGTTGGGAAGATTGACCCCGGAGGCCTGACCGGTGATCACCGAGACCGACGCGCTCATCCCCGGCTTGACCTGCGCGTCGTGCTGGTCCAGGGTGATCGTCGCGTTGTAGCTGACGACGCCGCTGCTGGTGGTCCCCACGGTCGAGATCGAGCTCACGTGGGCGGCGAGCTGAACCCCGGTGAGGGCCTCGAGCGTGACGTTCGCCGCTTGCCCCACCTTGACGTGACCGATGTCGGATTCGCTGAAGGCGACGGTGATGCTCATCGTCGACGTGTTGACGATCTCGACGAAGCCGGTGCTCGAGGACGACGAGCTGCTCGATGACGAGCCGGCGGAGCCGAGGCCACCCGCGCTGGTCGCGCCGCCGCCGGCGGCAGATCCTCCGCTCGAGCCCGTGCCGGACCCGGTGCTCGTGCCGGAGCCCGACGCGGAGGCGGACCCTGATCCGGCCGACACGGCATCGCCCGGAGAGATGGACGAGACGGAGACGACGGTTCCGCTCGCCGGGGCATACAGGTGCGTCTCGTGCAGCGTCGTCTCGGCGTTTTGAAGGGTCGCGTTGGCGCTGTCGACGGATGCCTGCGCCGAAGCGATGTTGGCGGCGATCGTGGCGGCGCTCGTGGTGTTCGTAGGACCGGTGCCGGATGAGGTGCCTGTCGATTTGCTCGTGCTGCCGCCGGTCCCGGTCCCGGAACCGGAGCTCGGCGCGCCGGCGGCGCTCGACGAGGGTCGGCTGGAGGAGGTGGACCCCGAAGAGCCGGATCCGCTCGGCTTCGTGGTCTTGCCGGTGCCCCCCGGCGACGCCGGCTTGGTCGTCGAGGGGGTCGTCGTGGTCGTCGTCGTCGGTGGGGTCGTCGTGGTGGGCGTTGTCGTGGTGGGCGTCGTTGCGGTCGTCGTCGTCGTGCCGGACGGCGGCCGGAATGAAATGAACTGCGCTGTCGCCACCGGGTCCGGCAGGCTGGCCGACGTCCCCGTCGTGGTGCTGGAGCTCGTCGTCGTCTGGGCCTCGGCGTTGCTGAGGTTGTCCTTCGCGGCGGTGAGGTTTGACTGGGCCTGGTCGACGGTCAGCTGGGCGGCGGTGGGATCAAGCGTGGCCAGCAGTTGGCCTTTGACCACGTGATCGCCGGCCTTGACGTAGACCTTCTGGAGCGTTCCGCTCGTCTGGAAGTTGGCCTGGTCGTCAACGCCGGCCGCCACATTGCCGGTGCCGGTGACGGTCGACTGCACGACGCCGGACTGGGCGGTGATCACCGCGCGTGCCGTCCGGGCCGAGCTCGTGGGCGGTCCGATCTCCAGCACTGCGGCAACGACGACCGCGGCGAACGCAGCCGCCAGCGCCAGCATGGTCCAGGAAATCCGTAGGTTCACCAAAAGCCGCTTTCATGACCGGGGGACGGTCACCGGCCGTCAATCTGGGTGCTGCGGATAAGAGTCAGCCGTGAGAACGCTGAGATTTTCCTGAGAGCTGGCCGGGCCGGGCGGGGAGGCGGGCAATGTCACGGTGAACACAGCACCCCCTTCGGCGGCGTTCGCGGCGCGGATGTCGCCGCCGTGGGCCCGGGCGATCGCCTGAGCGATCGCCAGTCCGAGGCCGGCGCCGCCGCGCCCGCGGCTCCTCCCGCCCTCGGAGCGCCAGAACCGCTCGAACAGCTGCTCGGCGCTGCCCGGCGGGAGGCCCGGGCCGTGGTCGCGAACGGCGAGGACGACCAGCCCGTCGGCTCGGCTGACCGCCAGCTCGATCGGCGTGCCTGGGGGCGTGTGCATGATCGCGTTCCGGCTCAGGTTCGACAGCAGCCGGCGAAGCTGGTCCGGATCGCCGAGCACGGTTGCGGGCTCGTGGACATCCAGGACGACGTCGCGGTCAGGCGCCAGGATCCGCGTGTCCTCGGCAGCGTGCTCGGCCAGTTCGCGGACGTCGACGATCAGTTGCCGGCGCTCCGGGGCCTGATCGAGCGCGGCCAGTGCCAGCAGGTCCTCGACCAGGACGCCCATGCGTCTGGCCTCGGACTCGATTCTCGCCATGGCTCGCTCCAGGGTGGCCGGCTCGTCGGCGGCTCCCAGGCGGAACAGCTCGGCGTAGCCGCGGATCGACGCCAGCGGCGTGCGCAGCTCATGCGACGCGTCGGCGAGAAAGCGCCGCAGCCGATCCTCGCTGCGGCGGCGATCGCCGAACGCCTCCTCGATCTGCCCCAGCATGTTGTTGAGCGCGTGGCCAAGCCGCCCCACCTCGGTGCGTTGATCTGCCGGCGTCACCCGGCGCGAGAGGTCCCCCTGCGCGATCTCGGCCGCGACCCGTCCGATCCGCTCGAGCGGTCTCAGTCCGATGCGGATCACGATCCATCCCAGCGCGATCAGTGCGACGATCACGCCGGCGCCGACGAGCGCCTCAACCACGATGAGGCGATGCAGCGTGTCCTGCGTCTCGCGCAGGGGAACGGCGACGACGGTGATCCCGCTGCCGATCGCGAACGCGGCGGCGCGATAGCGAGCACCTGAGCCGCCGCTTGCCTGCACCGTGAACACCTTCAGCTGCCCTCCGGCTCGGCTGAGTGGCAGCTTCGCGGGTAGCCGGGGAGCCGGGGGCGAGGTCGTGTTGTACGTGAACGTGCGCTGGCGCAGGATCTGACCGTGGCTTCCCAGGACGGCGCCGAACGTTCCCGGGGGTAGGGTGGCGGGGCCGAGGCCGGGCGGCCGGTGTCCGAACACCTCCCCCGGAAGCGGCCCCCGACCGGCCGCCTTGCGCCGGCGCGCGCTGGGGACGTGCAGAATGAAGGAGACGGGGCCCACCGCCGACTCGACCTGCTGGTCCACCCGGCTCAGCAGGAACGACCGCTGTTCCTCATAGGTGACGACAGCGGCCACCGCGAGACCGGTCGCGACCAACGCGACCATGCCCACCAGCAGCCGCGCTCGGAGCGACACCGTCAATCCCGCGGCAGCCGCAGCGCGTAGCCGACGCCGCGCACGGTATGGACCAGAGATGGCCCATGCACGTCGAGCTTCTTGCGCACATAGCTGATGTACGTCTCGAGCACGCGCGCGTCGCCGCCGAAGTCATAGCTCCACACATGGTCGAGCAACTGCGCGCGGGTGAGGACGCGGCGCGGGTTGAGCAACAGATACCGCAGCAGCCGGTATTCGGTCGCCGTCAACTCGATCGAATGCCCGCCGCGGGTAACCTCCCGGGTGTCCTCATCGAGCTCGAGGTCGGCGAAACGCAGTCGGCTGGTTGTCGCGGCGACGGCGCCGCTGCGGCGCAGGATATTGCGCAGGCGCGCAATCAGCTCCTCCAGGCTGAACGGCTTCGTCACGTAGTCGTCTCCGCCGGTGGTCAACCCGCGGATCTTGTCCGAGGTGTTGTCGCGCGCGCTCAGGAACAGAATGGGGATGTCCGCCCGTTGCGCCGAGAGCCGCCGTGCCACCTCAAACCCCTCCATGTCCGGAAGCATGACGTCGAGGACCATCGCGTGCGGGCGCCAGTCCCGGGCCTGGGTGAGCGCACCGGACCCGGTATCGGCGGCTGACACATCGAAGCCGTGGTGGCGCAGGGCCATCGAGACGACGTCGACGATGCCCGGCTCGTCGTCGACGACGAGCACGCGCAGGCGCTCGGAGTCCTCAGCCACCGCGTCATGCTCGCTCTCAAACCTTGGAACTTGCTCAACGTTAAGTCAGAGAATTGTGAGAAATGGGGAGCCTGATTGGGTTCTGGGCTGGCCGGGTACGAACTCCACAATGAGCACAGCCACCAGTAGCCCAACCCCCACGCGTCGGGCCAAAGGCGTCGGCGCAGTCGGACACGTTCCCAACGAAGCTCTGTTCGTCCGCTGGCAGCAGCACGGCGACCGCCCGGCTCGTGACGAGCTGGTGCAGCGTTTCCTGCCTTTGGCGCGCAAGCTTGCTCGGCGCTACAGCGGAGCCCGCGAGCCATTCGACGACCTCCTGCAGGTGGCGAGCCTTGGTCTCGTCAAGGCGATCGACCGCTTTGACCTCGGTCGTGGGACCGCGTTCTCGTCGTTCGCGGTACCGACGATTCTCGGCGAGCTGAAGCGCTATTTCCGGGATCTCGGCTGGGCCGTTCACGTTCCGCGGGGCGCCCAGGAGCGGGCTGTCAAGGTCGAGGAGGCCCAGCAGACGCTGAGCGCCCGGTCCAATCGCGTCCCCACGGTTGCCGAGCTCGCGGAGTACCTCGAGCTGAGCATCGAGGATGTCCTCGATGCGCTGGAGACCTCTCGGGCCCATCACGCGACCTCGCTCGACGCCCCGTACGACGATGGCGAGGGCGAAAGTGGCACGATGGTCGAATCGTTTGGAGACGAGGATCCCAGTCTGCAGTCGGCCGACGAGCGCGTCACCATCGGCGCGGCGGCGCGCCAGCTGCCGGCGCGCGAGCGCGAGGTGCTGGCGTTGCGCTTCGTCCACGACCTGACGCAGACCCAGATCGCCGAGCAGATCGGCGTCTCGCAGATGCAGGTGTCGCGCATCCTTCGCCGGGCGATCGCACATCTGTCAGAGATCACGGACGGCTGACGGGGCGTCGCTGGGCGCGCGTCGGTTTGTCGGCGTGCGCCCCCGGGAACCTCAATCTGTGTTGAGGTGAGCGTTGAAGGTTCCACCGTCCGCCTGCGCCTCGAGAGCAGGCCGCAGACCCTGACCATCGTCCGAGGGATGCTCGGCGGTGTCGCCGAGTTGCTTGCGATCGATCCGGAGCTTCTCGATGACCTGAAGACCTCGGTCAGCGAGGCATGCAACAACGTCGTCCTCCATGCATACGGCGGGAACGCCGGTCCGATGGAGGTGGGGCTGTACATCGCCGACGATCGCGTCCGGGTCACCGTCACCGATCGCGGGGTCGGCATGGCGGCTCCACCGGCGACGGGCGACGCCGGGCAGGGCATCGGTCTCTCTGTCATCCGGGCGCTCACCGACAGCGTGCGCTTCGCCTCGGCACCCGATGACGGGACCGAGGTCCAGATGGACTTCGCGGTGAGCCGCGACGGCAGAAGGCTCCTGACGTCGCCCGCGCGGGCCACCCCGGACTCCGAGATGCCGCCCGCGCAGGAGGGAGAGGTGGTCGTCTCCCTCTCCCCGGTCACCCTGCTGCCGGGGGTCCTGGGCCGCCTGGCGCGCACGCTCGCCGCGACGGCGCACTTCTCCCTGGACCGGTTCTCCGACGTCTACCTCGTGACGGACACGCTGGCCGCCCACGCGGCGAGCGCCGCCCATGGAGACCGGATCGAAGCGCAGATGCGGGCCGAGGACCGTCGTCTCGAGCTTGTTGTGGGGCCCTTCCGCGCCGGCACCGGTTCACGGCTGGACGTGCGGTCCACCGGCCATCCCGCCTCGCCGCTCGTGCTGCTCTCCGACCAGGTATCCGTGGAGCCCGAGGGGGACGCCGAGCGTCTGCGCGTGGTCGTGATCGATCACCGGCGCTGAGCGTGGTGGGGTCGGCACGGCGCGCTGTGGCGTGGCGGGGTCGTCTCGGCGCAGCTGTGACCGCTGCGTGACCGGCGTCAGCGGCCCGCGAGCAGCTCTTCCGGCGTGTCGACGAGGCGGAGGCGGTCGGCGACGCCCGTCAGGTCCAGCAGGCGCTGCACCTGCTGGGAGCCCTTGACCAGTCCCATCTCGCAGCCTTCGCCCGCCATGCGCTGATGGGCGCGGACGATGATCGAAAGACCCGTTGAGTCCATGAAATCGAGCTGCCGAAGGTCGATGATGACCAGCTTCGTGTCCGGGCCGGAGAGCCGGTCGAGCTCGGTTTCGAGCTCCGGGCCCGACGCGAGGTCGAGCTCTCCGGTCACGGCGACCACCACCGCCGCCCCATCCCGTCGGACATCTACGCGGAACTGATTCTGCACGCTGGACACGAGCCTACTGATCTGCGCCCACGGATGTGGCCGAGGTCGAGGGTGCCGCGAACGCTTGGAAGCGCATTACGCGGATAGCGGTACTCATCACCGCTGTAATTCTAGGACCGATCGCACCGACGGTGAGTAGGACCGTTCCTCGAACATCCACGGAGCCCACGACCAACCGCGACCGGCTCGCCTGCGCGACCTCGCACAGCTCTGTCCGGCGCGGCAGGGTCGACAGTGCGGCTGCACTTTGCGCGACGACACCCCCAGGGAGGCACTTTTCGCCGCCGCGGCGCGCGGGTAGGAGACTGCGCATGCCAGAGAGAGAAACCCCATTTGAGCGCGAGCAGGAGGATGCGGCGGCCGCCGAGGCCGCCTCGATCGGCGGCCGGGTCAGCGACGAGCCACCGCCTGAGGATGCCGAGGACCTGGAGGATCCGGCCCAGCGCCCGTTGACCGAAAGCGGTCAGGGCGAGTCCGAGGGCTTCGAGCAGGCCGAGCACCAGCTCGTCGAGCACGCCAGCCACGGCGACCAGCACGCCGCCCGGCGCGTGATCGAGGACGCCTTCGACGAACCGGACGATGACCGGGCCGCGCCGGGGAGCGAGCCGGACACGGAGCAAGAGCCGGACACCTGAGGGTTCAGGCCTGTCGCGCTGGTGGCGGGCCGGCGTCGCCGGCGCCGGGCGGGCCGTGCGGGCGGCGCGCGGATCGTTGGTGTCGTGGTGCACGCGATGCGGCCCGTTTGCTCGTCTTGGGCCGGCGGACGGTGTCCGAAGGGCGAACTTCTCGGCAACGAAGAAGGGACGGTCGCGAGGGGGCTGGTCGGACCCCGGGCCGTCGGTCATGCGCCGCGCGCTTGTCGGTCATGCCCGGCGCACCCGATGGGCCATGCACCACGCCTGTCGGCCATGCACCACGCGCCAAATCAGGCGACCGCCTGGAGATCTGGCGCATTCTGGGGGCTGAGCCTGCGCGTGGTGCCAAATCATCTCAGCGATCCGCGGTTTGGCGCACGGTGCACGCCGAAATCCGGTGCGGCGACCACGGACGCCCGGCACCGCGCCCGGACCGCCGGTCACCCTCCCTTCGATGCGCCGTTTTCACCGCCAACCGCGCCGAGACCGTGCCACACCACGAACTTCCGGCAACGAAGAAGGGACGGCCGCTACGTCGCCGGCCGGACCGAGGGCCGGCGACTATGCCCCGCGCGCCCGTCAGCCATGCACC